>NZ_AOPZ01000497.1 GCF_000414115.1 Streptomyces aurantiacus JA 4570
GGCTTCGTGCCGCCCCCGCGGGCGGGCCGTCACCTGTACGCGGACCTCGGCCCGCTGCGGGCCGCGCTCGGCGCGCGCGGCGCCGGTGACGCGCAGGAACTGGAGGACTTCCTCCAGGAGCACCTCGGCATGCCCGCCCCCGGGGGCCACCGCTTCGGCGACGACATCGCGGCGCTGCGCGTCCGCCTGTCCACCGGGTCGTTCCTCGGCTCGGAGCCGCAGGAGCGGCTGGGGAGCCGCAGGAGCGGCTGGCCGCCCTCGCCGCCGCTGATCCGCTGGAATTGCCGCACGTGGAACGGGCGTTGACCTTGTTCGGATCGGCCTTCGACGATCTCCGCGCAGAAGCACAGCGATGGGAGCCTCCTCGGTGACGCAGCAGACACAGCCGCAGCCACGGGACAGAGAGCAGGCGCAGCAGACGCAGGAAACCCAGAACAGGGCGGACAAGGCAGGCAGGGCGGACAGGGCGTCCGGAGGGGGCGGCGCCCCGGGGGCGGCGGCGCCGCACTCCCCGGCCCCGGCCGTCCGGGGCACCCTGACCGGCAGGACCGGCACCTCCCTGCCCGCGCCCCGCACCTTCGGCACCGTCCGGCTGTGGCCGAGATCCTTCGCCGACCGGCTGACCGCGCCGCTGCCCGGCCTCAGGGCCTTCGCCCGGTTCGCCCGCGAGGGCGCGCTGCGGCCCCGCCCCGAAGGACTCGCCGACATCCCGCGGCTGCCGTACGAGCCGGGGCCGCTGCCGCGCGTCGACTCCCGTACGGTCGCCGTGACCTGGGCGGGGCACGCCAGTTGGGTCCTGCGCGTCGGCGGGCTCACCGTCCTCACCGACCCCGTCTGGTCCCGGAAGATCCTCGGCACCCCGGCCCGCGTCACGCCCGTCGGCGTGGCCTGGAGCGCGCTGCCGCGCGTCGACGCGGTGGTCATCAGCCACAACCACTACGACCACCTGGACGCGCCCACCATCAGGAGGCTGCCGCGCGACACCCCCGTCCTCGTCCCCGCGGGCCTCGGCCGGTGGTTCACGCGCCGCCGCTTCACCCGTGTCGTCGAGCTCGACTGGTGGGAGGGCGCCGAACTCGGCGGCATCCGCTTCGACTTCGTGCCCGCGCACCACTGGTCCAAGCGGGGGCTGCGGGACACGTGCCGTTCGCTGTGGGGCGGATGGGTGCTGACCGACGGCGCCGGTCAGCGGGTGTACTTCGCCGGGGACACGGGGTACGGGCACTGGTTCTCGCGGATCGGGGAGCGGTACCCCGGGATCGACCTCGCGCTGCTGCCCATCGGGGCGTACGAGCCGCGGTGGTGGCTGCGGGACGTTCACTGTGATCCGGAGGAGGCTGTTCGGGCCGCGGTCGATGTGGGGGCGCGGCGGATGGCCCCCATGCACTGGGGGACGTTTCTGCTTTCGGCGGAGCCGGTGCTTCAGCCGCTGACGCGGGTGCGGGACGCTTGGGCTCGGGCCGGGCTTTCGCGGGGGGATTTGTGGGATCTGCCGGTGGGTGGGTCCCGGGTGCTCGGGGGCTGAGGTTCTTGTCGCGCTGCGCGCTCGTCCTCAAACGCCGGACGGGCTGAACTATCTCGCCCTCGGCCTTCAGGTGCCGGACGGGCTGAACTATCTCGCCCTCGGCTTTCAGGTGCCGGACGGGCTGAACTGCCTCGCCCTCCGCCTTCAGGTGCCGGACGGGGTGGAACGGGTTCTCCGTAGGCGTCGCCAGATCGTTGGGGCCGCGCTGATGACTACCGTCAGGCCTACCGCCAGCGCGACGCCCTGCCAGGGCTCCTTGAAGAGGGAGCCGCCGAGGATGCCGATGAGTTGGTACGTCACCGCCCAGGCCAGGCAGGCGGGGAGGTTGCCGCGGGCGAAGCGGCGTACGGGCATCTTCGCGAGGAGGCAGGCCAGCATGACCGGGATGCGGCCCGCCGGGACGAGGCGGGACAGCACGAGGACGAGGACGCCGTGGTCGTCGAGCTTGTCCCGGGCCCGCCGCAGCCGCTCCTCCGGGGCGCGGTCGCGGATGGCCTCCAGCCAGCGCGAGCCGTTCTTGGAGCGCATGCCGCGCCGCCCCAGCCAGTAAAGACCCATGTCGCCCACGAACGCGGCGAACGAGGCCACGCCGAACACGATGAGCAGCGCGAACGGTGACGTGTCGGTCTGGTGGAAGGCCACCACCGCCGCCGAGCTCACCAGCGCGCCCGTCGGCACCACCGGCACCAGGGCGCCGAGCACCACGAGCAGGAACAGCGACGGGTAGCCGACCGCCTGCTGGGTGGAGTCCGGCGTCACCGTCGCCGCGGCGGCGAGGATCATCGGGTGACCTCCGGCCGCACGGACTCGCCGTGCCCGAGCCGGTGCACGGCGACGTCCGGGGCGCGGCGGGCGGCCTGCCGTACGAACTCCTCGCCCGGCCCGTGGAATTCGTGCGGCCGCACCGCGTCCATGCCGATCGGCCAGTACGTTCCGTAGTGCACCGGCACCGCGCTGCGCGGCGCGATCCGGGCGAGGGCCTCGGCGGCGCGTGCCGGGTCGAGGTGGCCGTGGCCGAGGTAGGGGCCCCAGCCGCCGACGGGAAGCAGCGCCACGTCGACGGGGCCGACCTCGTCGGCCATCGTGTCGAAAAGACCGGTGTCCCCGGCGAAGTACGTACGGGCCCGGCCCTCGACGACATAGCCGAGCGCGGGGGAGCGGTGCGGGCCGAGCGGCAGGCGGCGGCCGTCGTGCAGGGCCGGTACGACGCGTACGACCACGTCGCTGCCGTCGCCGTTGCCGTCGCCCACCGGCACCTCGTCGCCCGGCGCGACCTCCGTGAACCGCAGGTGCGACAGCCTGCGCAGGCCCGGCACCGAGCGGGGGGCGCCGCGCGGGACCAGGACGCGGGTGCCGGGGGCGAGGCGGGCCAGGGAGGGGACGTGCAGATGGTCGGCGTGCAGGTGCGAAAGCAGGACGACGTCGGCGAGCGCGGCCTGCGGGGGCGGCAGCGCGCCCCGGCGGCGGCGCAGGTGCGCGAGGCGGCGCGCGAAGAGCGGGTCGGTCAGCACACGGACGCCCGAGTCCTCGACCGTGCACGTGGCATGACCCCACCAGGTGACCGTGACGTCCGCCCGCACCCGTTCCTCCTTCGTGTGACTGTCTCCGAGCCTACGGCCAGGAGTAGTGTCGACGGCTGACGGCCGAGGTGAGGGGGACGCCATGGGAGACGCCGGGGGGGCCGCGCGAGCGGTGCGGGTCGCGGCCATCGCGAGCCTGACGCCGCTCGAGGAACTGGACGCCGATCCCTTCCTGGTGGACTCGCGCAGCCAGCACGCCATGTGCGCGCGGTGGGCGGCCGCGCAGGGGTACGTGGTGACGCGGGAGCTGGTCGTACGCGGCCTGCGCGCCGACCACGCCGTCCTCTGGAACGACGTGGACGCCGGGCTCGTCGACCTCTTCGTGGTGCCGTGCCGACGCGTCCTGGAGCGGGCGCTGCGCTCCGCCGACGAGTTCACCGCCGAGTGCGAGCGGCGCGGGGTGCGCATCGAGACCGCGGGCTTCGCGGAGCCCGCGTACGACTCCCGCATGAAGGCCCACGTCCACCGGCGGCTGTCGATGCCTACGGCTGGGTACGACGGTTGCTGATTCTGGCGGGGGCGCCTTGAACGGCCCCTCTCCGCCGCTCCGCGGCGGTTTCCCGCCCGCCCGTGACCGTGGGACCCCGGAGTACTCCCCGCCAGGGGGCGGGCCGGTGAACCCGGTGGTGCTCACCGTGCGACCTCCCCCGCCGCTCCGCGGCGACCTCCCCTGTCGGCCGCAACGCTGTCCGGCAGGCATCAGGGGGTGGCCGACGTGCCGATGCCGTGCAGCAGGGTGTCGACCACTCGCGTGGCGAGGGTGTCCACGGCGGCGTCCGTGTCCGGCGCTTCGGCCGCTGCCTCGTGGATGAGCGCGTAGTACACGCGCCGCGCCCAGTCCAGATCGGTGTCGGGCCGCAGCAGACCAGCGTCGCGAAGCCGGGTGAACAGCCGCTCGCACTGGGCCAGCACCGCGGCGTGCACGCGCGCGACCTCGGGCGCGTCGGTGGGGAGGGCGCCCATGGCAAAGCCCCATCCGATCTTCACGTGCAGCACGTTCGCGGTGACCTGGTAGAGCGCGACGGCAGGCGGGGCGGTGTCCGGCCGGGCAGCTTCGACGGCGTCGTGGAACCGCTGTGTTGCCCATGCGGCCAGTGCTGCGATCAGGGATTCCCGTGAGGCGAACCGCCGGTGCACGGTGGTCCGGGCGACTCCGGCGGCCTCGGCGATCTGCTCCATCGGCGCCGCCGGGTTCGTGGACAGTACCCGCTCTGCGGCTTCGAGGATCGCGCGGACCGTTCGCTCGGCGTCGGCGCGGAGCGGTTTGGCGGAGGCAGGCAGCGCCATGGGAGTACGAGCCCTTCTGGTTCGGCGGACGGCCCGACGATGGTACGTCCATGTGTCGACTCGACAGCAAGTTGCAACATCGGTGTTGCATGTTCTACGTTCTGTGCGACATGCAAGATGCTGTTACTTGTGGAGGGACACCATGGATCTGCGACTGAACGGCAAGACCGCCCTGGTCACGGGCGCAAGCCGCGGCATCGGGCTGGCCGTCGTCCGGGCCCTGACCGCCGAGGGCGTCCGGGTCATCGCGGCAGCCCGCACTCCCACCCCGGAACTGGAGGCGGCCGGCGTGACGCCGGTAGCGGTGGACCTGTCCGATCCCGCCGGAGCCGAGCGCCTCGTCACCCAGGCCATGGCCGAGTTGGGCGGCATCGACATCCTGGTCAACAACATCGGCGGTGGTGACGGCGGTCTGAGCGGCGGCTTCCTCGACCTGACGGACGCGCAGTGGGCGCAGGTGGTGGACCTGAACTTCTTCGCGACCATCCGTGTCACCCGCGCGGCCATGCCCGCCCTGCTGGCCGCTCGCGGCGCGATCGTCAACGTGTCCTCCATAGGCGCCCGCGTCCCGCACGGCGGCCCCATCGCCTACACGACGGCCAAGGCCGCACTGACCGCGTTCAGCAAGGCCCTCGTCCACGAGTTCGGCCCGAAGGGGGTGCGAGTAAACACCGTCTCGCCCGGTCCGGTCCGCACCGACATGTGGGAGAGCCCGACCGGCTACGGCGCTGAGCTGGCCGCGTCCATGGGCATCCCGCAAGCCGACCTCCTGGCCGGTCTGCCTACGGCGATGGGCATGCTCATCGACCGGCTCGTCGAACCGGACGAGGTCGCGACCCTCGTCGCATACCTCGCTTCGCCGCTCGCCGCCGCGACCACCGGCGCCGACCACGTCATCGACGGCGGAGCGATCAAGACCGCCTGAACACCTTCCTTTCCCCCTTCCCTGCCTCTCCGGTCTTGCTCGGGGAGACAGGGCCTGGTCCCCCCCCGGTCGGCCAGGGGCGCCCGCTGAAGGCCCACGGCCTGTGACACGCTGGGGGCAGAGAACCAGCACGTGAGGTGGGCGGACGCGGTGCGCGACGGGCGATGGCGAAGACTGGGTCGCGCACTGTGGCGCGTCATCGCCGTGTGGGGGGTGAGCACGCTCACGATGCTGGCCCTCGCCGGCATCCTGCCGGACTTCAAGCTCCAGTCGGACGACGGCGACAGCGCCACCCGCATCGCGATCACCGCCGCCCTGGGAGCGGGGGCCTTCGGCCTGCTGTCGGCCCTGGTGTGGCCCCTGCTCGTGCGGGCGCTGCTCCTGGTACCGGCCCTGGTCCTCGGCCTGCTCAACTTCTTCCTCAACGGGTCACTGCTGCTGCTCGCCCTGCGCCTCATCCCCGACGGCCGCGGCGACGCCAACGCGGAGACCGCCGTGGTCGTCGCCGCCGTGATGTCCGCCGTCGCCTCCGCCACCGGCGGCGCCCTGGCCGTCCGCGACGACGACGCCTACCGCCGCCGCCTCTACCGCCTGGCCGACCGCCGTCGCCGCCGCGCCGCCGGCGCGCAGAGCCCGAGCACCCCGGGGATCCTGTTCCTCCAACTCGACGGCGTGGGCCATGACGTACTGAGGGACGCCGTCCGCAAGGGGCTCATGCCGACCGTCGCCCGCTGGCTCGGCGAGGCCGCGGAGGGCGAGGGCAAGGAGACACCGCCCGCACCCCCCACGCACCGCCTCGTCCCGTGGCGTACCGACTGGTCGAGCCAGACCGGCGCCAGCCAGCTCGCCATCCTGCACGGCAGCAACTTCGACGTCCCCGCCTTCCGCTGGTACGAGAAGGACTCCGGCGAGGTCATGGTGTCCAACCGGCCCGCGTCGGCGGGGGAGCTGCAGCGCCGTGCCGTCGCCCGCACCGGGCACCCGGGTCTGCTCGCCGACGACGGCGCGAGCCGCGGCAACCTGTTCAGCGGGGGAGCGGACCAGCTCGCTCTCGTCCTGTCGATGGCGGCCAGGCGCGGCAAGGAGAACCGCTCCCGCGCCGGCTACTTCGCCTATTTCTCCGACCCCGCCAACGCCGTCCGCACCGCCCTCTCCTTCATCGCCGAGGTCGGCCGCGAGATCGGCGAGTCGACCCGCGCCCGGCTGTGCAGACGCCGCCCGCGGGTGAGCCGCGGCGGGCTCTATCCGTTCATCCGCGCCTTCGCGACCGTCGTGGAGCGCGATGTCGTGGTCGCCGCCGTCATCGGCGACATGCTCGCCGGGCGCGCCGCCGTCTACGCCGACCTCGTCGCGTACGACGAAGTCGCCCACCACTCCGGACCCACCGGCAGCGACGCCGAGAAGGTCCTGCGCCGCCTGGACCGCTCGCTCGCCCTCGTCGCCCAGGTCGCCGATCACGCCCCCCGGCCGTACCGCATCGTGCTGCTCTCCGACCACGGCCAGAGCCCGGGCGAGACCTTCCGCGCCCGCTACGGCCTCACCCTCGCCGACCTCGTCCGGGCCGGCTGCGGACTGCCCGTGCCGCGCAGGGCCCGCCGCACGCACAGCGGCGCCGAGGCCCGCTCCGCCGTGCGAGCCGCGCTGCGCAGGCCCGTGGAGGAGGGCGCGGGCGAGCACCACCCGCGCCGCGTCGCCGAGCCGATCGTCCTGGCCTCCGGCAACCTCGGGCTCGTCTCCTTCCCCGACGTGCCGCACCGCATGACCCGCGAGGAGATCGACCGCCGCCACCCGGCGCTCCTGCCGACCCTCGCCAACCACCCGGGCATCGGCTTCGTGCTGGTCCGCAGCGAGGAGCACGGGCCGCTCGTGCTCGGGGCGCGCGGGGCGGAGGTCCGGCTCGACGAGCTCGAAGACCCCGAAGACCCCGAAAGCCTCGGTCCGCTCGCCGACTTCGGGCCCGGCGCCGCCGACGCCGTGCGGCGCACCGACTCCTTCCCGCACACCGCCGACATCATGGTCAACTCCTGGTACGACCCGCAGGACGGCGAAGTCCTCGCCTTCGAGGAGCAGATCGGCTCCCACGGCGGGCTCGGCGGCGCCCAGTCCCGCCCGTTCCTGCTCGCCCCGCTCGCGCTGTCCCCGGCCGTCGAGGACGGCGGCGAACTCGTCGGGGCGGAGGCCGTGGGCGCCGTACTGCGCCGCTGGCGGGACGAGGAGCGCGGGCGGTCGCCGCTGGTGGGCCCGGCCACGGACCCGGCCGCGTCCGTGGACGATCGCCGCCCGGACACCGGCTCCTCCACAGCTTTTTCGGTCGCCGACCACGCCGTACAGGACAAAACACACTGATTTTGCGCGGCGCCCGCCGTGCCCGACCATGGGCTCGCCCCCGGCGATCCCGGGCGCACGGCACAACGAGAGGCGCACCACCCCATGCACGACACCGGAACCGTTTCCCCGTCGGCTCCGGCCCCCCACCAGGAGGAACGTCCGTCCCTCCAGCAGGAGGAACGCCTCTCCGAGCAGCCGGCGCGGCACGACGACGGCAAGCACGCGCGCCGCTTCGGGCTCCCCGTCGCCACCTGTCTGGTGATGGGCAACATCATCGGCGGCGGCATCTTCCTGCTGCCCGCCTCGGTCGCGCCGTTCGGCACCATCAGTCTCGTCGCGTTCGCCGTCCTGACGGCGGGCGCCATCGCGCTCGCGCTGGTCTTCGGGCGGCTCGCGCGGCGCGACCCGCGCACCGGCGGCCCGTACGTGTACGCCCGAGAGGCGTTCGGCGACTTCGCGGGATTCCTCGCCGCCTGGTCGTACTGGATCACCACCTGGGTGTCGAACGCGGCGCTCGCCGTCGCCGCCGTCGGCTACCTCGACGTCCTCATACCGGTGGCGGACCACCGGTGGACGGCCTGCCTCGCCGCCCTCGCCCTGCAAGTGCCGCCCGCGCTCGCCAACTTCGCCGGGACCCGCTACGTCGGCGCCGTGCAACTCGTCGCCACCGTCCTGAAGTTCCTGCCGCTGCTGCTCGTCGCCGTCGGCGGCCTCTTCTTCTTCGACAGCGCCAACCTCGGCCCGTTCCAGGCGAGCGACGAGGGCCCGGTCGGCGCCGTGTCCGCGTCCGCCGCGATCCTGCTCTTCTCCTACCTGGGCGTGGAGTCCGCCGCCGTCAGCGCCGGCGAGGTGCGCGATCCGCGGCGCAACGTCGGACGCGCCACCGTTCTCGGCACCCTCGGCGCCGCCCTCGTCTACCTCCTCGGCACCCTCGCCGTGTTCGGCACCGTCGCCCACGACAAGCTCGTCGCCTCCACCGCGCCGTTCTCCGACGCCGTCGACGTGATGTTCGGCGGCTCCTGGGGCGGCACCGCCGTCGCGCTCGCCGCCCTCGTCTCCATGGTGGGCGCGCTCAACGGCTGGACGCTGCTGAGCGCCCAGACCCCGTACGCCGCCGCGCGCGACGGTCTCTTCCCGGCCGCGTTCGCCAAGAAGCGGCGCGGCGTGCCGGTCGTCGGTGTCCTCGTCACCGTCGTCCTCGCCTCGCTGCTCACCGTCTACAACTACACCGCCGGTCCGTCGGGCGTCTTCGAAGTCCTCGTGCTCGTCACGACGTTCACGGCCACCGTGCCGTATCTCCTGGCGACCGCCGCGCAGCTCTACTTCCTCGCCTCCGGGCAGCGCGAGCGCGTCGACCGCCGCCGTCTGGTGCGGGACGCCGTGCTCGCCGGGCTCGCGTTCGGCTTCTCGATGTGGCTGGTCGCCGGGGCCGGGTACGCGGCCGTCTACCAGGGCGTGCTGTTCCTCTTCGCGGGTGTCCTCGTGTACGCGTGGATGGCGGCCCGCAAGCAGCGGGCCGCCAACCAGGTCTCCTCCTCCTGAGCGGGCCGGTCAACGCGGGCCGGTCAGGAAGGGCGCGTCACCGGGCGAGCGGAGCCGTCACCCAGCGCTGGGTCCTGAAGCCGTCCTCGGGCCCGATCTCGATCAGCTTGCGGGCGGCCGGGTACGCCTCGTTGCCCTCCACCTCGTAGCCCACCTGGAATGTGCCAGGAACGTCCCTGACCTCGGGTTGCTGCTCCCGCGACACCGCCGACGGGTAGTCGGCGCCGTCGCCCGCGGCGCGGACCGCCAGTTCGGCGAGCAGGTGCTCCTGCGCGGCGGCGAGTGCCTCGTTCGGGTCGCGGGGCGCGGGCTGCGGCGCCCGCGAGCCCTCGGCCGTCGGCGGCGCGACCTGGCTGCTCGGCTCGCGCCGCGCGCTCGTCGCCTGCCGGGTGGACAGCTGCGCCTGCACGACCGTGCCGTCGTTGTCGAGACCGACCCGGATCACGCCGCGGTCCGGGGTGATGACGGGTACGCCGTCGAACGCCTGCCGGAACGTGACGTGCGTCTGGAGGGACATGGGGGCGCCGATCTCCGAACCGTCCTTGGTGCCGGAGTTCTGCATCAGGTCGTGCACGCTGTCGACGACCAGCTCGGCGCCGTCGGCGTGCTGCTCGGCGAAGGCGCGCGCCAGCTCGACGGCCCGCTCGGTGGGCAGCTGCGTGGTGTTGCGCGGGTTGGGCTCGGCGAGGCGCACCCAGCGGACCGCGCGCGGACCGGTGGAGACGGTGCGGTCGCCGGAGGCCGCGCTGAGCACGCCCCGCCGGTCGACCTGGACCTCTTCGAGGGCGGCGGACGGGAAGGACGCGATGCGGCCCGCCTGGGTCAGCTCGGCGCTCGGGTCGCGCGGCGCGAGCTGGACGGTCTGCGTGCCCTGCGGCAGCGCGGTGAGCTGCTCGGTGAGCGACGCGCGCGCGTTGTACCAGCGCCACGCGTACCAGTTGTCCGGCACGGCGTCGCGGAAGAAGTTCCGCTCGGTGTTGAGCCGGTTCACGGCCTCGGCCTGGGTGGCGCCGACCGCGCACACCGACGGGGCCTGGTTCTTCCAGATGTCCCAGCTCGCGTTCAGCCAGGCTTCGGAGTACGTCTGCCCGGCCAGCCACTTGTCCCAGAACTTCCGGCCGTAGTCCGGGTGGTCGATGCTGGTCGTCTCGAAGCCGAAGAGCATGCGGAAGCCGAGGTTGGGCCCGGACCAGGTGCGGATCGGCGAGTGCCCGCCGAGGACCCGCAGCGAGAAGCACGTCGACCAGAAGACGTACTTCGCCTTCTCGTTGCCGAGCGCCATCCGGTTGGAATAGGCGCGGGTGCGGCCGTCCCAGGCCGCGCCGAGGCACGCCTCGAAGACGCCGTTGCCGTCCATGTTGCCGTGCCCCGAGTGGTACACGGCGCAGACGGCGTCCATGCCGTAGCGGTCCTGCCAGTTGTCGAACGTCTCCTCGTACGCCCACACCTGGACGCCGCCGTCGGCGAACCAGAAATTGCGGTCGTAGAACTTCTGCGGATACTCCAGCCAGCCGGTGGCGTCCTCGTGCGTGTAGCGCAGCGGCGACGCGTCGGCGAAGTTCTCGACGCTGAACGCCCCCCACCAGCCGAACGTCGAGTCCCGCTCACCGGCCGCGCCGGGCTTCTCCGGCTCCGCCGGAGACGGGCCGCGGTCCACGTAGATCATGCGCATGGCCTTACCCCCTGGGTGATCTCCCCGTCGCGTGGCTGAGAGCCGCGCGGTCGAGGGGGCCTAAAAGTGTCACCGCGGGAGGGTCTTGCCCAGTTGCCATTCCGGCCATAGAAGCCGCGCCACGAGCGTGCCCGGCCGCCCCAACGGCCCCTGTGGCCAGGGGCATTGCCGCCCCACTGTTCGTATCGGCCCCGGGCACCAGCGCGGCCCCCTCGAACACAGCGAGGGGGCCGCGCGGTTGGCGGGAAACGGAGGCTGTCTACTTGCCGTCCACGACGTCGCCCGCCGGGCCGACCACCGGACCGCCTACCCGCCGAGGTAGGCGCGCAGAATCCTCAGGGTCGCCCTGTTCCCCTGCTTGTCGGTGACCTCGGCGCGGAAGGAGACGCCCTTGCCGCGCGCCGGGTTCTTCACCTCGGCCCGGCCGCCCTCGACCGTCAGCTCCTTCCAGGTGCGGCCGTCGTCGTAACTCGCGTACGCGCGCAGGGACTTGAGGTTCGCTCCGGCCGCGTGGCCCTCGACGGTGACCGGCACGGACTGTTCCGCGCCCGCCGGGGCCCGGCTGTCCAGGCCGAGCCTCGGGCCGAAGCGGACGGTGGACACGGGCAGCCGGGTCTCCTCCGTCACGTGCCGGGAGCGGAACGTCCAGCTAGCGTCGACGCGCGACGACACCGGCGCCAGCATCGGGGAGCGCGTGACGGACGCCGTCAGCCTGTACTCCGCGTCACCCGCCGGGACCTTGAAGGTCTCGGCGCCCGTCACCGCGTCGTTCTTCTCGGCGATCTTCACGCCGTCGCGGTACAGGACCGACCTCTCCGAGGTGTACCGCGTCCAGCCGGGGTGCCCCTTGCCGTCGGCCACGACCGGGATCCGACCGAGCAGTTCGTCGCCCTTGCGGAAGACACCCATGTCGGGGCCGGGGCGCGGGCCGACACGGGGGCCGAAGACGCCGGTGTTGAACGTCTCCGTGTAGCTCCGGCCGGCGCGGTAGGTCTTCGGGTCCCTCTCGTAGTAGCCCTCCATCACCCGCTCTCCGTCCGCGTTCCCTTCTCCGTACAGCTCCCAGTCCATGCCCCACTTCGCTCCGTCGAGCGTGGACACGTACGCGGTCGTGGTCCGCGGCAGCTTCTGCGCCGGCAGGATCGGCGAGATCCCGCCCGCCTCCGGGAGGTACCCGGCGACGGACAGCTCGCCCCACTTGCCGGGCGCGGACGCCCCCGCACGGACCTTCACGGCGGCGAAGTCACCGGCCTTGAGGTGTCGGGTGTAGCCGGTCGCCAGCTTGCCGACCTTGCCGCCGAGCAGCATGTCGTAGCGGACGTCCGCGCCCTTGCGCCAGGTGCCGAGCCACTGCTGGCCGAGGCCGTCGGGGATGGCGGGGCCCAGGTGCGCGGTGCGCAGGCTCCGGAAGGAGCTGATGTTGAGCGCGCCCAGTTCGTTGCCCGCGTAGGTGTAGCGGGCGTCCATGAACACCAGTTTCGCGGTCCGGTCCGGGACGGTGATGTCGACGGGCTTCGCCTTGCGGGCGTCGAGCGTCACCGTCGTTTTCCGGTCGACGGTGAGCTTCGGCCGGACCAGCCAGTCGGCGCCCTTGTCGCCGTTCTCGGGGTCGACGTACAGCGCCGTGTCGAGCAGGTAACTGCCCTTCGCCACACGGACCTTGACGGTCCCGGACGGGCTGTGCGGCTCCAGGTTGACGCCCTTGTCGCCGCCCGTGACGCCCTGCAGCAGCATGTCGTAGTGCGGCGCGGGGCGCCCGTCGCGGCCGACCGTCTTGAGGGTCACCTCGTGCCGCTCGATCTCGCGCTCCACGACGGCCGCCGTGCGGACGCTCTGCCCGCCGCCGCTCGCCGTGACGTACGCGGAGTACAGGCCGTTGACCGAACCGCCGAGCCGGGTGTCCGCGGTGAGGCCGACGGCGGCGGTCCCGCCCGCCGGGACGGTGACCTTCTTCTCGCCGACGCCGAAGAACCCGTCGGGTGCCGGGCGGCCCTTCGGGTCGGTGGCGGCGATGTCCAGGTCGAGCGTGACGTCCCGGTCGCCGAGGTTCTTGTACGTGAGCTTCTTGGTGACCGGCTTGTCGTCGGTGTGCGGCCACAGTTGCTCGCCGAAGTCGAGCGAGGTCGGCCGGGCGACCACGGTCTGGTCGATGGCGCGGTCCACGGCGATCCGGCCCGAGCCCTGCTCGAAGGGGGTGTACGCGCCGCCCTTCGCGGACGCCGTCAGGGCGCCCTTGAGTTCGGCCTGCTGCCAGCCCGGGTGCCGCTGCTTGAGCAGCGCGGCGGCGCCCGCCGCGTGCGGGGCCGCCATCGACGTGCCCGAGATCGTCAGATAGCCCTCCGGGTTCTGGCCGACCTCCTTCTCGATGGCGCTGCCGGGGGCGGCCGCCGCCGTGATGTCCACGCCCGGCGCCGTCACGTCCGGCTTGACGGTGCCGCCGCCCGCGCGCGGGCCCCGGCTGGAGAACTCGGCGGGCTTGTCGGCGTCGTCGACGGCGCCCACGGTCAGGGCGGCCTTCGCGCTGCCCGGCGACTCGACGGTGCCGGGCCCGCCCGCACCGCTGTTGCCCGCCGACACGGCGAACAGGACGCCCTTGTCGGCCGACAGCTTGTCGACGGCCGCCTCCAGCGGATCGGTGCCGGGCGTGTCGCCGCCGCCGAGGCTCAGGTTGACGACGTCGGCGCCCTGGGCGGCCGCCCACTCCATGCCCGCGATGATCCCGGAGTCGCCGCCGGTGCCGTCGTCGGCGAGGACCTTGCCGCTCAGGAGCTCGGCACCCGGGGCGACGCCCTTGTGGGCGCCGCTCTTCGCGCCGGTACCGGCGGCGATCGAGGCCACGTGCGTGCCGTGGCCGACGCGGTCCTCGGCGTCGGGCGCGCTGGAGAAATTCCTCTCGGCGACGACCTGGCCCTTCAGGTCGGGGTGCGTGGCGTCGACGCCCGAGTCAAGGACGGCGATCCGCACGCCCTTGCCGTCGTACCCGGCCTCCCATGCCTTCGGGGCGCCGATCCGCGCCACGCTCTTGTCGAGGTTCGCCTCGCGGGTGCCGTCCAGCCACAGGTGACTCACCCCCGAGGCGACGGCGGTCCGCGCCCCGCGCCGGTCGGTGAGCGCCTTCCACAGCGCGGCGGCGTCCTCCTTCGGGGTGGTGATCGCGTCCGCGTTCAGGGACGGCAGGCTCCGGCGCACCGCCGTGTCCCCGGCCGCCCGTACCCCCGCCCTCGCGCCGCGGGCCGCCCCCGCGTAGCCGACGATCAGCTTCAGCCCCCGCCGGTGGGCGGCGCGGTTCGCCTCGCGGGTCAATTCCGTGACGTCGAACAGGCGCTGGTCGACCTTGCCCTCGGCGATCAGCCGCTGCGCGTCGTACGGCAGCACGAGGGTGTGCCCCTTGAAGGCCCGGGTGCGCACGGGTATGCGCTCGCGGCCCTCGCCGGGCTCGAATCCGCTCACGCGGCCCTTGGCGTCGACGGTGACGCGGTCGCCGGTGACCAGCGTGAGGCGGTGCCCGGGGTCTTCCCGGGCGGGCCCTCGCTGCGTGGGCCCTGCCTGTGCGGGTCCCCGCTGCGCGGCGGCCACTCCCGGTCTCCCGCCGCCCGGCTTCGCGCCGTCCGGCTCCGCCGACGCCGGGCCGGTCATGCCCGCCGCCAGCGCCACGGCCACCCCGGTCGCGACGGTGACCGCGCCCGCTCTTCTTCTGCGTTGGCGCACAGTTCCCCCTGTTCTGGTCGACCCGCCCGGGTCAACTTTGTTAAAGAGACCGAGAGGTGACGGCGCGGGTTGCTCGTGGGGCGGCCCGGCGGGGGTGTCCGGCCCCCGCCCGGGTGATCCTTCTTACGGCCCGTGCGCCCGCCCGGGGCGCCGATGTCACCCGGAGTGTGATCGGATGGACTCCACGGAACTTCACCGAAGGGATTTGGCATCGTGGCTACCACGCGCTCCGCACACACGGTCTGGGAAGGCAGCCTGACCGAGGGCTCCGGCACCGTCACCTTCGACTCCTCGGGCATCGGGCAGCAGGCCGTGTCCTGGCCCTCCCGCGCCGAGCAGGCGAACGGCAAGACCAGCCCGGAGGAGCTCATCGCCGCCGCGCACTCGAGCTGCTTCTCCATGGCGCTCTCGCACGGCCTCACCGGCGCCGGCACCCCGCCCACCAAGCTCGTCACGTCCGCCGACGTGACCTTCCAGCCGGGCACCGGCATCACCGGCATCCACCTCACCGTCGAGGGCGAGGTGCCGGGCATCGACGAGGCCGCCTTCACCGCGGCCGCCGAGGGCGCCAAGGCGAACTGCCCGGTCAGCCAGGCGCTCACGGGCACGACGATCACCCTCTCGGCCAAGCTGGCCTGAGAGCCCGTCTCCGAGCCGCCCCCGCGGCAGCGCGGCGAAGCCGCCGACCGGCGCGACCGGTCGGCGGCTTCGCCGTGTCCGGCCCGGGTACACGACCCCCGCACCCCGCACCAGACCGAGCACGCGGCATTGACAAGAGGCCGCTCAAGTTTTGTGCTGGAGGGTGGAGTAGCACCGCGTCGGAAGGGGTTGTTGGACATGGCACGTGCGGTCGGGATCGATCTCGGAACGACGAACTCGGTGGTGGCCGTCCTGGAGGGCGGCGAGCCAACCGTCATCGCGAACGCGGAGGGTGCCCGCACCACTCCGTCGGTCGTCGCCTTCGCCAAGAGCGGCGACGTCCTCGTCGGCGAGGTCGCCAAGCGCCAGGCGGTCACGAACGTGGAGCGCACCGCACGCTCCGTCAAACGCCACATGGGCGACGGGAGCTGGCGCTTCCCGGAGAGCGAGTCCGGCATCACCATCGAAGGGACCCGTTACACCGCGCAGGAGCTGTCCGCCCGTGTGCTGCAGAAACTCAAGCGGGACGCCGAGTCCTACCTCGGCGAGGACGTCACCGACGCGGTGATCACCGTGCCCGCGTACTTCGACGACACCCAGCGCCAGGCCACCAAGGAAGCCGGTGAGATCGCGGGCCTGAACGTCCTGCGGATCATCAACGAGCCGACGGCCGCGGCCCTCGCGTACGGCCTCGACAAGGGCGACGACCAGACCGTCCTCGTCTTCGACCTGGGCGGCGGCACCTTCGACGTGTCGCTCCTGGAGATGGGCGACGGCGTCATCGAGGTCAAGGCCACCAACGGCGACACCCAGCTCGGCGGCGACGACTGGGACCAACGGATCGTCGAGCACCTCGTACGGCAGTTCAAGAACGCGCACGGCATCGACCTCGGCAAGGACAAGATGGCCCTCCAGCGGCTGCGCGAGGGCGCGGAGAAGGCCAAGATCGAGCTGTCCTCGTCCAGCGAGACCGACATCAACCTGCCCTACGTCACCGCGTCCGCCGACGGCCCGCTGCACCTCGCGGAGAAGCTCACCCGGGCCCAGTTCCAGGAGCTCACCTCCGACCTGCTCGACCGCTGCAAGGGCCCCTTCCACCAGGCCGTCAAGGACGCCGGCGTGCAGCTCGCCGCGGTCGACCACGTCATCCTCGTCGGCGGCTCGACGCGGATGCCCGCCGTCGGCGAGCTGGTGAAGGAACTCACCGGCAAGGACCCGCACAAGGGCGTCAACCCGGACGAGGTGGTCGCGCTCGGCGCCACCCTCCAGGCTGGCGTGATCCGCGGCGACGTGAAGGACGTGCTGCTGCTCGACGTGACGCCGCTGTCCCTCGGCATCGAGACCAAGGGCGGCATCATGACCAAGCTCATCGAGCGCAACACGACCATCCCCACGCGTCGTTCGGAGACCTTCTCCACCGCCGAGGACAACCAGCCCTCGGTCGGCATCCAGGTCTTCCAGGGCGAACGGGAGATCGCCGCGTACAACAAGAAGCTCGGCGTGTTCGACCTCACCGGGCTTCCGCCCGCGCCCCGCGGCGTACCGAAGATCGAGGTCACCTTCGACATCGACGCCAACGGGATCATGCACGTCTCCGCGAAGGACGAGGCCACCGGCCGCGAACAGCGTATGACCGTCACCGGCGGCTCCGCGCTGCCCAAGGACGACATCGACCGCATGGTCCGCGAGGCGGAGCAGTACGCGGAGGAGGACCGCAAGCGCCGCGAGGCCGCCGAGACCCGCAACCAGGCCGAGCAGCTCCTCTACCAGACCGAGCGATTCCTGCGCGACAACGGCGGCGACGACGGCGAGCCGGGCGGGGGCGGCCGCATCCCCGCCGACACCAGGGCCGAAGTCGAGGCCGCCGCAGCCGAGTTGAGGCCGCTGCTCGACGGCGACGACACCCACGCCATCCGGGCCGCCGCCGAGAAACTCGCCGCCGTCAGCCAGAAGATGGGGCAGGCGATGTACGCGGCCGCGCAGGCGGGTCAGGAGGGCGGCGGCCCGCAGGACACCGCGCCGCCGGGGGACGACGCCGCCGGGGCGCGGGGCGGCGCCGACGAGGGCGTGGTGGAGGCCGAGATCGTGGAGGAGGACGAGCAGGGCACGCCCGACGGCGGCACGCGGGAGGGCGGCGCGGGCCCGCGGGACGCCAAGCCCTGACGCCGCCCCCGACCGGAGGTACGCGGGCGGCTACGCCTTCGACTGGAGGTACTTGACCGTCGCCGGGTCGGCCGGGAGCAGCGTCTCGATGGCCAGCTCGGCGACGGTCACGTCCATCGGCGTGTTGAACGTCGAGATCGACGAGACGAAGGACAGCACCCGGCCCTCGTGCTCGATCCGCAGCGGCAGCGCGAAGTACGGCACCTGCCAGTCCGCGGCCGCGTCCTCGCCCGGGTCCGCCACCGGATACGCCGCCACCTCCTCGTACAGCGCCCGCAGTTCCGCCGACCGGTGCAGGGCGATCTGCCGCTCCATCTGGTGCAGCAGATGCCCGCGCCACTCCCGGAGATTGCGGATGTTCCGCGCGAGGCCCCGCGGATGCAGGACGACGCGCATCGCGTTCAGGGGCGGGGCGAGGAGCTCTTCCGGCAGGCCGTCGAGCAGCATCGCGATGCCGCGGTTCGCGGCGACCACGTGGTACGTCGCGTCGACGACCAGCGCCGGATAGGGCTCGTAGCCCTGGAGCAACTGCTCAAGACCGGCCCGCAGCGTGTCCATCGACGGGTCGTCGAGCGGTGTCTGCGGGAAGCGCGGCGCGTACCCCGCCGCGAGCAGCAGCGCGTTGCGCTCGCGCACGGGCACGTCCAGATGCTCGGCGAGCTTGAGCACGAACTCCTCGCTGGGCCGGGCGCGGCCCGTCTCGACGAAGCTGATGTGCCGTGCCGAGGAGTCCGCGCGCAGCGCCAGTTCGAGCTGGCTGACGCGGCGTTCCTCGCGCCAGGCCCGCAGCAGCGCGCCCACCTCGGACGGCTCGGCGGACTCGGCGCCGCGGGGGCCCGTGGCGCGGCGGTCCGCGGTGTGCCGGGGGCCGCTTTTGCTGTTCCCTCTGCCGGGCGCGAGAGTTGTCATACCCAGACGGTAATCGAGGAGTGATGCATGACGAATCCGTGGGACCGGCCGGCGGCGGGGGGCTGGGCGGCGACCGTCGCCTACCGCGCCCGGGTGCGCGGCTGCCTGCTCGGCGGCGCGATCGGTGACGCCCTCGGCTACGCCGTCGAGTTCACCTCGCTCGACGGCATCCGCGCCGCGCACGGCCCCGCGGGGGTGCGGGGGCCGCTGCCCGACGCGGCGGGTGTCAGCCGGATCAGCGACGACACCCAGATGACCCTGTTCACCGCCGAGGCGCTGCGGACGGCGCACGCCCGCGAGCGCCGCAAGGGCATCGGCGGCGCGGCCCCGGAACTCGTACGGCAGGCGTACCTGCGCTGGCTGGACACGCAGATGAAGCCAGGACCCGAGCCGCGGGCCGCCGGGGCGGGGCCCGTGGAGCCGGGCGACCTCAGCTCCCAGGCGTGGCTCTACGCCCAGCGCGCCCCCGGCAACGCCTGCCTGAGCGGGCTGGAACACGGCTACGCCCCCGACCCCGCCGCCGAGCTGGGCCCGCACGGGCCGGTCAACCCCGAGTCCAAGGGCTGCGGCACCGTGATGCGGTCGGCGCCCTTCGGCCTCACGCGCGCCCCCGCCGACCGCGCCTTCGAACTCGCCGCGCGCTGCGCCCAGATCACCCACGGCCACCCCACCGGCTACTACGCTGCGGGCGCGCTCGCCGCCGTCGTCGCCCACCTCGTCGAGGGCGACTCCCTGGAGGGCGCCGTCCTGCGCACCCTGCGGCTGCTCGGCCGGTACCCCGGGCACGAGGAGACGTCCGCCGCGCTCACCGCCGCCGTCGACCTCGCCGCGGCGGGCGACCCGAGCGCCGAGCGCGTCGAGAACCTCGGCGCCGGCTGGATCGCCGAGGAGGCCCTGGCCATCGGCGTCTACGCCGCCCTGGCCGCGCCCCGCGTCGAGGACGCCCTGCTGCTCGCCGTGAACCACTCGGGCGACAGCGACTCCACGGGCTCCGTCTGCGGCAACCTGCTCGGCGCGCTGCACGGCGACCACGAACTGCCGGACGACTGGCTGCGGGTGACGGAGGGCCGCGCGGTGATCGCGGCGGTCGCGGACGACCTCGCGGCCGAATGCGGGCGCCGCTGACCGGAATGGGCGTGCCGCCGAGTCCCCGCCCGGCATCCGCTGTGGCACGCTGGCCGTACACCCCGCATACGCAGGAAGGAGAGCGGCCATGCCTGTCGAACCGTTGTCGCAGAAGGAGATCGAGGACCGGCTCGCGGAGCTGCCCGGCTGGTCGCTCGCCTCGGGCGGCGCGGACGCCGGGGCCACGGCCGCCGACGTGCGGCTCACCCGCTCCTACCGGCTCGCCTCGCACTTCGCGGCCACCGCCCTCGTCGTGCACATCGCCCAGGTCCAGGAGGAACTCGGCCACCACTCCAACCTGACCCTCGGCTACAACACGGTGACCCTGGCCGTGAACACCCACAGCGCGGGAGGCGCCCTCACCGACCTGGACTTCGAACTGGCCCGCCGGGTCGAGACGCTGTCCGCGGGGCACGGGGCGGAATGATGCGGGGTACGGCCGCGCGGCCCGGACGCGGAGCGGGTGCCCGGCGCGGAGCTGGTGCCTGATGCTGGACTACGGCAAGGAAGCCGTCCGGTACGACGCGTCACGCGGAGGGGAGCCGCGGGCCGAGGCCGCGGCCGCCGCGGTGCTGTCGCTGCTGCCCGCCGGTACGGGTTCGCTGCTCGACGTCGCCTGCGGCACGGGCCTGGTCACCCGGCGGCTCGCCGCCCGGCCGGGGCTGCGCGTGACGGGGGTGGACGCGGCGCCCGGCATGGCGCGGATGGCGGCCGAGCGCGTCCCCGGCGCCGTCGTGCTCGGCGACAGCCGGCGACTGCCCTTCCCCGACGCCGCGTTCGACGCCGTGTCGGCGGTGTGGCTGCTGCACCTCCTGTCCGGTCCCGACGAGGCGGTGGCGGTCGTCGGGGAGTGCGCGCGGGTGCTGCGGCCCGGCGGGGTGCTCGTCACGACCGTGGACAAGGCCGCCTCGCACAACGTGGGCAGCGACATCGACGAGGCGCTCGCGGGCCGCCCGGTCCGGCGGCCCGCGGACGCCGCCGCGCACGTCGCGCGGTACGCGGCCGCGCACGGCCTCGCGCGCGCGGGCGAGGCCCGCTTCGTCGGCCACGGCCAGGGCCGCAGCCCGCGCTCCACCGTCGAGGACCTGGGGCGCGGCTGGTTCACCAGCATCCCGCCGGACGGCCCGCTGGCACGGCGGTACGCGGCGCGGCTCCCGGAGCTTCCGGACCAGGAAGTCCGGCGCCCCGACCCGAGGTTCACACTGCACGCGTTCCGCAAGCCGACCGCCTGACCTCATTTGCCGAAACGGCAAGCTTGCTGGCCGGAAACGCAGCGGAAGAGCACGCTGACGACGTACGACGGACCAGTCGTGAACGGACGGCAAGGAGAGTCGGCGATGACGGTGACGGGGCGCGCGAACGGCGGCGAGGACGTGGCACACGGAGCGGGCGCGGGTGCGGGGCAGGGGGACGGGCACAAGCATGGGCACGGTCACGGGCAGGGCCACGGGGGTGGCCATCACCATGGCGGTGCCGAGATCGACTGGGCCGTCATGGCGCCCGTCCTGGAGCAGAACGCGGAGGTCACGGCGCCGGTGTACCGGGAGGTCGCGGCCTGGCTGCGCGAGGTGCGGAAGACGCGGCACGTGCGGGAGGAGGGCGGTGCGCGCGGTGCGCGCGGTGCGCGTGCCGAGGACGGCGGTCGGGAGGCCGACCGGCCTGTCGCCCCTGACCTCGCCGACCCGGCCCTGATCGTCGACGCGGGCAGCGGCCCCGGCGTCGTCTCCTGCCTGTTCGCGGAGGAGTTCCCGCGGTCCCGGGTGATCGCGGCGGACCCCGAGGAGGCGCTCCTGGAGCGCACGGCGGCCCGCGCGGCCCGCCTCGGGCTCGCGGACCGCGTCGGCACGCATCGCGCGGAACTCCCCGACGGTCTTGGCGAGTTGCCGCCCGCCGACCTCATCTGGGCGGCCCGCTCCGTGCATCACGTGGGCGACCAGGGTGCCGCGCTCGCGGCGCTCGCGGACCGGCTCGCGCCGGGCGGGGCGCTCGCGATCCTCGAAGGCGGCCTGGCGCCGCGCAGTCTGCCGCGCGACTTCGGCGTCGGCCGCCCCGGCTTCCAGGCCCGCCTGGACGCGGCCACCGAGGACTGGTTCGCGCGGATGCGAGCGGCGCTGCCCGGCGCGAAGGAGACGACCGAGGACTGGCGCGCGCTGCTGACGGCGGCGGGCCTGCGGCACGTGGCGACGCGCAGCTTCCTGCTCGACCTGCCCGCACCGCTGGACGACGCGGCGCGGGCCCACGTCATCTCGACCTTCGAGCGCTACCACACGCTCGCGGAGGACACGGCCGACGGGGACACCGCGGGCACCGACGGCCTCGACCCCGACGACGCCGCCACCCTCGGCCGCCTGCTCGACCCGGAGGACGAGGAGAGCCTGCACCGGCGGGCCGACCTGTTCCTGCTCACGGCGCACACGGTGCACGTGGCGGTGAAGGAGAACTGACCCGCGCGGGCGACTGGCCGCCCGACGCGACTGGCCGCGTGGCCCGGCGGGCCTGCCCGACCCCCCTGACCGCCCGACCCCCTGACCGCCCGAGTCGCCCGGCCCGCCGGAACGTCCGGCCCGGGCGACTCATCCCCGCGGCGCCCGCGACCCCCGCAACTCCTCAAGCCGCACCAGCGCGTCCCGTGCCGACTCCCGCTCCTCCGCCGGGAGTGCGATCGCGGCGGCCTGCCCGAGCAGCCGCCCCGCGAGGGCGTCGTCGCCGAGCCGCTGGGCGATGTCCCCGCGCAGCACGAGCAGCCGCAGATGCTGCGCGGGGGCGGGCCGTTCGTCCTCCAGGCCGAGGGCATGGTCGATGACCTTCGCGGCGCCCGGCAAGTCCTGCTTGGCGTCGACGAAGAGGTCCGCGATGTGCAGGGCCCGCGCGAAGGTCTCCTTCGGGACGGGCCGGTGCCGCTGGTCCTCACTGATCTGCTGGCCCACGCGGATGCAGTTCCCCGCCGGGTCCGTCATCAGGAACTGCCGCACCCCGTACGACATGTCCTTCACCGGCCCGATGCGCGGCAGCCCACGGCTCGGGATCTTCCCGTACGCCGCCTTCAGCCCCGCGCGGAAGGCGGCGTGCAGGGTGTCCACCTCGTCGGTGAAGACGTAGCACCCCGAGATCGACTCGGCGGGGTCGTACCGCTTCATCCCGAAGAAGTGCAGCTCCACGGCGCCGCGCTCGACGACGGCGTACGCGTACGGGCTCTTCTGGAGAAACGTCGCCTCGAACCCGAGGGCGGTATAGAAGTCGACGATCGGCTGGACGGTCACACAGGGCAGCATGGGAACGGTTTTCTCGGCCATGCCAGGCAGTCTAGTCAAAGTTGAATAGAGTGAGCGAGGGGTTTGCGGTCGCGCGCCGCGCCCCGTCCGTCGTCAGCACTGGCCGGGGCGGGCGTACAGGGTCACGCGGGCGCCCCGGGGATGCCAGCTGCGACATGCCTCGAAGTGCGCGTCGAGGGTGTCCCGCTTCACCGCCTCAAGGCCGGAGGCGTCGGCCGAGCCGGTTGCCGGTGCGGCCGGGTCGCCCGCCACGACGATGCGGTCCCTTCGCAGCATCCGGGCGCGCAGGACGCCCGCGGACACCTCGGTGCCGTACAGCGTGTGCGAGGACGCCGGGTCGCGGGCCAGAGCCAGGTCGCTCAGCCCGGCGGCGGCCCCGGCGTACGGCAGGGTCCAGACCCTGCGCCGCAGCGGCGTGTACAGGAGCCCGTCACCGGGCGCCCCGGCTTCGCGTACCGCCCGCGCCACGGCCGTCGTGTCGTCGATACGGCTCTGTGGCGTCCGCAGCTGGACGGAGAACGGCAGCAGGGTCAGCACCACGGCGGCGCCGGTCACGGCGACGGCGACAGCGCGGGGCCGGGTGCCGCGCGCGGCCCGGTCCAGGGCGGCACCCACGAGCAGCGCGAGCCCGGCCTGGCTGTACAGGACGTAGCGGTCCACGTAGAGCGGCTCGACCAGGGAGACGAGGAGCAGGACGAGCGTGGGCAGGACGAGCAGGCCGACGGGCAGGGCGAGTTCACCGGCACCCGCGCCGTGCCCCGAGTGTTGCCGCCGTTCCCGCACGCGCGCCAGGAACGCCGCGCAGCCGATCCCGAGCGCGATCAGGCCCGCGCTGCCCGTCGTGAGGGAAGAGCCTTCCAGCCAGCTCACCTGCGCCGACTGCCGCTGGCTCACGACCGCCAGCGGGGCGGTCCCGGCCGCCACGGCCGCAGCGGCCAGGATCCACGGGCGCCGGGCCGCCCGCCGCAGGGTCAGGCCGTGCGCGGGCAGCGCGAGGAGGGCGAACTCGTGCAGCAGGCACGCCGTCAGCATGAGCGCCGCGTAGACGGTCCACGGCCCGCGCCGCCCCGCGCCGGCTGCGCGCGCCAGGGCGTACGTCGCCCAGACGACGAGCGCGCACACCATCGCGTACGAACGCCCTTCCTGCGCGAAGCGCTGCACCGGCGGAAGCAGCGCGAAGACGACACCGGCGAGCAGCCCGGCGCGCGCCCCGGCGAGGCGGCGGCCGAGGAGGGCGACCCCGGCCGCCGCCGCTGCCATCGACAGGACCGACGGCAGCCTCAGCACCAGCAGCGGGTCGGCGTCCCCGAGGGCCGGGGAGACGGCGGGGGCCGAGCAGAGGGCGAACACGGCCTTCATCGTCAGGTAGTAGAGCCCGTGGACGGCGTCGTTGGTGCCCAGCGTCTGCCAGAGCGCGCCGAGTTCGCGGTGCGTCATGTCGTAGGTCACTGCCTCGTCCCGCCACATCGTGCCCCCGCGCCGTACGCCCCACAGCCCCAGCGCGAGGGACAGGAGCAGGCCGGGCAGGGTGAGCGTCCATGTTCGGGAGGGCGGCGCGGCGCGTGGGCCCGGACGCGAGGTTCCGGGCGGCTGAACGCGGGGGCGGGCGAGGCGGAAGACGGTCTCGACGGCAGAGATGGCGGGCTCCAGGGTTCCAGGACTCCGGTACTCCGGGACTTCAGGACTCAGGACTTCCGGAAGCGCCGGGTGACCGGGTGAGGGAAAACCCGAGTTCAGCCGCGCCGCGATTGATGGGCAGCCCCGCCGCGGGCCGCCTATCAATTGCTAGCGTGGCCCGACGAGCCGGTGGGGGCCGGCGACGGGGACGGGGGAGTGGGCGACTGATGGGGCGTCGTGAGAAGCCGCTGGAACCGTCGGCGGGCCCGGTGCAGCGGTTCGCGTACGAGCTGCGCAAGTTCCGCGCGGAGGCGGGTGGCCCGACGTACCGGACGCTCGCAGGGCGCGTCCCGTACTCCGCGCCCACGCTGTCGGCCGCCGCCGCGGGCGAACGCCTCCCGTCGCTGCCGGTGCTCCTCGCCTACGTGGAGGCGTGCGGCGGGGGCGCCGAGGAGGCGGCGGAGTGGGAGCGGCGCTGGTACGAGACGCTGGCCGCCGTCGAACCGGCCCCCGACGGGGGCGAGTCCCCGTACCCGGGCCTGGCCCGCTTCGGCCCCGGCGACCGTGCCCGCTACCACGGCCGCGACGACCTGATCGCCGAACTCCTCGCCCTCACCGCCCGCCGCCGCGTCACCGCCGTTGTCGGCGCGTCGGGCAGCGGCAAGTCGTCGCTCCTGCGGGCGGGGCTGGTGCCGGCGCTGCGGGAACGGGGCGCTGAGCGGGCGGACGGGGGAGAGGCGGCGCGGCTCGCCGCGATCCGGATCCTCACTCCCGGGGAGCGCCCCGCCCGTACGCACCGGGCGCTGTTCGAGCCGAGCACCGCCGACGGCGACACCCTGCTCGTCGTCGACCAGTTCGAGGAGGTCTTCTCGCTCTGCCACGACCCGGCCGAGCGCGACCGCTTCCTCGACCTGCTGCTCGCCGCCCGCGACCCCGCCGACCGGCTGCGCGTCGTGCTCGCCGTGCGCGCCGACTTCTACGGCCGGTGCGCCGAGCACGGCCCCCTCGCCGACGTCCTGCGGGACGCCACGCTCCTCGTCGGCCCCATGCCGCCGCACCGCCTGCGCGAGGCCATCGTCCGCCCGGCCGCGGCCGAACGGCTCGTCGTGGAGCGGACGCTGACCGCCCGGATCGTGGCCGACGTGGGCGACGAGCCGGGCGGGCTGCCCCTCATGGCGCACGCGCTGCGCGAGGTCTGGCGGCGGCGCAGCGGCAAGACGCTCACGCTCGCGGCGTACGAGGCGATCGGCGGCGTCCGCGGCGCCATCGCGCACACCGCGGAGGACGTCTTCGGTCGCTTCACGGAAGCGGAGGCGGCGGTCGCGCGGACTCTGCTGCTCCGCATGGTCGCGCCCGGCGACGGCACGCAGGACACGCGGCGCACCGTCGAGCGCGCCGAGCTGGGCCCCCACTGTGGTGCAGTACTGGAACGTCTGGTCGCCGCTAGGCTGTTGACCGTCGACGGTACCCACGTCGACGTGGCCCACGAGGCGCTGCTCAGCGCCTGGCCCCGCCTGCGCGGCTGGATCGAGACGGACCGCGAACGGCTGCGGCTGCACCGCGCGCTCACCGAGGCGGCCCTGATCTGGCGGGACCTGGACCGCGACCCCGGAGCGCTGTACCGGGGCACGCGCCTTTCAGCCGCCCGCGAGGCGTTCACCGACGCCTCCGAACTCACCACCCTCGAAGCCGAGTTCCTCCAGGCGGCCGTCGCCGCCCACGACCACCGCGCCCGCATGCGAGCCCGCGCCGTGCGCCGCACCCGCGCCCTCCTGTCCGCGCTCGCGGTCCTGCTGTGCCTCGCGGCGGTCGCGGGCACGATCGCCTGGCAGCAGAACCGCGCCGGCGACCTCCGCGCCGCCGAGGCCCAGGGCCGCCGCATCGCAGGCATCGCCCAGACCCTGCGCGTGACGGACCCCCGCACCGCGATGCGCCTGGGCGTCGCGGCCTGGCGGATCGCTGACCTGCCGGAGACGCGGGAGGCGGTGCGGACGGCGGGGGTGCAGCGGGAGGCGGGGACGGCCGCGGGATTCGAGGCGGCGGACGCGATGAACGCGCCCAGTTACCTGAGCCATGACGGTCGCGTGTTGACGGCAGTCGGCCGCGACAAGGTGACCTGGTGGGACGCCCGCAGCGGACGGCGGCTCGGGACGGACAACAAGAAGGGCATCTTCAAGGACTACACGGGCGCCAGCCCGGACGGCCGCTTCATCGCCCTGCACACGGCTCGGGGTTTCGCCATACGGGACGTGCGAGAGGGGCGCACGCTGGGACAGCCCTTCGGGCCGCGCGACTGGCGGAACGCCGACGGCGGGTTCGGCCCCGACGGGCGACTGTTCGTCACCCGGACGGAGCTGGGGAGCCGCGTGCTGGTCCAAGTGTGGGACGTGCGCCGGCACCGGCGACTCGCGCGCGTCACGGGAGACATCACCAGCGACAGCCCGTTTCCCCTCCTGAGCCCCGACGGCCGGCTGCTCGTCACCTGCTCGGAGGACGGGCGGCGCATGACCCTCCACACGGTCGGCGACGGACGGGCGCGGCGTGCGCCGTGGCCGCGCAAGGTGCAGAGGCAGGCATGCGGGGCGGAGGAGCGGACCTTCACTCCGGACAGCCGTGCTCTCTCCTTCGATGTGGGAGACGGCATACGGACGTGGGAGGTGGGGTCCGGGCAGGAGCGCCCACGGCTCGATGTGCCCGACGTCGGCGAGTGGCAGGGGGACTACAGCGAGGACGGCACCTGGGCAGTCACCACTGGTGCGCGCGAGCTCGCGCTCTGGCGCCTGACGACGCCCGGCGCGCCGCTGATGAGGTACACCCTCCCTGAAGGGACGGTCGGTACGGCCCGACTCGACACCGCGAGCGGCATGCTCCGGTACCAGGCGTCCGGCACGGTGGTCCGCAGCATCGATGTGCGCGACGCGCTGGCGAGCAGGCGTGGCGGGGGGCCGCTTGCCGGCGCCGGGTTCAGCCCGGACGGTCGCACCCTCGCGGTCGCTCGGCGTGACCGAGAGGGGCAGGAGGTTCAGCTCCGCGACGCCCGCGACGGACGGCTGCGGGCCCGGCTGCCGGGCCGCGTGTGCCGGGACTGCGTTACTCCGCTCCTGGGGTTCTCGCCGAGCGGCGGGACTCTCGCGTACACGGCGGGTGTCGGAGAGGAGCAGGGGGCGCCCGTCGGAACGATAGTGCGCCGGTGGAGTGTGGGTGAACGCCGCCCGCGGGCGAGTGAGTTCGTGCCGTCGATGGTGGAAGACCTCGTGGTGCCCTCCGACAAGGCCCCCCTTGTCACCTTCGGCTCACCAGCCTCCGACTCACCCGCCCAGGTGCAGGACAACGACGCACCGGAGCTCGATATCTGGAAGGTCGGTGAGCGTGCGGGCTCCCGGGAACTGCGCCGGCCGATGGGCACTCATGGGGCCACGCTGTCTCCGGACGGCCGGACCGTCCTCGCCTGGAACGGCCAGCTGACCGACATCCGGACGGGGCGCTCGACGAGGGTCCTGCGTGGCGAGGGCGACCTCCGGCAAGTGGCCTTCAGCCCGGACGGCCGCTTTCTCGCCGTGAGCGACAGCGACGGCAGGGTCGCGTTGTGGAACGCGCGCGGCACCCGCCGCTTGGGGGTGCTGGCCACCGGTTCGCCCGCGGCGGTCCCGGAGGAGTCGGTCGCCCTCGCCTTCTCCCCGGACGGCCGCCACCTCGCCCTCGGCCAGACGGACGGCACCGTCCGCCTCTGGGAGACCGACACCCCCCGCCTCACCGGCGCCGCATACCCCGGCACCGACGGTCCCGTCCTCGCCCTCGGCTTCGCCGGGGGCGCACTGCGGGTGGCGACGCCGCGAACCGCCACGCGCAGCCTCCCCCTGGCGCCGGGGCGGGCGGCAGCCGCCGCGTGCCGGCGCGCGGACGGGGGGCTCACTCGCGCGGAATGGCGGGCCTACGTGCCGGCTCTCCCGTTCCGTAAGACCTGTTGAGGCTGCCCGTGAGCCGTCCGGGGAGAGGCGGGACCTAGACGGTCTCGAACTCCGCCGGGTCCGGGCCGAGGCGGCGGTCCTCGTTCAGGGCGCTGATCGCCGCCATGTCCTCGGGATCGAGCTCGAAGCCGAAGACGTCGATGTTCTCCTGGATGCGGGAGGGGGTCACCGACTTGGGGATGACCACGTTCCCGAGCTGGATGTGCCAGCGCAGCACGACCTGCGCGGGCGTGCGCGCGTGCTTCTGGGCGATGGCGACGATCGCCGGGACCTCCAGGAGGCCCTTGCCCTGGCCGAGCGGCGACCACGCCTCCGTGGTGATGCCCTGCTGCGCGTGATACTCGCGCGAGGCGCGCTGCTGGAGGTGCGGGTGCAGCTCGATCTGGTTGACGGCCGGGATCACCGACGTGGCGTCGATGAGGCGCTCCAGGTGCTCCGGAAGGAAATTGGAGACACCGATCGACTTGGCGCGGCCGTCGGCGAGGATCTTCTCGAACGCCTTGTACGTGTCGACGTACACGCCCTTGGCCGGCATCGGCCAGTGGATCAGGTACAGATCGACATAGTCCAGGCCCAGCTTGTCCAGGGAGGTGTCGAACGCGCGGAGCGTCGCGTCGTACCCCTGCTCGCTGTTCCAGAGCTTCGTCGTGACGAAGAGCTTCTCGCGGGCGATGCCGGACTTGGCGATGGCCTTGCCGGTGCCCTCTTCGTTCGCGTAGACGGCAGCCGTGTCGATGCTGCGGTACCCGGACTCCAGCGCCGTCGCGACGGCCTGCTCCGCCTCGTCGTCCGGCACCTGCCAGACGCCGAAGCCGAGCTGCGGCATCTCGATGCCGTTGTTCAGGATGATCGGGGGGACCTTGCTCACGAGCTCTCGATCCTTATACGTCGTCGGGTGGTACTTCCATGGTCAACGCTCAGGGGCCGTGCCGCATTCCTGGCGTGGCGTCACCGGGGATCGCCGGGCGTCACCGGTGAATCCTGGCGTGGCGTTCCCGGCGCGCGGGCCCCTGAGAATGGCTAGATATAGCTCCGACCTCATCGGTCCGAACCATTGACCGCGTCTCGTCATGCCGCAACTCTGTTGCACGTCACTGAACGCAGGCCATCCATGTGAACACCCTACGCACATGGACGGCGATGTGTCCCAGTGGCTCCTGAACCCCCACTTTTCAGGAAGGATAGGAACCCCCGCATGAACGTTCATGAGAAGGAAACGTCGGAGGTCACCGCTGTGTCCTCGGCGGCTTCGACCGCTTCGGCCTCCCTCGGCGCCCCGGCCTGGCAGACCCCCGAGTACACGGTCGTCGAGACCTCGCTCGAGGTCACGGCTTACCGCCTCGCCGACCGGTAAACCCGCCCGATGCTGCTGCAGGTGCTCGGCACCGCGGCGGGCGGCGGACTCCCCCAGTGGAACTGCGCGTGCCCCGGCTGTGCCGGGGCACGCGCCCACCCGGAACGCCGCCGCCGGCACGCCTCGCTCGCCCTTCGCGCGGGCCCGGGCCACTGGTACGTCGTCAACGCCACCCCCGACATCGGCGAGCAGATCGAAGCGTGCCCCGATCTGCTGCCCGCCCCCGGGCCCGCCGCCGACCCCCGGCTCTCCCCGCTCGCCGGCGTCGTCCTCACCGACGCCGAACTCGACCACACCCTCGGCATCGCCCGGCTGCGGGAGGCCCGCGACGGCGTCGACGTCCTCGCCACCGCGCCCGTCGCCGCCGCCGTCCGGGACCGCCTCGGGCTCGGCGCCGTGCTCGGCCCGTACACGAAGGTGCACTGGCGCGAGCTCACGGGAACGGCCCGGCAACTGAACGACCAGTCAGCAATCAAGGTCGCCGCCGTGCCGGTTTCGGCCAAACGCCCGCGCTACGCCGCCGACTTGGGCCCGGACGACGCCACCTGGTCCGTCGCCCTCAGCCTGCACGACACCGGCACCGGCCGCACCGTCCTGTACGCACCGGCCCTCGCCGCCTGGACCGATGCCTTCGACAAGGCCGCACGCGAGGCCGACGTCGTGTTCGTCGACGGCACCTTCTGGGACGACGAGGAGCCCCGGCGGGCCGGGTTCAGCGCCAAGTCCGCGACCGGCATGGGGCACCTGCCGATCACCGGGCCCGGCGGCACCGCGCACCGGCTCGCCCGACTGCCCGGACGCTGTCTGTACACCCACCTGAACAACACCAACCCCCTCGGCGACCCGGGCGCCGGACAGCACGGGCAACTCGCCGACTGGGGGCTCGAAGTCGCGCAGGACCGGATGGTGATCGAGCTGTGACCGCGACCGTCAAGACCTTCCACACCGACACGGACACCGGGGCAGGGGGCGTCGGGGCGCCCTGGACCCCCGACGAGCTCACCGAGCGGCTGCGCGCCGTCTCCGCCGAGCGTTACCACGACCGCCACCCCTTCAACGTACGCATGCACCAGGGCGCCCTGACCCCGGCCGAGCTGCGCCGCTGGATCGCCAACCGCTTCCACTACCAGCGGCACATCCCCGTCAAGGACGCCCTGATCCTCGCCAAGTTCGACGACCCGGCGCTGCGCCGGGGCTGGTCGCGGCGGATCAGGGACCACGACGGGGAACGCCCGGGCGAGGGCGGCATCGAGCGGTGGCTGCGGCTCGGCGAGGCCGCGGGCATCGCGCGCGAGGAGCTGTGGGACACCTCCCGGGTGCTGCCGGGGGTGCGGCTCGCCGTCGACGGATACGTCAACTTCTGCCGCCTGCGCCCCGCCCTCGACGCCGTCGCGGCCTCGCTCACCGAGCTGTCCGCGCCCGATCTGATGCGCACCCGCATCGCCGCGTTCGAGCGGCACTATCCGTGGATCGACGCCGAGGGCCTCGCCTACTTCCGGGGCCGGGTCGGGCAGGGCGGCAGGGACGGGCAGGAGGCGCTGGGCCTGGTCCGCGCCTGGGCCCGCACCCGCGAGCAGCAGGAGCGGGCCGTGGCGGCGCTGGCCTTCAAGTGCGACGTGCTGTGGTCGCTGCTCGACGCGGTCGACGGCGCGGGTCGCGGTGACGGTGCGGGCGGCGGCGACGCTGCGGGTGGCGGCGACGGTGCCTCGCGCGAGGCGTCCGGGGCCGTCGCGGGGGAGCGGGGCGGCCATGCGTGACACCGCCACCGACGACCGCGTCGGTCTCGACTGGCGGCCCGTGCTCGCCCGCTCGGTGATGCTCCGTCACGACCGGGTGCGCGGCGTCGACCTGCTGCTCCTGCCGGAGCGCGTGGTGGTCCTTCGCGGCGCGGCCGGGAGCATCGTGGCGCTGTGCGACGGCGCGCGCGACGTGGCCGCCATCGTCGCGGAGCTGGCCCGCCGCCACCCGGACGCGCCGGTCGGCACCGAAGTCCCGGCGTTTCTACGGCAGTTGCGGGCGGAGGGGTGGCTGCGGTGAGCGAAGCCATTGGTACCCCCCAGGCACACGGCGCCCCCGGCGTGCACGGCGCCCCCGACGCGGGTGCCCGCCGCGCCGCGCCGCCCCCGGCCCCCGAGCCCCCCTGGGCCCTGCTCTGCGAGCTCACCCACGGCTGCCCGCTGCGCTGCGCCTACTGCTCCAACCCCGTCAAACTGATCGGTCGGTCAGTTGAGCTGACCGCCGACGAATGGTGCGAGGTGCTGCGCCAGGCCGCCGACCTGGGCGTCGTCCAGACGCATCTGTCGGGCGGCGAGCCGCTGCTGCGCCGCGATCTGCCGCGGATCGTCGCCGCGGCGGACGGGGCGGGCATCCACACCCAGCTCGTCACCAGCGGCGTCGGCCTGCACGAGGCGCGGCTCGCCGAGCTGGTCGACGCGGGCCTGCGCAGCGTCCAGCTGTCCGTGCAGCACGCCGACCCCGCACGGGCCGACCTCATCGCCGGGGCCCGGGCGACCGGCGCGAAGGAGCGCGCCGCCCGCCTGGTCCGCGAGGCCGGGCTGCCGCTCGGCCTGAACGCCGTCCTGCACCGCGCCAACCTCGACGCCCTGGACGCGCTCGTGGAGCTGGGCCTGGCCTGGGGCGCCGACCGCATCGAGCTGGCCAACACCCAGTTCTACGGCTGGGCGCTGGAGAACCGCGCCGCGCTGCTTCCCGACCCGGACCAGGTGGCGCGCGCCCGCCTCACCCTGGAGCGCCGGCGGGTCCGGCTCGCCGGGCGCATGGAGCTGGTCTGGGTCGCGCCGGACTACATCGACGGCACGGCGAAGCCGTGCATGGGCGGCTGGGGCGCGGTGTCCCTGACCGTCGCGCCGGACGGCTCGGTGCTGCCCTGCCCGGCCGCGGCGGAGCTGCTCGGCGACGACGCCCCGAACGTGCGGGACCACCGGCTCGACTGGATCTGGCGTGAGTCGCCCGCCTTCACCCGCTACCGCGGCGAGGACTGGATGCGGGAGCCCTGCCGCTCCTGCGCGCTGCGCGCCGTCGACTTCGGCGGCTGCCGCTGCCAGGCCCACGCCCTGACCGGCGACGCCGCCCGCACCGACCCCGCCTGCCACCGCTCGCCCGACCACGGGATCGTCCGCGCCCTGGTCGAGGCCGCGCGCGGGCCCGCCCCGGACCACCCCGGCTTCGCCTACCGCGAGGGAGGAACATGATGCGCCGCCGCCGTTCACCCGCCTTACCGCAGCACCCGTCGACGTCCATCCGGACCGCCCGGACCGCCCGGACCGTCCTCGCCGCGCTCCTCGCCGGGGCCGCCGTCCTCACCGCGCAGGCGGGCCCGGCCGCGGCTGACGGGTTACCGGACACCGGCCGGCCCCCGGCCACCGCGCGGCCCCCGGCCACCGACTGGTCCGTCGCCCTGGTCGAATCCACCACGGCCCGGCACACGCCGACGTCGATCGGCGGCTGGTCCTACCCCGTCGGGCTCTACCTCTACGGCCAGTACCTCACGTACCAACGCACCCACGAAGACCGCTACTTGACGTACATCAAGGAGTACGTCGACCGCTTCGTCGACGCCGACGGGAACATCGGGCAGAAGTTCAACAGCCTCGACAGCATGCAGGCCGGGCGGCTCCTGGTGATCCTGCACCACGAGACCGGCGAGGACCGCTACGGTGTCGCCGCCCGGATGATCCGCGAGCGCCTGAAGACCTACCCGCGCACCGAGGACGGCGGCTTCTGGCACGCCGACACCGCGAGCCGCGCCCACCAACTCTGGTCCGACGGCGTCTACATGGTCAATCCGTTCCTCGTCGAGTACGGCAAGGAGTTCGCCGACGAGGCGTACACCGACCGGGAGGCCGTCGAGCAGCTCAATGTGTACGCCCGCCGCCTCCAGGCGGACAACGGCCTGTTCCAGCACGCGTACGACGAGTCGCGCACCGCGGTCTGGGCCGACAAGGGCACCGGGCGCGCCCCCGAGCAGTGGTGCCGGGCCATCGGCTGGTACTCCATGGCCGCCGTCAACGTCCTGGACGCCACGCCCCGGAGCGACCCGGGGCGCCGCGAACTGCTCGGCCACGTACGCGAGTTGGCGGCAGGCATCGCGCGGACCCAGGACCCGGCGACCGGCCGCTGGTTCCAGGTCGTCGACAAGGGGACGGCCGACGGCAACTGGACCGAGACGTCCTGCTCCAGCATGTTCACCTTCGCCCTGTCGCGCGGGGCGGAGAAGGGCTACATCGCGAAGTCCTACGAGGGTGTCGCGCGGCGCGGCTACCGGGGCGTGCTGGAAAAGATCTCGCTCGGCTCCGACGGGCTGACCGACCTCACGGACATCTCCATCGGCACCAACGTCGGCGACTACGCCTTCTACATCGCGCGCCCCCGGCAGACCAACGACTTCCACGGACTAGGCGCGTTTCTGATCATGAACGAACAACTCAGGAAGAAGGTGAGCGGGCGATGACGCCCTCACGGAGGACCGTACTGGGGGCGGCACTCGGGGCCGGAGCGGGCGCCGCCGCCACGGCCGTCGGCCTGCCCGAGGCGAGCGCGGAGAGCGCGGTGAGCACGGCACCCGCCGCCGACTGGCAGCTGCGCTGGTCCCCGTCCGCCCGCGACGTCGGCCTGCGCGCCTTCGAGACGCTGGAGGACGACCGCGCCGGCTCGCACCCGGCGGCCAAGCCGCACATCAAGGCCGAGGGCGACAACTTCCGCTTCACCATGCACACGGTCGACCGCGACACCAGCGACGACCGCCAGCGCCACGAGGTCACCGGCTGCCGCACCGGCGACTCGTACCTGAAGTGGCAGAAGGGCCAGACCTGGCGCCTCACCTACCGCATGTACCTGCCGAGTTCGCTGAAGGCGACCACGAGCTTCACGCACATCATGCAGATGAAGCAGCCGGGCGCGGGCAGCGCGCCGATCGTCGTGCAGTCGCTGCGCCGGGTGGGCGGCAAGCAGACCATCGAGCTGAAGATCTTCGAGCGGGGCATCCTCGTCGGCCGCACCGATCTGGAGCCGCTGCACGACAGATGGACCGACGTCGACTTCCAGATCAAGATCGGCGACGGCTCGTCGGGGTCCGTGCGCTGGATCCTCAAGAGCGGTTCCACGACCGTGATCGACAAGTCGACGTCGGGTGTGGACACCTTCCTCGCCGACCGCGTCCGCCCCAAGTGGGGCATCTACCGCTCCCTGGGCGACAGTTCGGGCTCGCTCCAGAACACGTACATGCTCCTGACCGGCATGCGCGCCCACCAGCTCGTGTGAACCATCACCCCCACGCAGACCCCCCCACATGGAGGAACACGTGCACGACAGCCAGAGCAAGAGCCGCTCGGCCAGGAAGGTGGCCCTCGCCACAACAGCCGTGCTGACGGCGGGACTTGTGGCGTACGCCCCCTCGGTGTCCGCCGCACCGGCCGCACCCGCCGGTGAGCCCACCGACATCAAGACGATCTCGACCGGCTGGACCATACCCTGGGGCACCTCCTGGCTGCCCGACGGCAAGTCCGCGCTCGTCACCGAGCGGGACGACTTCCGGGTCTGGTCGGTCTCGGCCGACGGCTCGACGAAGAAGCAGGTCGGCAAGGTGCCCGAGTCCCAGACGACCGGTGGCGAGGGCGGCCTGATGGGTGTCGCCGTCGACCCGCAGTGGGCCACGAACCACTACGTGTACTTCATGCACACCTCGTCCGAGGGCAACCGGATCGCGCGCATGACGTACGACGGCTCCTCGCTCAGCGGCTACACGGTGCTGCTGAAGGGGATCAAGAAGGCCAGGTACCACAACGGCGGCCGCCTCGCCTTCGGCCCGGACGGCCATCTGTACGCCACCACCGGCGACGCCCAGTCCAAGCCTCTCGCGCAGGACAAGAACTCGCTCAACGGCAAGATCCTGCGCCTGACCCGGGACGGCAAGCCCGCGCCCGGCAACCCGTTCGGCAACTACGTGTACAGCCTCGGCCACCGCAACCCGCAGGGCATCGCCTTCGATCCGCAGGGCCGCCTGTGGGAGGCCGAGCTGGGCGACGCGAGCAAGGACGAGCTGAACCTCATCAAGCCGGGCAAGAACTACGGCTGGCCCACCTGTGAGGGCACCTGCGATGTCTCCGGGATGACCAACCCGAAGAAGACCTGGGGCGTCGCCGAGGCATCCCCGAGCGGCGTCGCCGTGGTCGACGGCGCGGTCTACATGGCCGCCCTCAAGGGCGAGCGCCTGTGGCGCATCCCCATCAACGCCGACAACGAGAACGTCGGCACGGCCAAGGCGTTCTATGTCGGCCAGTACGGCCGCCTGCGCGCGGTGACCGCCGTGCCGGGCGCGAAGTCGCTGTGGCTGTCGACGACCAACGCCGACGGCAACGGCGGGGAGCCGGACGGCGCGGACAGGATCTTCCGCGTGAACATCGGCTAGCCGCGGTCGGCGGGACCGCCGGGTCGTTGGGGCGGCCCGGCAGCGGTGCCGAGGTACGCGTCGCGGACCTTCGGGTCGGCGCGTACCTCGGCCGCCGTGCCCTCGGCGAGCACGCGGCCGAGGTCGAGCACGACGACGCGGGCGCACACCTCCATCACGAAGGCCACGTTGTGCTCGACCAGGACCACGCCGACGCCCTCCTCGTCCGCCAAGTGCCGTACGACGGCTATGAGTTGTCGCCGTTCGGGGACCGTCATCCCCGAGGCGGGCTCGTCCAGGAGCAGCACGGCGGGCGGGTCCGCGACGGCGCGGGCCAGCTCCACCATCCGGGCCCGGCCCACCGGCAGGCCGCCCGCGTAACGTTCCGCCAGGTCGTCGAGGCCGCACTCGCGCAGGACGGTGGCGGCCCGCGCGCGCCGGGCGCCCTCGCGGGCCCGCCGCGCCGGCGCCGCCACCAGATCCGCGGCGAACCCGCCGCCGCCTCCACGCCACTCCTGCGCCACCAGCAGATTGTCGGCGACCGTGAGCTGCCCGAACAGTTGCTGCCGCTGGAAGGTCCTGCGCATGCCGTGCCGGGCGCGCCACACCGGTGAGCGCCGGGTGACGTCGGCGCCGCCGAGCAGCACCCGGCCGCGGTCCGGGCGGCGGATGCCCGACAGGACGTCGAACAGGGTGGTCTTGCCCGCGCCGTTGGGCCCGATGAGGCCGCAGACCTCGCCCGGGCGGAGGGTGAGCGTGACGTCGTCGAGGGCGCGGATGCCGCCGAAGCGGACGGTGACGCGGGAGGCGGTGAGGGCAGGGGGTTCTGTGAGGGGTGCTTTGTCCCCGTTCATGGGTGCCTCGCTCATGGGCGCTCGCTCACGGGTGCTTCGTTCATGGCTGCGTCGTTCATGGGTGCCTCGCCTCCATCGACGGGTGGTCCGGCTCCTCGGTCGCGAGGCCCAGGTACGCCTCCGTGAGGCGGTCCACCCGTACCTCGGCGCGCGGCCCCGACCAGGCGACGCGGCCCTGCGCCAGGTAGGCGACGGTGTCCGCGAGGCCGAGCACCTCCGCCGCCTTCTCCTCCACCAGGAGCAGCCCCGTCCCCGCGTCCCTGAGCTCGGCGAGCAGCCGGAACACCTCGTCGGCGACCCGGGGCGCCAGGCCGAGCGACGGCTCGTCGGCGATGAGTACGTCCGGGGGCCGCTGGAGCAGCGGGGCGAGGGACAGCAGTTGCTGCTCGCCGCCGGAGAGCGAGGCCGCCGGGACGGTGCGGCGGGCCGCCAGGGCGGGGAAGCGGGTGTAGACCGCCGCGCGGGACGCGGGGTCCGGGAGGTGGAGGGTGAGGTTCTCCTCGATGGTCAGGGTGGGGAAGATGCCGCGGGTCTCGGGGGCGAGGACGATGCCTGCGCGGGAGCGGTGGGGTGCCCCCAGGCTGGTGACGTCCCGGCCGGCGGCGGTCACCCGGCCGCGGGTGGGCGGGAGTTGGCCTGCCGCCACCTGGCACAAGGTGGACTTTCCCGCGCCGTTGGGGCCGAGGAGGACGACGATTTCTCCGGGGTGGACGGTGAGGTCCACGCCGTGGAGGACGGGGGTGGTGTCGTGGGCGGCGTGGAGGTCGTGGAGGGCGAGGGCGGGGGGCCGCTGCGCGGGGCTCTCC
>NZ_AOPZ01000498.1 GCF_000414115.1 Streptomyces aurantiacus JA 4570
CGCGTCGCCGCCGCCGCGCACGCCCCGCGCGCCGCCCGGCACGCCACCGGCGACGCCGACCGTGAACTCCTGCGGTTCGCGGCCGAGGCCCTCCTCGCCCGCCCCGCCGACGACGCCCTGCACGGCAACGCCCTCGCCCTCCTCGTACGCGACCCCCGCACCCGCGCCCGCCACCTCACCCGCGCCCTGGAACACTTCGGGGCCGGCGACCCCGGCCTGCCCGCGAGCGCCCTCGCCGCCGCCCTGACCACCCACCCCGAGACGGTGCTCGCCGCCTTCCGCTCCCGACTGCGCACCCGGAGCACCGGCACCGCCGAGGTCCTGCGCGGCCTCCCCGAGGTGCCGACGCCCGACCTCGCGCGGCGCATCGCGGAGCTCGTACAGGAGCGGGCGGAGCAGTGCCCGCGGGCCGCGGCGGACGCGGCGGCGTACGCGGATCTGCGCCTCGAACAGGGGCCGGGCGTGCGCGCCGAGCTGTTCCCGCTGGTCGCGGGGCTCATGCGGTGCCGCAGCGTGGACGCGCGGCTCCCGCTCGCGCCCGTGCTCGCCGCGCCCGGCACCCCCGCCTCG
>NZ_AOPZ01000499.1 GCF_000414115.1 Streptomyces aurantiacus JA 4570
CGCGCCCGGCGGGGCGCCGCGCATCGGCCGCACGGCGCACGGGGGAGCCCGGGCCGCACGCCCGGCCCCGCCCCCGCGACGGGGTCGAAACCCCGCTCGCCCCACTCGAAACGACACTCCACAGAACTGTCGCTCGAATGGGTGATCCGTTTCACGCTCGGCGAGAGCAGGTCAGCACCGCGTGATGGGCTCGATAGCATCAAGCACCGGCCCGGACGGAGCAGGCTGCCGTCCGCTCACCGCCGGTCGGAGCTGCCGGAGGTGCCCATGAGTGCGGAGGCGACGAACCCCGCGACGCCCGGCCCAACGACGCCCCCGGGCCAGCGAAAGCGCGCCCGCTCCCGCCTTGACCTGCGCCGACTCGGCCGTGCCGCGCTGCTCGGCCCGGCCGGCCGCGGCCGTCTCCCGGACGCCATCGGCCATGTGGCCGAGGCCCACCGCGGCCACCACCCCGACGCCGACCTCGAACCGCTGCGCCGTGCCTACGTCCTCGCCGAGTCCTCGCACCGCGGCCAGACGCGCAAGAGCGGTGAGCCGTACATCACACACCCGCTCGCAGTCACCCTGATCCTGGCCCAACTGGGCGCCGAGACCACGACCTTGACCGCGTCCCTGCTCCACGACACCGTCGAGGACACGGACGTGACGCTCGATCAGGTGCGCGCGGAGTTCGGCGACGACGTCTGCTACCTGGTCGACGGCGTCACCAAGCTGGAAAAGGTGGACTACGGAGCCGCCGCCGAGCCCGAGACCTTCCGCAAGATGCTGGTCGCCACCGGCAACGACGTACGCGTCATGGCGATCAAACTCGCCGACCGGCTGCACAACATGCGCACGCTCGGCGTGATGCGCCCCGAGAAACAGGCGCGCATCGCCAAGGTCACCCGCGACGTCCTCATCCCGCTCGCCGAACGGCTCGGCGTGCAGGCCCTGAAGACCGAGCTCGAAGACCTCGTCTTCGCGATCCTCCACCCCCAGGAGTGCGCCGAGGTCAGAGAGCTGATCGCGGCGAAGACGAGGGCCGGCGCCGACCCGCTCGCGGACATCTCCGAAGAGGTGCGCGGCGTGCTGCGCGACGCCGGCATCGCGGCCGAAGTCCTCATCAGGCCGCGCCACTTCGTGTCCGTGCACCGTGTGCACCGCAAACGCGGCGAACTGCGCCCGGCCGACTTCGGCCGCCTCCTGGTGCTCGTGAACGAGGACGCCGACTGCTACGGAGTCCTCGGCGAACTGCACACGTGCTTCACGCCGGTCGTCTCGGAATTCAAGGACTTCATCGCGGTACCGAAGTTCAACCTGTACCAGTCGCTCCACACGGCCGTGGCCCGCCCCGACGGCGAAGTGGCCGAAGTCCTCATCCGCACCCACCAGATGCACCAGGTCGCCGAAGCGGGCGTCATCGCCCTGCGCAACCCCTACGCCCCGCCCCCCGAGGAGCAGCCGGCCGACGGCGAGCGCGCCGACCCCACCCGCCCCGGCTGGCTCTCCCGCCTCCTGGACTGGCAGCAGGCCGCGCCCGACCCCGACACCTTCTGGTCGACGCTGCGCGAAGACCTCGCCCAGGACCGCGAGATCGCCGTCTACCGCCCCGACGGCGGCACGCTCGGCCTGCCCGCGGGCGCGAGCTGCGTGGACGCCGCCTACGCGCAGTACGGCGAGGACGCCCACGCCTGCATCGGCGCCCGCGTCAACGGCCGCCTGGCGACGCTCAGCACGGTCCTGCGGGACGGCGACACCGTGCAGCTCCTCATGGGCCAGGACCTCGCGTCCGGGCCCTCGCGCGACTGGCTCGACCACGCGCGCACGCCCGCCGCGCGGATCGCCATCCGGCGCTGGCTCAGCGCCCACCCGGCGCCCGCGCCCGCGTCCGGGCCCACCGCCGCGGCCGC
>NZ_AOPZ01000500.1 GCF_000414115.1 Streptomyces aurantiacus JA 4570
GACCCCGCCCGCACCCGATCCGCCCTCGCGCGTGTTCACCAGCTGCGCGAACTGCGCCTGTGCGGTCTCATCGACCGCCTGCCGGCGCCTCACTGCTGCGCCCAGTTCATCGTGGGCGCCTTGGGCCTGCGGGCCCGGTGCCGTACGCGGTTGATCTCCTCCTGGTACTCCTGCTGGAACACCGAGTACGCGGCGGCGGCGTTCTTCGCCGCGCTCCGCAGCGCGTTCGCGGACCGCTTCA
>NZ_AOPZ01000501.1 GCF_000414115.1 Streptomyces aurantiacus JA 4570
GGAGACGGGCTGATGGCTACTCCGACGCGTAACGGCGCTGCTCCGGGCGCCAAGGGCAACAAGTTCGCCAACGCCGGGGCCGCGGCCGGCGGCTTCGTCGGTGCGATGGGCGGCTCCTTCATGCCGTCGATCAACATCAACGTCAACCGCAGGGGCGGCGGCCACGGCGGGGGCGGGCAGTCGCTGCTGCCGCCGCCGGAGTTCAACTCGCCCGCGCAGGTGCGCAACTACTGCAACACCCTGCGGGCGGCGGGCGTGATGATGTCCATGGAGGTCGCCATGGCGGCCGAGATCCTGCACAGCGTGCTTGCCTCGGTGCCTGACCCCGAGGGGAGGGTGATGGGTTCGCGGATCCGCGCGGCGAAGGTCTCCCGCAAGATGAAGCGGTCCGCGAACGCG
>NZ_AOPZ01000502.1 GCF_000414115.1 Streptomyces aurantiacus JA 4570
CGGAGCAGGGTGGGCGGGAGCGGGAGAGGACGGCCCTCCGGGCAGAGCGGAGTGGGCGGGAGGGCAGCCCTTCGGGCGGAACGGGTGGGCGGAGAGGACGGCCCTTCGGGCGGAGGGAGGTGGGCGGGAGGGCAGCCCTCCGGGCGGAGCGGGTGGGCGGGAGAGGACGGCCCCCCCGGGCAGAGCGGGGGCTGAGGGAAGACAGCCTTCAGGGCGGAGAGGCCAGGGGAAGACAGTTCCTCGGGCGGAGCGAGAGCGGGAGGAGACAGCCCCTCCGGGCGGGGGAGGCCGGGAGAAGACGGCCCTCCGGGCGGAGAGGCGTCGAGGGAAAACAGCCCTCCCAGCGGAGAGGGCCGGAGGAAGACAGCACCTCCGGGCGGAGGGGCCGGGAGGGGGAAGACAGCCCTCGGGCGCGGACAGGCGCCCAGGGAAGACAGCCCTCGCGGCGGAGGAGGCCCGAGGAAG
>NZ_AOPZ01000503.1 GCF_000414115.1 Streptomyces aurantiacus JA 4570
CCCGGCGGGCTGGGGCCCGGGCGGCCGGGGGAGGCGGTGCGCGGGCCGCCGCGGGGCGGCCGGCCCGCGATATGCGTAAAAGGGGCGGAGGCTTTTTCTTGGCACGGTAGCCGGGAAGGGGATGCGGCGAAATACGGTACGAGTCCTGCTCCAGGCGTCTTTCACGCATTCTCGAGCCGGGTGCGGTAACAGGCGAATTCGCGGCCGGTGACGGGCAGTCGGAACGGCCTTGAGTCCTGGTCGACGGAAAGGAGGGGGCCGGGCAATTACGGCTAGTGTGCTGGCGGCGACGGAAATCAGTCACTGAGAGGAACTCGACGAGGTACGGAGGAAACCAGTGAAGATTCAGGTTCTGGGTCCGTTGAGTGCCGAGGTCAACGGGGGATCCATCGTCCCGACGGCCGGCAAGCCGCGGCAGATTCTGTCGCTGCTGGCCCTCTATCCCGGACGGGTGATGCCCGTCCCCATGCTCATGGAGGAGATCTGGGGGACCGAGCCGCCGCAGAGCGCGCTCACCACACTGCAGACCTACATCCTGCAGCTGCGCAGGCGCCTGGGCACCGCGATGGGCCCCGACGCGCCGGGCGCGGCCAAGGAAGTCCTGGCCACCCGCCACGGCGGCTATCTGATGCAGATACCGGCCGCCAGCGTGGACGTGCACGAGTACGAACGCATGGTCACCCAGGGGCGGGCGGCCTTCGAGGCCGGCGACGACGACGCCTCGGCCGGCCACTTCCGCGGCGCCCTTGACCTGTGGCGCGGGCCGGCGCTGGTCGACGTGCGCCTGGGACCGATCCTGGAGATCGAGGTCATGCGCCTGGAAGAGAGCCGCCTGGGCACCGTCGAGCGGCGCATCGACGCCGACCTGCGCCTGGGCCGGCACTCCGAACTCATCGCCGAGCTCACCGAGCTGACCGCCCGCTACCCCCAGCACGAGGGGCTGCACTCCCAGGCCATGGTCGCCCTCTACCGCTCGGGCCGGCAGGCATCCGCCCTGGACATCTACCGCAAGCTGCGCGTGCGCCTGATCGAGGAACTGGGCGTGGAGCCCTCCCCGCAGGTGCAGCGCCTGCACCAGGCCATGCTGGCCGTCGACCCCCAGCTCGACGTCGTCGCCGGAGCGCGCCGCAGCTCCACCTTCGACCTCTACGCCGCCTGACCCGCCCCCCCGCCCCGCCTGACCCGCCCCCCCGCCCGCCCAAGGCGCCCCCCAGCAGCCACTGCGGCAGCACTCCGGCGGCGCTCCGGCGGTGCTCCGGCGGCCGTCGAGCGGCAGCGGACAGACTCTGTCCAACTGCCGCCCCGCGGAAAAAACGCATGCCGGGCGCCGCGCCCCGCCCACGGCAGCCGGGCGGCCCTTTTCCAGGAGAGAAGGTGGTCCCGTGTCGGGTGAGCGTGTACGCCGTCTGTCGCACGCGGTCGAGGTGGCCGCGCCCGCGGGAGTCGTCTACCAGTTGATCGCCGATGCCGAGCGCTGGCCGCTGTACTTCCCGCCCAACGTGCATGTGGAGCGGCTCGACTTCGACGGGGTGCGCGAACGGCTGCGGATGTGGGTGCTGGCCGACGGGCAGGTCAGGTCCTGGACCTCCCAGCGCATCCAGGACGCCGCCCGCCGCCAGGTCACCTTCCGCCAGGACCAGGTCATGGAACAGGCCCAGTCCATGGGCGGCACCTGGACGGTGACGGCGCTGGGCCCCGAGCGCTGCCGGCTGAGCGTGGAGCACGAGTTCACCGCCGCCGGCGACCGGCCCCAGGACGTGGCCTGGCTGAGAGCGGCCACCACCGCCAACGCCCGCTCCGATCTGAGGAGCCTGCGCTTTCTGGCCCAGCACTGGGGCCGGCTGGACGAACTGGTGCTGTCCTTCGAGGAATCGGTACGCGTCAAAGGCGGCGCCGAACTCGTCTACGGCTTCCTCTACGACGTCGCCGACTGGCCCCAGCAGGTCCCGCACGTACGCCGCGTCCAGCTGGCCGAACCCCAGGTCGGCGTCCAGCAGGTGACCTTGGACCTGGCCAGCGCCGACGGCACCGGCGCCCACACCGTCACCTCGGTGCGGGTGTGCTTCCCGCACGCCGGACGCATCGTCCACAAAGAGACCGCCACCCGCAAACTCATCGCCGCGCACTGCGGCGAATGGTCGGTGGTCCCCGACGAGAGCGGCGTCACCGTCCTGGCCCAGCACCACGTGGTGCTGCGCGAGAAGGACATCGAGGAGGTCCTGGGCGCCGGCGCCACCCTCAGCGACGCCCGCCGCCGCGTGCACGGCGAACTCAGCTACCAGAGCCTGCAGATCCTGCGCCTGGCCCAGCAGCACGCCCAGTCCGCCGTCCGCGTCCTGTAAACCCGCCCCGCCCCCGGGGAGGCTCGGGGGCGTCAGAGGCGCGTCAGCCTCGCGTGGGAGGCGCGGACCATACTCGATGCCCGCGCTCGAAGGAGAGGAGGCAGGGGCCGTCGCCGTCGCCGCACCCGGGCGCACGGGGCCCCGCAGAGCCGATGACCGTCGAACGCACCATGGCGGTGTCGCTGACCGCCGTACTGGCTGTCAACGGCCCGGCCGGCGACGCCCCGTGCACCCTGGAACTGCGCGGCCCGCTGCCCGCCCCGCTCCTGGACGCCGCGCTCGCCCGCCTCGCCGCCGACACCCCCCGCCCGTGCGAGCCGGCACCGCCCGCCGTACGCCACAAACCCGGCCACCACGTCCTGCACGGCACCGCCGACTACCCGCTGGGCGCCCTCGCCGACCTGCTCACCGCAGCCACCGGCACCGAAAACACCGGGGCCGAAAACACCGGGAACACCGGGAACACCGGGGCCGCCGGGTTTGAGGGCGGCGGGTATGAGGAGCCCGGATACGCCGGGTACGGATACGCCGGGGGCGGACAGGCCGCGTACGGGGACGGGGACGACGCCCGCACCAGCGGCACCGGCACCGGCACCCGCACCGGCACCGGCACCGGGGCCGGCACCGGCACCGGCACCGGGGCCGGGGCCGGGGCCGGGGCCGGGGGCAGCGGGGGCGGGGTGCCGCGTCGTGCTCTGCCCCGGCGCGTGCCGCCGCTGCGGCTGCCGGAGCCGCTGGCGCTCACCGCGCTGCAGCGCGATCTGCTCACCGCCACCGCCGACTTCCCCCACCAGCAGATCGCCCAGCTGCTGCGGCGCTGGCACGGGCCGCTGGACACCGGCCGGTTCACCGCCGCCTGGCAGCGCGTCTTCGACCACGAGAGCGTGCTGCGCGCGGCCCTGGTCTTCGACCCCCACCCGCGCCTGGCGCTGCACGCCCACGCCCGCCCCGACATCCGCCGCCACCGGCACGGCACCCTGACCCGGCAGGCGCTGATGGAACAAGAACGCCGGCGCGGCTTCGAGCCCGGCCGGGCGGGCCTGCTGCGGGCCGCGCTGCTCGAGGGCCGCCCGCCCGAACCCTACGGCGGCTGCGTCGCGCCCACCGACGTCGTCCTCACCTACCACCGCGCCCTGCTCGACGGCGCCAGCGTGCGCCTGCTGCTGCAGGAGTTCTACCGCGCCTATCTCGCCGCGGGCTTCGGCCACGGCGGTGAACGCCGCCCCGACCTGCGCGACTACCAGCACTGGCTGGCCGCCCAGGACCCCGCGCCGGCCCGGGACTTCTGGACTGCCACCCCCGCCGGCACCGGCGCCGGACTGCCGCTCGCCGGCGCCGGCGAGCTCACCGGCCGCCGCGGCACCGGCCGCACCCTGGCCCGCCTCACCCGCGCCGAGAGCGCGCGCCTGGCCCACTGGGCGGCCCGCTGGGGAGCCACGCCCAGCAGCGCGCTGCAGGCGGTGTGGGCGATGCTCCTGTTCGCCGCGGCCGGCACCGGAGCACGCCCGGCCCCGGTGACCTTCGCCGTCACCGTCTCCGGACGCGGCATCGCGATGGAAGGCATCGAACGCGTCCCCGGCCCCCTGGAGTCCCCGCTGCCGCTCAGCCTGCCGGTGGACCCCGCCGCCCCGGTGGGCGCCCTGCTGCGCGCCGTCCGCGACCGGGTCCTGGACATGACCGCCTACGAATGGGTCTGCGCCGGCCAGATCCGCCACTGGCACCAACACCCCCGCACCGGCACCGGCTTCGGCAGCGGCAGTGGTGGGGCGGGGGCGGGCGGGCCGGCGACGCTGTTGTCCTTCGCGCACCACCCGCGCCCGCCCCAGGGCCTGGCCGGTGAACTCGCCGCGCAGGGCATCCACGTGGAGGACACCGGCCCCGCCGGCGGGCCCGGCGCCTTCGCGCTGGCCGTCCTCGCCCACCACGACAGCACCGGCGACCTCGTGCTGAGCGCGGTGCACGACCGCGCCCGGCTGCACGACGACCAGGCGGCCCAGCTGCTCGCCCACAGCGCCCGGCTGCTGCGCGAACTGCCCGCCGGCGCCGATGAGTCGACCACCATCGCCCAGGCACTGTCCCCGCTGGCCCGCACCACCGCCCCCCGCCTGTACCCGCGCGCGCCCCTGGCGCCCCAGCGGCTGCTGGCGCTGCGCGGTGCGGCCCGCCCCGGCGCCGGAACCATCTGCCTGATCGCCCCGCCCGGCACCCCCGAGCACTGCCACAGTGACCTCGCCCGCCGCTACCAGGGCCCCCAGGCGCTGAGCGTGCTGCGCGCGGACGCCGCCCGGATACCGGAGTGCCTGCGGGCGCTCGCGCCCCTGCTCGCCCCGGGAGAACGCCTGGTCCTGGGCGGCTTCTCCGGGGCCGGCGCGCTGGCCTTGGAACTCGCCCGGCACATCGCGGCCGCCCGCGGCCGGGCGCCGCTGGTGGTCCTGGGCGCCCCGCACGCGGCGGGCGAGAGCCGGATACGCGAGCTGGCCCGGGCGCTGGCCGCGGCGGCCCGACGGCCCCGCTAGCCCCGAGCGGCGGCCGGCCCGGGAGCCGGGGGAAAGCCCCGGACAGGCCGCCGCGGACCAGGGAAGGGCAGAACACCGCCACCGTGCCGCACCCCGCCGGAGCCCGCCTCGACCCCCACTGGACCCCGCCCCCGGGAAACCCGCAGGGCGGCGTACGCAGAACAAGGCGGCGTACGCGGACGAGGCGGCGTACGCAGAGCAAGGCGGCGGGCACGGGAATGTGTCCGCAAGGGGGTGTCAGCGGCCGGGTGCGGTCCTGCCCGGGGTGGCCGTCAACTGCTCGAAGCGGCGCAGCAGTTGCTGCTGCTGCAGCCGCAGGCCCTCGATGCGGTGGTTGAGGCGGGCGATCTGGCTGCCCAGCGAGAGCACCGACGCCTCACCCCCGCCCCCCGCACCCGCCCCCGCCCCGGCCCCGGCCCCGGCCCCGGCCCCGGCTGCGAGGGTTCCGGGTCCGGCTGTGCGGGCCCGGGCCCGGGGGGCCCGGGCCGTGGCGCTGTCATTGATGCCGGTGCTGCCGGTGTTGCCGCTGTCGCCGGTGTGGCGGGGTTCTGGGCCAGGGCGCGAGGCGGCGGGCGGCAGGGGCTGGGCCAGGGCCGGGTCCTGGCGCAGGATGGCCTCCATGCGGCCGCGCAGGGCCGGGCCCGGCTCGACGCCCAGTTCGTGCACCAGGCGTTTGCGGGCGCGTTCGTAGACGCCCAGGGCCTCCGCCTGCCGGCCGCAGCGGTAGAGCGCGATCATCAGCAGGTCGTAGAACCCCTCGCGCATGGGATGGTCGCAGGTCAGCTCCTCCAGCTCGCCGGTGACCCGGCCGTGCCGCCCGGCCCGCAGCGACGCCTCGTACATCAGCTCCAGCGCGCTCACCCGGTGTTCCTCCAGCTGTGCGGCCTCGGCCGCGCAGATGTCGCCGTGGGTGCCCTCCAGGGCCGGGCCGCGCCACAGCGACAGGGCCCTGGACCACAGTTCGGCGGCCCGGGCCGGGTCGTGGCCGGCCGTCTGGCGGGCCTGGGCGGACAGCTGGTGGAAGCGCTGGGCGTCGGTGCCGGCCGTGCCCAGACGCAGCACGTAGCCCAGCGAGCGGGTGGTGATCCACTCACCCGGCGCCGGGCCGGACGGGCCGGGCGGGCGGGGCAGGCGCCGGCGCAGCCGGGCCACATGGGCCTGCAGCGCGTTCGCCGCGTTCGCCGGCGGGTGATCGCCCCACAGTTCGTCGATCAGCCGGTGCACCGACACCTCGTGCCCGGCCTTGACCACGAGCGCGCCGAGCAGGGCGCGTTGCTTGGCGCCCGTGGGATGGATCCACAGACCTCTCGCCTCGTCCTGGACCTCCACGGGACCGAGGATGCGGAACTGCATCTCTCCCCCTCATGTCGCAAGCCTCATGTCGCCGGCGGGCGGTGGACGCCACCGGCCCTCAGCGCGCCGCCCCGCCCCGCCCGGCCCCCCGAGCCGCAGCCGGGGCGGCCGGGGCCGGGGCGGGGGCGGCGGTGAGGGCGGCCTGGACGTCCTGGCGGATCCGCCCGAGCAGCGGCAGGGGATCGTCCTGGAAGTAGAAGTGGCCGCCGTCAAGGACCCGCAGGCCCAAAAAACGCTCGGTGTGCCGCTCCCAGCCGGCCAGCTGCCGCGCGGGCACCGAGGTGTCCTGGCTGCCGGCGAACACCGACAGGGGCACCGGCAGCGGCTCGGTGCCGGCCTGCGGCCGCCAGGTCTCCACCAGCCGCAGGTCGCCGCGGATCAGCGGGTCGTACAGCGCCCACAGATCGGGGTTGTCGAAGACCTCCTCGGGGGTGCCGCCCAGCAGCTCCAGATGGGTCTGCAGCTCGGCGTCGCTCAGCCGGTGATGCTGCTTGCCCGCACCCTCCGGGCGCGGTGCGCCGCGCGCGGACAGGCCCAGCCACACCGGCAGCACCCGGTGCCGGGCGGCCAGCCGCAGCGTCATCTCGTAGGCGATCAGGGCGCCCATGCTGTGCCCGAAGAAGGCGTAGGGGGCCCGCAGTTCGCCCTGCAGGCGGCGCAGGAAGAAGTCGGCCAGGCGCCCGGCGTTGTCCAGCTGCGGCAGATGGCCGAGCCGGCCGCGCCCGGGAGCGTCCAGCAGGCGCACGTCCCACTGCCCGCCCAGCAGGCCCGGCCACTTCCGGTAGGACACGTGCGAGCCGCCCGCGTGGTGGAGGACGAACAGGCGCAGCTGCGGTTCGGTGGCGTCCATCGCTCTCCTTGGATCGGGCCGCGACATCACGGGGGTTCAGGTGGCGGGGCGCGCTGCACGGGTCGTTGTGCGGTGTACTTTCGGACCCTAGTGGGTGTACGGAAATCCGGGCGCGGACGCCAGAGGGATTCCGCTCACCGTGTGAGCGTTCTTGAGCGCCTTTCAGCCCGCCCGCCCCCCGGCCCTCCCCCCCCAATTCCCCCCTCGCCCCCCCTCCTTCTGCCTTCTTCTGCCTTCTTCCTCTTTTGCTCCGGCGGAATACGGGCCGCTCTGCCCGGAATGCGGGCCGCACGGAAAAGATCCTTCCCGCGCGCCGCGGAAAATTCCCGCTGAAAGGCGGGCAGGACGGTGCGGCCGGGGCCTGCGGGGGTGTCTGTGGGGGTGTCTGTGGTGGTCCGCGTGCGGGTCTCAAGTGATCCTCCAGAGGCGTTGGTGAGGCTCACCACGGAAGGTTGGCTGAGGGCTGCCGCGCGATGCGGGAGGTCCTGCCCGGCGGAAGGTGGCGGATCGATGGCTATGACGACGCTCGCCGTATCCCACAACGAGGCGGCCGCCCGGCCGCCGGCAGCGGACCTGCTGCACAGCGAGGCGGCGGTCGCCGCCCGCGTCGCCGACCTGGAGCGCCGCTTCGGCGACCCCTGGGATCCGGCCAACAGCCTCGGCCACGCCGGGATCCTGGCCGCCGACGAGCGCGGCCGGCCGCAGGCGGAGGCCGAGCAGCTCCTGGACGGCTTCCACCTCAACGCCGAATTCGTGCCCGCAGCCCTGGGCGGGCGCCTGGTGCGCGCCGACACCCTGGCCCGGGTACTGCGCTGCGTCTTCCGCCGCGATCAGGCCCTGGGCACCGGATACGGGGCGTTCTCGGTGCTGGCCGGCGCCTCGGTGTGGGCGGCCGGCAGCCGCGCCCAGCAGCGCTGGGCGGCCGGCCTGCTCCTGGACGGCGGCCGCCTGGCCGTCTCCTACCGCGAACTGGCGCACGGCAACGCCTTCCTGCGCGATGAGTTCACCCTGGACACCCGCGACGGCCGGCGCGAACTCAGCGGCACCAAGCGGGTCATCATCAACGCCGACCGCGCCCGCGGCCTGGTCATCGTGTGCCGCAGCTCCGCCGAGGCCGGCAGCCGCTCCCACTCCACCCTGCTGCTCGATCGCGACGCACTGCCCGCCGAACGCGTCCGCGACCTCGAGCGCTACCCGATGGTGGGGATGCGGCCCTGCCCGATGACCGGCCTGGAGTTCACCCACTGCCCGGTGCCCGAGGACAGCCTGCTGGGCCAGGAGGGCGACGGCGTCGAACTGGCCCTGCGCTCCTTCGCCTTCACCCGCAGCATCCTGCCCTCGATGGTGCTGGGCGGCGCCGACACCGCGCTGCGCACCGCCCTGCGCTTCGCCGCCGCCCGCGGGGTGGGCGGGCGGCCGGTGGAACGCAACCCGCAGGCCCGGCGCACCCTGTCCGGGGCCTTCACCGACCTGCTGATCTGCGACAGCCTGGCCCTGGCCGCCACCCGCGCGGCCGGCCTGGGCCTGGGCATCACCGGCGTCTACGCCGCCGCCGCCAAATACCTGCTGCCCATCCTGCTGCACGACTGCGTGCACGAACTGTCGGTCCTGCTCGGCTCCAGCATCTACGTACGCGACGGCGAGTTCGGCATCTTCCAAAAACACGTACGCGACCTGCCGGTGACCAGCCTGGGCCACGCCGGGGCGGCCGCCGCGCTGTCCACCATCAGCCCCGAACTGTCCGCCCTGGCCCGCCGCTCCTGGCTCACCGACGCCCCCGGCGAGCCCGCCCTGTTCACCCCGCGCGCGGACCTGCCCGCCCTCGACTTCCGCCGCCTGGGCACCTTTGCCACCCACGACGTGCTGTGCGCCGAACTGGCCGCCGCCGAAAGCTGCGACCACAGCGGCGCGGGCGAACACGCCGCCGTGCTGCGCCCCCTGCTGGGCCACCTGGCCGGCGAACTGCGCCGGCTGCGCGAGGCGTGCGCGGCCCTTGCCCCCCTGTCCCGGCACTCCCTGGCCAACCCGCACACCTACGCCCTGGCCGACCGCTACACGCTGGTGCTGGCCGCCGCCGCCTGCCTGGGCGTCTGGCGCCACCAGCAGGGCAGCACGGACGACTTCCTGGCCCGCCCCGAGTGGCTGGTGACCGCGCTGCTGCGGATCTGCACCCGCCTGGGCATCGGCACCCCGGCCACCGCGCCCGGCCCGGAGGCCGAGGTCTTCACCGAGCTCTCCCGCCGCTTCACCCACGCCTCCAGCTTCGACCTGTACGACACCCCGCTGGCCGCCTGACCCGCACGCACCCGCACGTACTGCATGTACTGGAGGACACCATGAGTGAACTGCTGCTCGACCGGGTCGCCGACGACGTCGTCGCGGCGCTGGAGACCGGCCGGCCCCCGGCCGGCGAGCACAGCCGGCTCTATGAGGACCTGGGCTTCGACTCCCTGATGCTCATCGAACTGGTGGACCGGCTGCAGGAGCGCCGCCCGGCGCTGGGCGAACTGCCGCTGCCCGACATGGTCGGCGGCATGGCCGACATCGGCTCCCTGACCAACCTGCTGCGCACCGCCGCCACCGCACACCCCCACCCCGCCCGGCCCGAACAGACCGCCCAGGCCGAACAGACCGCCCAGCCCGGGCAGTCCGGGCAGTCCGGGGCAGTCCGGGCAGTCCGGGCAGTCCGGGCAGTCCGGGCGGGGTGTGGAGGCGAAGGGGGACGCGGCGTGAGGACGGCCCCGGCCGCGGCCGCGGTGCTGCCCGCGCCGGCCGCCCTCGCCGAGCCGCTGCAGGTCACCCCCCAGGGCCCCTGGCACACCGTGCGCCGTGAACTGGCCGAGCGGGGCAGCGTGGTGGTCTTCGCCCGCCTGGACGACTGGCTCAGCGACTTCCCGTCCGCCACCGCCGCCGCCGAGACCGGTACCGAGACGGGTGCTGGTGCTGGGGGCGGCTCGGCGCTGCCGGCGCTGCTGGGGCGGGACTGGCAGCGCTTCGCGCAGATGACCAACGACGAGGTCCGCGGCCGCTTTCTGGCCTCACGGCTGCTGCTCAAGTACGCCGCCGCCGCGGTCCTGGAGGCCCGGCCCGCCGACATCGACCTGGCCTACAAACCCGGCGGCCGCCCCTACCTGCGCGGCTGCGACCAGGTGGACATCAGCCTCAGCCACACCGCCGACCTGCTGGTCGTCGGCATCACCCGGCGCGGCTGGATCGGCGTGGACGCGGAACTCTCCAGCCGGCAGCTGCGCGGATCGGCCGTGGAACGCCAGATCTGCACCCCCTACGAGACCCAGCTGCTGGCCCGGACCGGACAGCAGGCACGCAACGCGGCCCTGGTGCGGCTGTGGACCCTCAAAGAGGCATACAGCAAGGCGATCGGGCAGGGCCTGCGGTTCCGCTTCACCGAGTTCGGCTTCGCCCCCGGCGCCCGGCGCGTGCAGGTGCTGCGCCCGGACGGCACCCCCGGCTCGGGCGACGAGTGGAGCTTTTGCACCTGGTCGGTGGCCGGCCGCTACACCGTCAGCCTCGCCCTGGTCGACCTCGGCTTCGACGACGCGGTCGACGTCGCCGCCCGCACCATGCTGGACGAGGCCCTGGCCGAGGCGCTGCTGCGCCGGCCCCACCACACGCAGTGGAGCGCGCAGCCAGAGGCGCACGACGTGCTGTGAACGCGCGTACGGACCGGCCCCCTGCTGCGGGGCCGGTCTGCACGCGAGGGTCGCCCCCGGGCGGAGAGGGCAGGATTCGAACCTGCGTGGGCTTGCGCCCGACGGAAGCGAACTCCGGTCCCCGATAAGCCACTCCGGGCACCTCTCCCTGCTTTCCTTCCCTGCTTTCCTTCCTTGTTTTCTTTCCTCGGCTTTCGTTCTCTCGGTGACCACCAGCATGCCTGCGCCCCTTGATACGGCGCTGACACGCCGCCGGAGCCTCCTCACCCCGCCGGGGCGCAGGGCGGCGCGAGGGCAGTGTCAGGTGCGGGTCAGAGGCGGGTGGCAGCGTCACGTGTGCGACACCCACCCCCAAGCAGACCGGGAGACATCATGACGACGAACCAGGCCACGGGGAGCGCCGTGGGCGAGCGGGCCGCGGCCGGGCCGCTGCGTCTGTTCCTCGCGCTGGACGCCGCGGTGACCGGGGCCAACGGCCTGATCTACCTGCTCGCCGCCGGCCCGGTGGGCCGGCTGCTCGATGTGGACAGCGCCTTCCTGCGCGGCGCCGGCGCCTTCTTGAGCGTCTACGGCGTCCTGGTGGCCCTCCTGGCCGCCCGTCCGCTGCCGCCGGCCGGGGCCACCAAGGCGGTCATCGAGGTCAACGCGGTGTGGGCGGTGGCCTCCCTGGCCGCCCTGCTCCTGGGCTGGCTGGAGCCTTCCACGGCGGGCGCGGTGTGGATCCCGCTGCAGGCCCTGGTGGTCGCCGCGTTCGCCGCCCTCCAGCTCGGCGGGCTGCGCCGGGCCCACGGCTAGCCGCCCGGCGCGCAGAGGACCGCGCCGCGCCCGCACCACCCGGTCCCACGGTGGTGCGGGCGCGGCGCTTGCGCGGGCTATGGGGTGGCGAAGGTGAGGAGTTCGGTGTTCAGGCGGTCGGCGTGGGTGGCGAACAGGCCGTGCGAGCCGCCCTCGTAGACGACGGTGCGGCTGCCGGGGATCAGGCAGGCGCTGCGGTGCGCGCACAGCTCCAGCGGCGCGGTGGGGTCCTGGTCGCCGTGGACGATCAGGGTGGGCACGTCGACGTCGCACAGGTCCTGGCGCAGGTCCTGGGTGAACAGGGTGCGGGTGATCTCCACGCTCGCGCGCAGGGAACCGTCCAGGGCCTGGCGGGTCAGGAAGTCCACCAGGTGGGGCGAGAGGGTCAGCGAGTGCGGTGCGGCCCCGGGGCCGCCGAAGAACGGGACGGCGCACTGGGCCATGTAGCCGGCCCGGTCGGATGTCATCGCGGCGACGGCCTCTTCCAGGACGGCCGCCTCGATGCCCTCGGGGTTGTCCGGCGCGCGCAGCAGGTAGGGCGTGGTGGAACAGACCAGGGCCAGGCGCGCCACCCGGTGCGAGCCGTGGCGGGCCAGGTAGCGCACGGCCTCGCCGCCGCCCATCGCGTAACCGACCAGGGTGGCCTCCCGCAGCTGCAAGTGCTCCAGCAGGCAGGCCAGATCGTCGGCGAGGGTGTCGTAGTCGTAGCCGTCCCAGGGCCGCTCCGAGCGGCCGAAGCCGCGCCGGTCGGGCAGCACGCAGCGCAAGCCGCGCGCGGCCAGGAAGGGGGCCTGGAACTCCCACATGCGGGAGTTCATGGTGGCCGAGGACAGCAGGACGACGGGCCGGCCCGCCCCCCAGTCCTCGTAATACAGCTGGGTGCCGTCCTTGACGGTGAACACGGGCATGATGACCTGCCAGATGACGGGGAGACAGGGGACAGGGGACAGGGGGGGAGGGGTGTTCAGCGCGGCGGGGCCGGCTGGGCCGCCAGGCGCCGCAGGTGGCGGCAGAAGTCCGCGGTCACGGCCAGGGCGTGGTGATCGAGGTAGAAGTGGCCGCCCGCGAAGCCGCGGTGGCCCAGGTAGTGCGGGCTGCGCCCGGCCCAGTGGGTCATCGCGTCGGGGGCCTCCTGCAGCGGGTCGCTGTCGCCGCCGTAGGAGGCCAGCGGGCAGGACACGCCCGCCCCGTCGTCCTCGTACTGGGCCGAGACGCGCAGGTCCGCGCGCAGCGCGGGCACGATCAGGGCGAGCATGTCGGGGTTGTCGTAGACCTCGGCGGGAAACGAGCCCAGCTTCTTGATCCACGCCAGCATCTCGTCGTCGGGCATCCGGCTCTGCTCCTCGGTCGGCTTGAAGAAGCCGACGGGCGACCAGCCGGACATGCCCAGCAGCAGCGGCTGGCGCTCGCCCTCCTGGCCCAGGCGCACCGCCACCCTGAAACCCAGCTGGGCGCCCAGGCAGTGACCGAAGATCGCGAAGGGGCGGTCGTCGTCCAGTTCGTCGAGGACCGCCTCGTACAGGCCCTCCAGCAGCGGCTCGAAGTCCTCGAAGGTCTCTTCCTCGTGCCGGTTGTGGCGCCCGGGCAGGGTCACCGCCTGGGCGCAGATGCCGGCCGGCAGCAGGGCGGGCCAGTCCCGGTAGATGATGGCGCCGCTGCCGGCGTGCGGCAGCAGGAACAGCCGGATGCTCGCCGCGGGGTCGGCCTGGACGGGGTGGAACCAGGAACCGGCCGTGGACATGTCCTGGCCGTAGCCGCTCACGGGGAGACCTCCTTCAGGCGCGGCAGCACCGCATCGGCGATCTGCTTGAGCTGGCCCGCGCTCTCGAGCGAGCCGATCCGGATGATCAGATGGCGGGCGCCGGAGCGGACGTAGGCGGCCAGCGCGTGGGCGCACTGCTCGGCGCTGCCCCAGGCGTAGGCCTGCACGGCTGCCATCTGCTCCAGGGTGCGCCCGTAGTAGTGCCCGATGTAGTGCTCGAGTTCGGCGCGGGCGGCGGCCGCGTCCTGGTTCACGGTGATCGTGGCGTACAGCGCCGGGGTGATGGCGCCGGCGGGCCGGCCGGCGGCCGCGGCCAGTTCACCGATGCGCCGCCAGGCGGCGGCGTAACCGGTGGCGCTGGGCAGGAAGGGCATCCAGCCGTCGTAGTGGCGGGCCACCCGCTCCAGGACGCGGGGGGTGTCGCTGCCGGCCAGCCACAGCGGCGGCCCGCCGGGGCGCTGCGGTGCGGGCAGCCGCTGCAGCCCCTTGGCCTGCCAGAACCGTCCCTCGAAGTCGCTGTCCCCCTCGGCCGGGTGGGCGTTCCATGCCTGGCGCCACAGCGCGACGATCTCGTCCAGGCGTGCCGCGCGGCCGGCGAAGGTAGCGCCGACGGCGGCGAATTCCTCCTCGGTCTCGGGCATCGGGAAGCCCGAGCCCAGGCCGAGCGCGAGCCGGGCGCCGGCCACGTGGTCCAGGCTCGCCACCTGGTGGGCGCCGGTCAGCGGGTGGCGCAGCGCGGGGGTCAGGGCGGCCGTGCCCAGGGTGACGCGGCTGGTGACCGCGGCCGCGGCGGACAGCACCACCAGGGGGTCCAGGCGGGGCCGTGCGGTCAGCGAGTCGCCCGCCCACAGCGAGTCGAAGCCGGCCTGTTCGGCCCGGCGGGCGAAGTCCAGCAAGGGAGCGGCGGCGAAGGCGCCGGTGATGGCCTGCTCCCGGGTCGGCAGCAGCACGCCGACTTGCGGGGGGCCCGATGAGGTGTCCATGGGTCGGACTCCGTTCGAGGTCTTCAGCGGACAGGTCAGGGCAGGGCAGATCAAGTCAGGGCGGGCGCAGGCCGGATCAGGGCGGCCGGTGCGGGCCGGGCCGGGCCGGTGCGGGGCGGGGCAGGTGATGCGGTGCGTGCCGGTGTGGTGCGGGGTTCAGGCCGGTGTCGCCGCCTGGTCGCTTGCCAGTTGCTCGCGCACCGCGCGGCGCAGGATCTTGCCGGAGGGGTTGCGGGGCAGCGCCTCCAGGACGTGGTAGCGGATGGGGATCTTGTAGTCGGCGAGGCGGCCGCGCAGGAACAGCAGCAGCTCGCGCGGGCGCACCCGGGCACCGGCGCGCAGCACCACCGCGGCGTGCACCGCCTCGCCCCAGCGCTCGTCGGGCACGCCCACCACGGCCGCGTCCGCCACCGCCGGATGCTCGCCGAGCTGCTTTTCCACCTCGGCGGGGTAGATGTTCTGCCCGGCCACGATGATCGTGTCGTTGATGCGGTCGCACAGGAACAGATAGCCCTCCTCGTCCAGGTAGCCGGCGTCGCCCATGTGCAGCCAGCCGTCCGCCAGGACCTCGGCGGTGGCCTCGGGCCGGCGCCAGTAGCCGAGCATGCGGGCCGGGGTGCGGATGCAGACCTGCCCGATCTCGCCCGGCCCCAGCCGGCTGCCCGCCCGGTCGACGATTTTGATGTCGTTGCCGGGGCAGGCCCTCCCGGCGGCCTTCAGCAGCGCACTGCCCACCCGGTGCGCGGACGGCGGCAGACACACCGCGACACTGCCCGCCTCGGTACTGGCGTAGATCTGCGCGAGCTGGCAGCCGAACATCTCCAGGCTGCGCCGCAGCAGCGCCTGCGAGATCGGCGCCGCCCCGTAGGCGATCTTGCGCAGGGAGGCGAAGGACTCGGGGGTGACGCCGCGTTCGTCCAGCATCATCTGCAGCATCGCGGGCGCCACGAAGGTGATGGTCACCTTGTACCGGCCGATCAGGCGCACCGCCTCACCGGCCGCATACATCGGCAGCACCACATGGGTGGCGCCCGCGCACAGGCCGTGCAGGAACCAGCCCAGGCCCGCGATGCCGAAGCCGGGCAGGGAGATCAGGCTGACGTCATCGGCGCGCCAGTCGATCCAGTCGCCGCCGTCGGCGCCGGCCGCGGCGATCGCCGCGGGCAGCGTGAAGAACGTCCGGTGGGCGATGACCACGCCCTTGGGCAGGCCGGTGGTGCCGCTGGTGTAGATCTGCAGCACCGCGTCGTCGGGGCCGGTGCCCGGGTGGGGCTCGTGTTCGGGGGCATCGGCGTACCAGGCGCGCAGGCCCGCCCCGCGGTCGTGGACGCCGCCCGGGCCGGTGGCGTCCAGGCGCACCACCGTGCGCGGCCCGCCCGCCCCCGCCCCGGACAGCACCGCATCGGCGGTGGCCGCGAACTCCTGGTCCACAAAGAGCAGTTCGGCCCCCGAGTCGCGCAGGATGTGCGCCACCTCGGCCGCGGTCAGCCGCCAGTTGACCGGCACGATCACCGCGCCCGCCTTGGCGCAGGCCAGCACGGTCAGGTAGTAGTACTCGCTCTCGCGGCCGAGGTAGGCCACCCGGCTGCCGCGGCCGATGCCCGCCGCGGCCATCGCGTGCGCGGCCCGGTTGCTGTCGCGGTGCAGCTCCGCGTAACTGGTGCGCCGGTCCTCGCAGATCAGCGCCGTGTGCGCGCCGCGCTGCGCGGCGTTGCGCGCACACACCGCCATCAGCGTCCAGCCCGCCCGCGGGCCGCCCGCCTCGCCCGTCATCGGGCGTCCCCGGACAGCTGGCTGTCGACGAACTCGGTGAGGGCGCGCACCGAGGGGTGATCGAAGGTCAGCGAGGCCGGCAGGCTCAGGCCGAAGTCCGCCTCCAGCGCGGACTTCACCTCCATCCCCATCACCGAGTCCAGGCCGAGACTGACGAAGTCGGCGGCCGGTTCCACCTCCTGGGCCGAGTGGAAGTGCAGCACCGCGGCCACCTTCTCCGCGACCGCGCGCCCGATCAGCTTCAGCCGCTCGGGCCGGGGCCGGGCCAGCAGCGCGGCCACCTCATCGGCCGCGTCCCCCGCTTCCGGCCGGGCCTGTGCGACCCGCTCGAACAGGGCGTTGGCCAGCGGCAGCCGGCTGGTGAACTCCGGCCAGTCGAAGACGTTCACCACCCGCTGCGCGCCGCCCCGCCCCCACAGCCGCTCAAGGGCACGCAGCCCCCAGGACGGCGAGAACAGCCGCACACCGCTGCGTTCGATCTCCCTGATGTACGCGGCGTCCAGCCGGGCCGAGGCCCCCACCCGCCCCCAGGAGCCCCAGTTGACGCTCAGCGCGGGCAGCCGCCGGCGCGCTCGCCAGTGCGCCAGGCCGTCCAGGAAGGAGAAGGCCGCCGCGTAGTGCGCCTGGCCCGCCCCGCCCCGGGCGCCGGCGACCGAGGCGATGGAGGAGTACACGGTGAAGAAGTCCAGGTGCGCGAAGGAAGCGGCGGCCTCGTGCAGCAGCCAGCCGCCGTAGACCTTGGGGGCCAGCTGCTCCTCGATGGCCGGCCAGTCCAGGGCGGAGATCAGCGCGCTGCCGATGGCGCCGGCCGCGTGCACGATGCCGCCCACCGGGTGCGCCAGCGCGTGCAGCTCCTCGACGAGGCGGGCCACTTCCTGCCGGCTGCCCAGGTCGGCTCGCAGCAGCGACACTTCGGCCCGCCGCGAGAGGTCGGTGAGGATGCCGGCGGCCTCCTCGGCGGGGCGCCCGCTGCGGCTGACCAGGGCCAGGTGCCGGGCGCCCAGGTCCACCAGCTTGGCCGCGGTGACCAGACCAAGACCGCCCAGACCGCCGGTCACCACATAGGTGCGATCCGCCCGGACGGTGAAGCCCCCCGGGGTGCCGGCGCCCGCCTGGGCGCCGGTGGTGACCACGACCGGGCCCGGGCGCGCGGACAGCACCCGCAGCGCCTCGTCGACCTCGTCGGGCCCGAACACCTCGGCGGCATCGAAGGGCCGGGCGGCGCCGCCCGCGGCGTGCGCCGCCGCGGCCGGTGTCGTCCCGGCCTCCAGGACGCGCACCGCGCCGGCCGGCAGGGTCAGCGAGGAGCCCAGCACCCCCTGCCGAGGGACACTCACCCGCGTCCCCACCGCGATCGTCGCCCTGGGGCCCGCGGCGACGACGGTGCCCGCGCAGGCGCTCACGGCCACCGGCGAGGAGTCCGACACGCCGGGCACATCGGGGGCTTGGGGGGTTTGGGGGGCGGCGTCCGGGCCGGTGTGCGCGGCGCTGTCCTGCTCGGTCAGGGCCCAGGCGGTCACCTCCACCCGCACCTGATCGCCCTCGGGTTCCTGCCGCGGGGCCGCCACGGTGCGCAGCGGGCCGGCGGGCGCGCGGTGCACCTCGAAGGCGCCGGGCCAGGGCGGTGTGCCGTCCCCGGCCAGCAGCCTGCGCACATGGCGCCGGCCCGCGCGGTAGGCGATCTGGTACTCGTCCGGCTCGGGGGAGCGCCACTCGGCGAGCAGGGCGGCGGCCGCGCCGGGGCCCTCGCTCTCGACGTCGACCAGGGTGGCCTTCAGCTTGGGGTGCTCATTGAGCAGGACGTGGCCAAAGCCCCACAGGGCGGCGGCCGCGAGCTGCTCACGGCCGTCCGCGCCGTCCCCGGGCAGCCACTGGGCGCGCTCGGTGACCAGCCACACCCGCGGGGTGCGCCGCGGATCGGCGAGACCCGGCGCGGCCAGCGCGGCCAGCAGCGCGCGGAAGTTGCCCTCCAGCTCGGTGCGCAGCCTCTCGTAGGACATCTCGCCGGCGCCGCTCTGCCAGAACCAGGCGACGTCGGTGACCGAGGGGTCGGCGAGCGCCTCGTGCAGCGCCGCCGCGTCCGGCGCCAGACTCAGCCGCACACCCCGCACACCCTCCGCACCGGACGGCCCGTCCGGCCCGCCGGGCTCAGCGGGGCCGGAGGTTCCCCCGGCACCGGCGGCGCCGGGGGCGCCGGTGCCGGTGTCGCACAGGGCGCTGAGAGCGGTGAGGGCGGCGGGCGGGGCCGTGCCGGTTTCGGCGGCGGTGCCCGCGAGCAGCACATGACGTTCCCCGGCCGCGCCCCGCTCCGGGTCCTGCGGCGCGGGCAGGCTGCGGCGCAGCCACTCGATACGGTGGGTGAAGTGCGGCGGCGCGGCCGGTCCTTCGGGCCGGGCGAGGCGGGCGCCGAGCACTTCGGCGACCGGCTCGCCGCCCTCGCCCTCAACACCCTCGGTGCTGTCGGTGGGTTCTTCCAGGAGCAGCAGGTCCGCCAGCCGGTCGGGGCCCTCGGGGCGGACGGCCGCGGCCAGGCGCAGGAGGCGGCCGCGCGGCTTCTTGAACAGCCGTACGCTGTCCGCGCTCTGGAGGGTGAACAGCGGCCCGTTCTCGTCCAGGGCGACGGCGCCGATCAGCGCGCTCTCCAGGAGGGCGGCGGGCAGCTGTTCCACCGCGGACGGCTCGCCCACGCTCAGCCGTGCGGTGACCGTGCCGCCGGTGTGCCGGGCGACGCTCAGCAGGCGCGGCGCCGCCTCGCCGAAGCCCCGGCCGACGGCGTTGAGGTCGGTGGCGATGTCCTGGGCGTCGGCCCGCTCCAGCGCCGCGCCGGGCCGCTGCGCCAGGGCGCGCAGCGCGCTGTCGGCGCCGGGGGTGCTCTGCGGTGCGATCCGGGCGCGTACGAACGTACGCACACCGCCCGCACCGTCGACGCCGTTCTCGCCGTCCGCGGCGTCTTCGCCGCTGTCGCTGTCGCTGTCGCTGCCGGTGGCGGTGGCGGGTTCGCCCACGGTGCCGGTGATGTGGATGTCGGCCCGGCCGTTGCCGGTGTGGTGCAGCCGTGTCGTCAGCCGTATGTTCTGCTCGTCGCCGGTGAGGGTGAGCGGCTGGGGCAGGCGCAGGTCCTCGATGGTGGCGCGGGTGTGGCCGAACACCGCGTCCTGCAGGGCCAGCAGCAAATCCGCCCAGGCGGCCGGCGGCAGGCAGGGCTGCCCGCCGGTGCGGTGGCCGGACAGCTCGCCGAGTTCGGCGAGGGTGAATTCGCTGGTGAACTCCCAGACGTTCGCGGGCAGTTCGGCGGCCGGGGTGCGCTGGCCGAGCAGGCGGTGGTGGGCCGGGCCCAAGCGGCCGCCGCGGGGGCGGGTCTTGGGGATGGGCAGCCAGTAGGGCTTGCGCTGGAAGGCGTAGGTGGGCAGCTGCAGGGTGGCCGGGCGGCTGCCGCGGTGGTAGGCGGCCCAGTCGACGTCCAGCCCGGCGGTGTAGAAGTCGGCCAGGGCGCGCAGCGTCGCGCCGCCGCTGTCGTCGCTGCGGCGCAGGCTGGCCAGCCAGAGGTGCTCCTCGGCGGGCACGCAGCTCTTGCCCAGCGCGCACAGCATGGCCGAGGGGCCCATCTCGATGAAGGCGTGCCGGCCGCGTTTGGCGATGGCGCGCATGCCGGCCAGGAACCGGACGGGTTCGCCGATGTGGCGCACCCAGTAGTCGGCGGTCGCGATCTCCCGCATCCGGGCGACCTTGCCGGTGAGGTTGGAGATGAGGGAGATGGAGGGTTCGCGGAAGGTGACGGCGTCCAGGGCGGTGCGGAATTCGTCGAACACCTCGGCCATCAGGGGGGAGTGGAAGGCGTGCGAGACCGACAGCGCCTTGACGCGGATGCCGTCGGCGGCCAGTTGTGCGCTCACCTCGGCCAGGGCGCTGCTCGCGCCGGAGATCACGCAGGTGTCGGGGCCGTTGACGGCCGCCAGGGCCAGGTCGGGGCGGGCGGCCAGCAGCGGCTCGACGCGCTCGGCGGCGGCGCCGACCGAGGCCATGCCGCCCTCGGCGCGCACCGACTGCATCAGCCGGGCGCGGGCGGCGACCAGTGTCACCGCGTCGGGCAGGGAGAACAGGCCGGCCACGGTGGCGGCGACGACCTCGCCGATGCTGTGCCCGATGAGCACGTTGGGCCGCACCCCCCAGGACATCCACTGGCGGGCCAGCGCGTATTCCAGGGTGAACAGCGCCGACTGGGTGAACAGGGTCTGGTCGATGACGTCCGCATCGGCGGCGGTGCCCAGCAGTATCTCGCGCACCGAGCGGCCCAGATGGGGGGCGAAGAGCCGGTCGCAGTCGTCGACGATCTCGCGGAACAGCGCGAACTGCCGGTAGGGGGCGGCGCCCATGCCCGCGTACTGCGCGCCCTGGCCGGTGAACATGAAGGCGACCTTGCGGATGCCCGAGGGCTCGGCCGCGGCCTCAAGCCGGCCGGCCTGTTCCAGGGCGGCCAGCAGGTCCTGGCGGCCGCGGACGGGGGCGGCGATGCGGTGGGGGAAGTGGGCGCGGCCCACGTTGGCGGTGTAGCACAGGGCGCTCACGTCCACGCCGGGGCGCTGGGTGACGAACTCGCGGTAGCGCTCGGCCTGTTCGCGCAGCGCCGGGCCGCTCTTGGCGGAGAGGGTGAGCACCGGCGCCGCTGTCTGCGCGGCGCCGGGCGCGCGGTCCTCGCCCCCGCCCTCGCCCTGCCCGGCGGGGGTGGGGGCTTGTTCGAGGACGACGGCGCTGATGGTGCCGGCGAAGCCGAAGCTGTTGACCGCGGCCCGGCGCACGGGCGCCTTCCAGGGCTCGCAGCGGGTGGGGACCCGTACCGGATACACCTCCCAGGGGATGCGGGTGGAGGGGGTGGTGAAGTTCAGGTGCGGGAAGATCGTCGCGGAGCGCAGCTGCAGCAGTGTCTTGATGACGCCGACGAGTCCGGAGGCGGGTTCCATGTGGCCCAGGTTGGTCTTGACCGAGCCGACGATCAGCGGGTCCTCGGCGGTGTGGGTGTCGGCGAAGACGTTGCTGATGGCGCCGATCTCGATGGGGTCGCCCAGCGGGGTGCCGGTGCCGTGGGCCTCCACGTACTGGATGTCGCCCGCCTTGAGGCCGGCGTCGGCCAGGGCCAGGCGCAGCACCCGTTCCTGGGCGGGGCCGTTGGGCACGGTCAGTCCGGCGCTGTCGCCATCCTGGCCGACGGCGGTGCCGCGGATGACGGCCAGGATGTCGTTGCCGTCGGCGACGGCGTCGGTGAGCCGTTTGAGGACCAGCACGCCGCAGCCCTCGGCGCGGGCGTAGCCGTCGGCCGTCTCGTCGAAGGTCTTGCACTGCCCGTCGCCGGCGAGCATCTGGGCGTTGGAGAACATCACCGGGATGCGCGGGTTGTGCAGGGCGTTGACGCCGCCGCCCAGGGCGATGTCGCACTCGCCGCGGCGCAGCGCGCACGCCGCCAGGTGCAGGGCGGCCAGCGAGGAGGAGCAGGCGGTGTCGACGCTGATGCTCGGCCCGCGCCAGCCCAGGAAGTACGACAGGCGCCCGGCCAGCGGGAAGAGGGTGATGCCGGAGGCCAGGTGGCCGTCGAGGTCTTCGTAGGGCAGCGCGTCCAGTTCCAGGGCGTAGTCCACGGAGCTGGCGCCGATGAAGACGCCGCCGTTGCCGCGGCGCAGGGGGGTGGGGTCGATGTTGGCCTGTTCCAGGGCCTGCCAGGCGGTCTCCAGGAGCATGCGCTGCTGGGGGTCGATGTACTGCGCTTCCTTGGGGGAGATGTTGAAAAAGCCCGCGTCGAACAGGTCGATGCGGTCCAGGTAGCCGCCGGCCGCGGCCCGGATCTTGCCCTTGTCGTCGGGGCCGTGGGGGGTGAAGGCGTCGGCGTCCCAGCGGTCGGTGGGCAGCGCGGTGATGCCGGAGCTGCCGCCGGCCAGGAACTCCTCGAAGTCCTCCAGGCAGTTGCTGTTGCCGGGAAAGCGCAGGCCGGCCCCGACGATCGCGACCGCCTCCTGCGGCTGCCCGGCCGCGGCCGGGGTGGTGACGTGGCTGTTCTGGCGCGACATGGCCGCGGCTCCTTCTCATCCGGTGGCGGGTGCGGCGGATCGGTTACGGGCTCGGCCGGCCGGCGGGCGCGGGGGCGGGGGCGGCGAGCAGGTCGGCCAGGTAGAAGACCAGCTGCTGCACGGTGGGCTCGTTGAACAGCACGTTGGTGTTGATGGACAGATCGAGCATCTCCTCGAGCTGCTGCCTGATCCGGGTCAGCCGCAGCGAGGTCAGGCCCAGGTCGAAGTAGGAGACCTGCAGGGGCAGTTCCTCGTCGGCGTCCATCAGCAGGGCGTCCTTGAACAGCTCCTCGACGAGGGCTTCGATCTCTTCGGTGATCTCGTGGGCGGGCAGCTCACGCAGGTGGCCCAGGGCCGTGTTCGTCTCAGGCATAAGGGGTGACCGATCCGCGATACGTGGGCCGGCGGCGGGCGCACCGGCCAGGGAGCGACCAGCCAAGCACCGGTACCTGACATGCCGCTGACCCGCCACTGGCCCCCTCCGGGAGCGAGCGGCCCCCGCCCGCAGGGGGGTGTGCGCATGCCGGAAGGCCGCAGCGGCGGTGTGCCGCTGCGGCCTCCCCGGGCCCCTGGCCGCTCCAGCCGGGGGCGGCTGTTCAGCGCTGGGCGCGCGGGCGCATGTAGCGCACGATGACGCTCGCGGCCAGGCAGAACACCACCAGGGGGATCAGCCCGGTGCCGAACGCCTGGGGGTAGTCGCCGGGCGTGACGTGCTCGCCCAGCGCGGGGAAGAACACCGCGCCGACCACGGCCACGCCGACGGCCACGCCGCCCTCCTGGACGGTGTTGGCCGCACCGGAGGCCGCGGCCGCGTGCTGGGGGTCGGCGCCGGCCAGGACGGCACCGGTCAGCGGGCCGGTGGTCATGCCCATCCCGATGCCGGCCACGACCAGCGGAGCGATGATCCACAGGATGTGCCCCTCGGTGCCCAGCCACCGGGCGGTCAGCCCGGTGGCGACGTAGCCGGCGGCCAGGGTGAGCGGGCCGGCCGAGTACAGCCGGTGGCCCAGCCGCTCGGCCAGGCGGGTGGACAGCAGCGAGGAGCCGAAGTAGCCGCCGCCCAGGGTGAGAAAGACCAGCCCGGCCTCGGCCGGCGAGAGCCCCCGGCCCTGCTGCAGATACAGCGCCAGCAGGAAGAAGAACGAGCCCATCGCCAGGAAGTAGGTCAGCATGGCCGCCAGCCCCACCGAGAAGGTGCGCCCGCGAAACAGCTCCAGGTCGATCAGCGGGCTCAGCCCCTGGCGGGTGCGGCGGCGCTGATGGGCGATGAAACCGGCGCCCAGCGGCACCGAGGCCGCCAGCAGCAGCCAGCTCCACAGCGGCCAGTCCTGCTCCTGGCCCTGGATGAGCGAGAACACGAGCGCCACCAGCGCCGCGGTCGACAACAGCGCCCCGCCCAGGTCCAGGCGCCCGCCCTGCGCGCTGCGCGACTCGGGGATCAGACGCGGCGTCAGGAACAGCGCCACCGCCCCGACGGGCAGATTGATCAGGAAGATGGTCCGCCAGTCCAGGCCCGCCACATCGACGGAGATCAGGGCGCCGCCGATGACCTGCCCGAACACCCCGGCCAGGCCGACCACCAGGCCGTAGACGACAAACGCGCGGGCCCGCGCGGCCCCGGTGTAGACGACGCCGAGGATGCCCAGGACCTGAGGGACCATCAGCGCGGCGGCGGCGCCCTGCAGCACCCTGAAGGCGGTCAGGGCATCGGCGCTCTGCGCGAGCCCGCACAGCCCGGAGGCCAGCGTGAAGCCCAGCATGCCCAGCGAGAACATCCGCCGCCTGCCGTAGAGATCGCCCAGGCGCCCGCCGGTGATCATGCCGGCGGTGAAGGCGACCCCGTAGCCGACGATGACCAGCTGCGACTGGGCGTGGTTGGCCCCCAGGTCGGCCTGGATGGAGGGCACGGCGACGTTGGTGATGAAGTAGTCCAGGACGGTGATGAAGGTGCCGACCATCACGATGGCCAGCGCCCCCCAGCCGGGGCCGCCCGCCGCCTGTGCTGGTGTCCCCCCGTGCGGGGGCCTGGTCCTGGCTCCGGCGTCCGTCGTCATCGTGGTGCTCCTTGAGGGGAAGGTCTGCTGGTGTCGGCTGGAGGGGCGTGCGGGGCGGGGCGGGCACGGACGCCGACGGGCAGATCCCCGCTTGGTTTTCGCCTGCCGCGGGGATCCGCCCGGGTGCCGTGCCGTGGGCCGTTCTCAGGCGCCGGCGGGAACCTTGTCGAGGAAGCCGTGGACGGCCCTGATCTTCCCGGCGCCGTCGCTCACCGCGACGTCGAAGCCGATGACGAGGTTCTCGCCGCCGCCGGCCGGCACCAGCTCCCACTGGAAGCGGGCGATGTGGTGGTGGGCGTCGACCTCGCCGAGAAGGCGGAAGTCGAAGCCCTGGAACTGCTCACGGGCGCCCGCGATCACGGCGCCGATGCCCTCGTGCCCGCGCACGTCGGCCAGCGGGTCGGTGTAGGTGGCATCCGCGGTGAACAGCTCGGAGATCGCGGCGGCGCGCTGGTGCTGGTCCGGCTCGTTCCACACGGCGATGTAACGGCCGGCCAGTTCGGTCAGGTCACTCACGCGTACTCCTTGATCGCTAGCGATTGCGTCGGGGCTCGGTTGCCCGGGCGCCGGCCCACGCGCGAAGCCCCGGGCGGCACCCTCACCCGAGGGTGACAGAGCGTGCTCAAGGGGCACTCGAAGGCAACTCGAGGTCCCCGCCGCCCCGCCGGTTCACCGCCCCGGCCCGCCCCGCCCGACGCGTCCGTGGCCGCCGCCGGGCGGGGCGCGGACCGCGGGGGGCCGCGGGGGATGTCTGTCGTGCCGATGCCGTATCTCCAGCGGCGTTCGAGGCGCCGCTGCCAGGTTCAACCAACGCGGACACACACTCCGTGGCGCCCCGGGCCGCGGCCGACACCCGGCACGGGGCGACGGGCAGGGAGGAGCAGTCAGTGAAGTTCAAGATTCTCGGCTCCGTCGGAGTCGAGGCGCACGGGCACTTCCACAGCATCCGCGGCGGACACCAGCGGGTGCTGCTCGCCGTGCTCCTGGTCAACGGCGGCCGCCTCATCCCGGCCGAGGAGCTGTATGGCGAACTGTGGGGCGAGCAGCCGCCGGTGACCGTGGAGAACGCCCTGCAGGCCCACGTCTCGCGGCTGCGGCGCACCCTGCAGGCCCTGGGGCCCGGCGCGCCGGTGCTGCTGACCCGCTCCACCGGCTACAGCCTCGAATTCGCCGCCGGGGACCTGGACATGAACGTCTTCCGGCGCGGGGTGGGCCGGGCCCGCGCTCTGATGGCCCGCGACGCGAAGGCGGCGGCCGCGCTGCTGGATCAGTCGCTGGGCCTGTGGCGGGGGGCCGCGCTGCAGGACGTCACCGGGGGGCTGCTGTGCCAGTCGGTGGCGGTGCAGCTGGCCGAGGAGCACCTGGCCGCCACCGAGGACAAGCTCTGGCTGGACTTCGAGCGTGAAGTTCCCTCCGCGATCGGGGAGTTGAAGCGGATGAGCGTGGTGCACCCCTGGCGCGAGCGGGTCACCGAGATGCTGATGCTGGCGCTGTATCGCTGCGGGCGCCAGGCGGAGGCGATCGAGACCTACCACGCGGCCCGCGCCCGGATGATCGCCGAGCTGGGCACCGAGCCCTCCCCGCAGCTCAGGGAGCGCTTCTTGGACATCCTCAACCAGGTCCCCGCCTGCCCCGGGGCGGGGCGCTCCGCGCCGGCGCCGCAGCCGGCCTGACACCCGCACCCGACGCGACCCCGCCCCCGGCCCGGGGGCGGGGTCAGTCGGTGGTGCCGTCGCCCAGGATGCGCGAGAAGCCCGCGTAGGGGTGCAGTGCGGGGGGCAGGTGCACGGATCCGTCGGGGCGCCGGCCCTGTTCGAGCAGGGCGGCCAGGGTGCGTCCGATGGGCAGCGCCGAGCCGTTGAGGGTCGCGGCCATCTGGTGGGCGCCGCCCGGTGTGCGTACGCGGATGCCGGCGCGGCGGGCCTGGAAGGTGCCGCAGTCGGAGACGGAGGAGATCTCCCGGTAGGCGCCGCTGCCCGGCAGCCACACCTCGATGTCGTAGGTCTTGCGGGCGGAGAATCCCAGGTCGCCGGCGGCCAGCAGCACCACGCGGTAGGACAGTTGAAGGCGGCGCAGGCACTCCTCGGCGTGGCCGAGCATCACTTCCAGCTGCCGGGGGGCGTCTTCGGCGGCGCAGATGCGCACCAGTTCCACCTTCTCGAACTGGTGCAGGCGCAGGATGCCGCGGGTGTCGCGGCCGTAGGAGCCGGCCTCGGCGCGGAAGCAGGGGGTGCGGGCGGTCAGGGCCAGCGGCAGGCTCGCGGCGTCGAGCAGGTCGCCGGCGGCCAGGTTGGTCAGCGGCACCTCGGCGGTGGGCACCATGAACAGTTCCCGCTCGCCGGCGCCGGTGGCGAACAGGTCGTCGGCGAATTTGGGCAGTTGGCCGGTCGCGGTCATCGTGGCGCGGTTGACCAGGTAGGGCACGCCGTGCTCGGTGTAGCCGTGTTCGCGAGTGTGCAGATCCAGGAAGAAGTCGCCGAGGGCGCGTTCCAGGCGGGCGCCGGGGCCGCGGGTCACGGTGAAGCGGGCGCCGGACAGGCGGGCCGCGCGTGCGGGATCCAGGATGCCCAGGGCTTCGCCGATCTCGGCGTGGTGGCGGGCGCCGGCGGCGGTGGCCGGGGGCGGTCCGCCGCGGCGGATCTCGACGGCGTCGCTGTCGCGGTGTCCGTCGGGCACCTCGTCCAGGGGCAGGTTGGGCAGGGCGAGCAGCAGGTCGGCCAGCTCCGCCTCGGCCCGCTGGGCGGCGGCCTCGGCCTGCTGCACCCGCTCGCGCAGCTGCCGCGCGGCCTCGCGTGCCTGCGGCGAGGGGGCGGCGCCGCCGGTGCGGGCGGCGGCCTTGAGGTCGGCGCGCAGGGCGGACACCGCCCGCAGGGCCTGGGCGCGGCGCCGGTGCGCGCCCTGCAGTGCGTCCGGCTCCAGGGTGTGCCGGCGCCGGGCCAGGCGCCGCACCGCCTCGGGCCCCATCTCCAGCAGCTCACGTACGTCGTGCATGGATCTCTCCCTTGGGTGCGGGCCGGAAGCGGGGCCCGGGCGGGGCTGGATGCGGGGCCCGGGCGGGGCCGGATGCGGGGCCCGGGCGGGGCGGGTGCGGGCCGGTTGCCGGGGCGGGTGTGGCGG
>NZ_AOPZ01000504.1 GCF_000414115.1 Streptomyces aurantiacus JA 4570
CGCCGGGGCGGGGAGAGGTCCGAGGACGTCCGCCTCCCCGGCCTCGATCCCGGCGAAGCGGGCGCCTCGGGGGCGGCGGCGGGGGCCGGTCTGGCGGGGGACGCGGGGGGTTCGGGAGGGGGTGGTGGGGGTGGGCCGGTCGGCCGGGGCGTGGTCGTCGGTGTCGCCGTTGTCGCCAGTGGCGCCGTGGAGGCCGTGAGCGCCGTGGACGCCGTCGGCTCCGTTGACGTACTGCGAGGCGTACTGGGCGACGTAGCCGTCGTCGGCGGCGGGGCGGTGGTCCGCGCCACCGGAGACGTCCCCGGTGTCCTGACCCGGGAAGACCCCGTCATGGCCGGGCCCGCCGAAGTCCACCCACTGCGGCGCCCGCGTCCGGTCGAGCCGCTCCATGCGGGCGCGCAGCTCACCGCAGCGCGCGGCCGCGCGCTCGTGGTCGTCGCGCACCCACGCCAGGTCCAGGTGGATGCGGTCCACGTCGTCGGGCGTGGCGGCGACGGCGAGGGCGCGTGCCAGATCCTGCTGCCGCTCCAGGGCGAACCGCTGCTCCTGGAGCATCAGGTCGAGCCGGTCGCTGAGGAGTTCGCGGCCGCCCGGCCGGTCGTCGTACGCGGCGACCGACGCGGAGTGCAGCGCCCGCGCCCGCCCGGTCTCGGCGTGCGCGACCCCGACCCCGGAGCCGGCCGCGAGGTCGTGCAGCAGCGCCTGCACCACGTCCCACGGCGGCACCTCGGCTCCCTCGAGGCAGGCCCGCATCCCGTCCGGGTCACGGGCCCAGAACACCCCGCACCACCCGTCGCCCTGATCGAGACGGGCCATGAGCTCGCTCAGATATTTCGCGAACTCCCGGACTTCGTCCGGGAGTTGTCCCACTGCCATCGTCGGGCACCGCCCCCTGGGAGACTGGAGTCTGCCGGTCCGGAAGATAACACCAGACGCGTTACGGGACGGCTACACGCGGTTTTCCGAAGGCTTCGTTAATTACTTGGACGTGCGACGCGAAGCGTGGTTAGTCTGCGCACATGTCCAGTCCCGAGTCGAACAGACGCTAGCCACCGGCGCTCCGGTGGCTGCTCGTCGAGTTCCTCGGTGCCCGTGTCGCCCTGACGGCGACGCGGAAGCTGTGCCGTTCGCCGCGCACAGCGCCACCCTCTGACGACGCCCCCCACGGCCGCTTCGGCGGCTCGGCGGCTCCGGCCGCTTGGGACTCTGCGGCCGCTTCGGCTGCTTCGGCCTCTTGGGAGACTTCAGCCCCTTCGGCCCCTTCAGCCCCTTCGGCCCCTTCGGCCCCTCGCCGCCCCCCCTTCGCCACGGATCGCCCCAGCGCCTCAGCCCCGGACTGCCTTCGCCGGTCACGGGCTGTTCCCCTCTCTCACCCGTTTTGTGGCTACGGAGTATCGCTGTGCCATTCATCCTGTATCTGCTCGGTCTCGCCGTGTTCGCCCAGGGCACGTCCGAGTTCATGCTGTCCGGCCTGGTGTCGGACATCGCCGCCGACATGGAGGTGTCGGTACCGGCCGCCGGATCACTGACCTCGGCGTTCGCCGTGGGAATGATCGTCGGGGCGCCCCTGATGGCGGTGTTGAGCCTGCGCTGGTCGCGTCGCCGCGCCCTGCTCGGCTTCCTGGTGACGTTCCTGCTCGTGCATGTGGTGGGCGCGCTGACCACCAGTTACGCCGTACTGCTCGGCACCCGCGTCGTCGGCGCCCTCGCGAACGCCGGTTTCCTCGCCGTGGCCCTGGCCACCGCGACGAGCCTGGTCGCACCCGACGCCAAGGGGCGGGCCACCTCGATCCTGCTCGGCGGCACCACACTCGCCTGCGTCGCGGGCGTACCGGGCGGCGCGCTGCTCGGCCAACTGTGGGGCTGGCGCGCCGCGTTCTGGGCGGTGGCCTTGATCTCGGTGCCCGCCGTCGTCGCCATCGCCCGGGCCGTACCGGCGGGCCCGCCCGCCCCCCCGCCGCCACGCACACCGGGGCCCGCACGGAGCTGCGGGCGCTGCGCTCACCCCGGCTCCTGGTGACGCTGCTGCTCGGCGCCCTCGTCAACGGCGCGACGTTCTGCGCCTTCACCTACCTCGAACCACTGTCCACGCACGTCACCGGCATCGGCGACGCGTGGGTGCCCGCGCTCCTCGCCCTGTTCGGGCTCGGCTCCTCGGCGGGCGTCGCGCTCGGCGGGCGCTTCGCCGACACCCGGCCGGTGCCGCTCCTGGCGGGCGGCACGGCGGCGCTGCTCGCGGGCTGGTCGGCGTTCGCCCTGACGGCCGGGAACCCGGCGGCGACGGTCGCCTTCGCCTTCGTACAGGGGCTGCTGTCGTTCGCGGTCGGCTCGACCCTGATCTCGCAGGCGCTGTACGCGGCCACGGGGGCGCCGACGCTCGCGGGCGGGTTCGCCACGGCCGCCCTCAACATCGGGGCGGCGGTGGGCCCTTGGGCGGGCGGCCAGGCGATCGCGTCCGGCCTGGGCTACCGCTCACCGCTGTGGGTCAGCGCCCTGCTGGTGGCGCTGGCGCTCGCGACGGCGGCGGGCGCGGCCGTGCTCGCGCGGCGCCGGACGGCAGACCGCGAGGAACCCGCGCCGGCGGATGCCTGACCGGCGGGCTCCGGCCGTCAGACGGGAACCAGCGCGCAGCTCCGGGCCACCTCGTCCATCGACAGCTCCAGGGCGACCGCGAGGGCCGCGACGGTGAAGAAGGCGGGCGTCGGCGCCCGGCCCGTCTCGATCTTGCGGAGAGTCTCCGCCGAGATCCCGGCGCTCGCGGCCACCTCCACCATGCTCCGCTCGCCGCGCGCCTCGCGCAGGAGACGGCCGAGCCGCTCACCGCGCTCGCGCTCTTCGGGGGTCAGTGGGGTGCGCACCATGGGGCCATCCTACCCCAGGAGCCATTTAAATACCGGTATAGTAATTGGCGTGACCGGACGGCGCCGCGCACGGACGACGGCGGCCGCGCGGCGCACACGCGCAGAGGCCCGCGCCGTCCCGTG
>NZ_AOPZ01000505.1 GCF_000414115.1 Streptomyces aurantiacus JA 4570
GTGCCGGGCCGCCTCGGCGGGGCGGCCCCGGGCGAGGGCCACGTCGGCGAGGTTGAGGCGGGCCAGGCCGCCCGCGCGGACGTCGCCGACGCCCGGCAGCGCATCCGCCGCCCGCGTGAAGTACCGGGCGGCCTCGTCGAGGCGGCCCAGGCGCTGGTGGGCGAGGCCCCGGTAGTTGAGCGTGCGGGCGTGGCCGAGCGCGTTCCCGTCGGCGCGGAACTGGCGCGCCGCGCGCTCGAACATCTCCAGGGCCCGCTCGTGGCAGCCCATGCCCAGCTCGCCGACGCCGCCGGAGGTGAGCATCCGGCACTGCGCCGCCGTGTCGCCGAGATCCTCGGCGGCGGCGAGCCCCTCCTGGTGCGCGGCCCGCCACTCCTCGTAGAACTTGCGGCGCAGGAACAGCGGCCACAGTGCGTCGGCGAGCTGCCAGGCCACCGTCGGGAAGGCGGTGCGGGCGCCGCGCAGCACCGCCATCAGGTTGGGCAGTTCGCGCTCCTGCCAGTCGAGGGCCGCCTCCGGGCCCGTGCCGAAGTCCTCCGTGAGCACCGGTCCCGGGCCGTGGTCGCGGGCCATCGTGCGGTGCTGCGGGTCGACGATCCGCTCGGCCTGGGTCGCGGTGGCGAGGTAGTGGTCGGCGATCCGTCGCAGCGCCGCCGCGCGTGCCCACGGCGACTCGTCCTGCGCGGCCTTCGCCGCCGCGTGCAGCCGTACGAGATCGTGGAAGCGGTGCCGGTCCTCGTCGGCGTCGGTGAGCAGGTTCGCGTCGTGCAGCAGGTCGAGCAGGGCGAGGACGCGGGGCGCGTGCGGTGAGGCGGCCGCCGGTAGGGGGTGGGCATCCGCGTCGTCGGACCCCGCCCCACGCTCCGGCTCCGACAGCACGGCGATGGCCACCGCGTCGCCGAACTCCGTGCCCGGATGCAGCCCGAGGAGGCGGTAGAGGCGCGCGGCGTCCGGCGGGAGTTCCTGGTACGTCAGGTCGAGGGCCGCGCGCACGTTGTGGTCGCCGTCGATCGCCAGTTCCTCCAGCCGGTCGTGCTCCTCGGTGAGGGCCCGGACCATGGTGGTGATCCCGCGCCGCGGCCGGGCGGCGAGGCGGGCCCCGGCCACCCGCACCGCGAGCGGCAGCCCGGCGCACAACTCGACCAGGGCGCGGGCCTGTTCGGGCTGATCGGCCACGCGGTCGTCGGACAGCGTCGCGGCCAGCAGCTCCACGGCCTCGTCCACGCCGAGCGGCTCCAGCTGTACCGGGTGGCAGCCGTCGACGGTCAGGCCGGGCAGCCGCCAGCGGCTGGTCACGGCGGTGACGCTGCGGCCGCCCGGCAGCAGCGGCCGCACCTGCGCGGCGGACGCCGCGTCGTCGAGCAGCACCACGAGGCGCAGGCCCGCCGTCAACGAGCGGTACAGCGCGGCCTGTTCGGCGAGCCCCGCCGGGACCTGCGCGGCCGGGACGCCGAGGGCGCGCAGGAACCGGCCGATGACCTCGCCCGGGTCGGCGGGGCCGCCCGGCGACTGGGCGCCCAGGTCCGCGTAGAGCTGGCCGTCGGGGAAGTGCGGCCGCAGCGCGTGCAGCCAGGCCAGGGTGAGTGCCGTCTTGCCGACGCCGCCGAGGCCGCTGACCGCGACCAGGGTGTGGCCGCCGTGATCGGCCCGCAGCCGCTGGCGTTCGAGCAGGTCGAGTTCCGCCGTGCGGTCGGTGATGCGGGCCGCGGGCGGCAACTGCCACGGCGGTCGGGGCGGTTGCGGGGCCGTCGGTGGGTACTGGATGTGGATGCCGCCGTACACGGTCTGGGCCTGCACCGCCGGGCCCCGCACCGTCCCGCTCAGCTCGTTGTGGCCCCCCTGCTCCTGCCCCCGCACCGAGCACCCCCTCCGCCCCGCGGGCCGGCCCCACGCGAACCGTCCCCCTGTCAGGGCATCCTTTCCGCACGCGCGTGCGGTATCCGCGGTGAGGCCAACGCCACGTCGGGTGCGGCCGAAAGGCGCCTGTACTGACGGCGGGTGACGCCTTGTCAGGGAGGGATGTCCGTCACGCGGTGCGGAAAGGGACCGTCAGCCAGGGACTGTCCGGATCCGTCGTCAACGCCCGGTGCGCCCGCAGCACCGACGTGTACCAGGTCCCGAACTCCTCGTCGTCGAAGTGCAGACAGCGGCCCAGGACATAGCCCGCGGAGAACTCCGCCCAGGACGTGTACGCCGACTGCGCCTCGTGCGCGGCGCGTTCGAGGGCCGCGACCAGCTCGGCGTGCGTCGCGTACCGGGCGCCCCGGCCCCAGCGCGCCATCTTCGAGGCACGGCCCAGGTCCCAGGCCGCGACGCTGGCGACGTGGCCGTCGGGCGGGAGCAGCCCGTCGGCGCGGAACCGGGCCTCGTAGCGCAGGATCTTGCCGACGAGGTCGCGCAGCGCGGTGACGAACTGGTCGAGCTCCGGGTCGTCGCCCGGGCGGTGCGGGGTCCCGGGGCCGCCGGTCTCCACGACGCGGTTGCGCAGCGTCACCTCGACGCACCGGCGCCACAGCTCCGGGTCCACGGGCGTGCCCTGCTCGGCGGCGACCGCGAGCCGCGCCCCGAGCACGAAGTCCCAGTACCAGGGGCTGACTTCACGGCCGAGAAGGCGCTCCTGCACCCCCAGCCACTCCTCTCGGTCCCGCACGCCCCACCACTCCTCCAGGCGGGCCACCTCGTTGCTGTAGCCCGAGCCGTGCCAGTCGAGGGTGTTCCAGGCGTCGCCGTTGGCGAAGCACAGGTGGGCGCCGCAGGCCAGGCCGTGCAGCACCGGACCGTCCGGCGCGCCCGTGCGGCGGGTGTCGACGCGGTCGTCGATCCGGCCCTCGCGGTGGTGCTCGTCGTGCAGATCGGCCCAGACCTCGCGCTCCTCGTCCGTGGTGAGGTAGTACTGCTCGCACGGCGTCCGGGTGTTGACCACCATCACGTCGATGTCGTCCGGCCACTCGCGCGCGAGGGTGCCCAGCGTGACGTACTCGTACACGACGTCCGGATGCGGGCGCGGCAGGAGGCCCGACGTGTACACCTGCGCCACCCTGCGGCCGTCCGGGACCTCGACGCTGAACAGCGGCGGGGCGTCCGGCGCCGCGGCGAAGTCGGTGAGCGGCACCGGGCGGTAGACGCCCTCCACGGCGAGGGCCCGCAGATAGCCGTAGCCGTCGTCCGCCTCGACCAGCTCGTACAGATGCTGCTCCAGGTCGGCGGGCGCCTCCCAGCGGGTGCCGTCCCGCGGCGCCGGGACGACCGGGAACACGTCGTCGTGGTAGTCGTCTTCGGCTGCCGCGTGCATGGCCCCGCTTCTCGCTTCCGTGTTCGGGATGATCTTTCCCGAACGGTATCCGACGCGGCTGTCCCGCCCCGCCGGGGCGGGCGCTCAGTCCATCACGCGCAGAGGCAGCGTCTTCAGGCCGTTGATGAAGTGGGAGACGAGACGGCGCGGGGGCGCGGCCAGTCGGGGGTTCGGCATCGCGTCCAGCAACTCCTCGTAGAATGCCGCGAGTTGCAGCCGGGCGAAGTGGGCCCCCAGGCACACGTGCGGGCCGCCGCCGAACGACACGTGTGGGTTCGGATCGCGGGTCAGGTCGAGGCGGCCCGGGTCGGCGAACACCCGTTCGTCGCGGTTGGCCGCGGCGTGGAAGACCACCACCTTGTCGCCGCGCCGGATCCGCCGCCCCGCCAGCTCCGTGTCCCGGGCCGCCGTGCGCCGGAAGCTCAGCACCGGCGGATGCCAGCGCAACAGCTCCTCCACGGCCACGGCCACCGGGGCCGTCCCCTCCCGCAGCCGGCGCAGCTCACCGGGGTGCCCGGCCAGCGCGAGCACCCCGCCGGGCGCCGCGCCGCGCACGGTGTCGTTGCCCGCGACCGTCAGCAGGAAGAAGAACATCTCCAGTTCGGCGGTGCTCAGTTCGGGCGTGGTGGCGAGCGTGGTGAGGATGTCGTCGCCGGGGTGGCGCCGCTTGTGCGCGGCGAGTTCGGCGGCGTACGCGAACATGTCCGCCAGCATCGCAGGGGACCGCGGATTGACCGGCCGCCCGTCGGGGCCGAGCACCGGCTCGCCCGCCTCGTCCGGGTCCTGGTAGCCGATCACCCGCTGCGTCCAGTGCAGCAGCAGGCCGCGGTCGCTCTTCGGTACGCCGAGCAGGTCCGCGAGGTTCAGGAGCGCGTAGTCGTCGGTGACCGTGGCGACGAGGTCGCAGGTGCCGTCCCCGGCACGCGCCTCGTCGACCGCCCGGGCGAGCAGCGCGCGGGCGCGTTCGCGCGCCAGCGCCTCGAATCGGGCGACGCGGCGCGGAGTGAACGCGCGGCTCACCAAGGTGCGCAGCCTGCCGTGCCAGGGGGGATCCTGATTGAGCATCATGCGGCGGATGAACGGCAGGTCCGCCGGGTCCGGGTCACGGATCTGGGTGGCGCCCAGATACGAGGAGTACGTATCCGTGTCCTTGAGCACGGCCGTCACGTCCGCGTGCCGGGTCACCGCCCAGAACCCCGGGCCCGCGGGCCAGCCGAGCACCGGCGGCTCCTCCTGCCGGGCCACGGGGTGGTGGTCGCGCAGGGTGCGGTAGCGGTCGTACGGGACGTCTTCGGCGTACAGACGGGGGTCGAAGACGTCGGGGACGCCCGGGACGCCGGGGACGCCGGGGACGTTGGGGGCGCCGGAGGCGCCGGGGGCGCCGGACGGTGCGGTCACGGGGCCGCTTCGGCCGGGGGCTGTCCGTCCGCCGTCTCCGCCGTACCCTCGTCCGCCCGCAGGAAGTCCTCCACCGCCCGGATCAGGTCCAGCGGCGCCTCGTCCGCCGCGTAGTGGCCCGCGCCGGGCAGCTCCACCAGCTCGCCGCGCACGAACCACGTCAGCCAGGTCTCGCGCATCAGGCCCGCCGACAGGGCGGGGTCGAGCGCGCCGACGACGGCGAGCGCGGGCACTCGGCAGCCCGCCACCCGGGTGTGGAAGTCCTCCCGCGCCCAGGAGTCGAGCCACGCGCGGAACGCCTTGGCGTCGCTGCACGCGAACGAGCGCGCGACCATGCGGTCGAGCCACGCGGCCGGGCGCGCGCCGCCCGTCGTCAAGTCGATGATCGCCCGCCGGTTGTCCGCCAGGTGCGCGGCGGACGCGAACAGCTCCCACTGCTCGGGCGGCAGCGGGAGTCCGCACGCCGGCACCGGTGAGACGCCCACGAGCCGCCGCACCCGGCGCGGCGCGAGCGCCACCACGCGCTGCGCCACGCTGCCGCCCATCGAGTGCCCGACGAGCGAGAACCGCTCCCAGCCGAGCCGGTCGGCCAGGTCCAGCAGGTCCGCCGCGCCTTCGCCGGTGGTGTACGAGCCGACGGCGCCCTTGGCCTCGCCGTACCCGCGCAGGTCCACCAGGGCGTATTGGAAGGCGTCCGCGTCGAGGTCAGCGCGCACCGGCGCGTATGCCGAGCGGTCCGCGAACCAGCCGTGCACGGCGATCACCTTGTGCGGGCCGTCGCCGAGCAGCTCATGGGGAAGGATGAAGGCGGTCACGACCGCCACGATGGCCGTGGGGTGAGGGGTCGCGCAAGAGTGCGGGGCCCGCCGGGCGGGTGCGGGGGGCGAAACCGCCCGTGAGCGGGGGAAGTTGACCGACCGGCTGCGGGCGGCCGCCGCGGATGGTCACAATGTGGCATGGCCATCCGCCACCTCAGCTATCGGCTCGACGAGGAGCCGATCACCGGAGCCGTCCGCCTGATCCCCGTCCCCGCCCGTCCCCGTCCGGGGCCCCGATCCGACGCGGAGCCCGACGTCGGGATGGGCCCCGGGGCTGAAACCGGCTTCGGGCCGGGTCCTGCGTCCGTGTCCGGGGCGGGGGCGGAACCCGTGTCCGGGGCGGGGGGCGAACCCGTGTCCGGTTCGGGGTGGAAACCCGTGTCCGGGTCGGGGTCGAGACCCGCGTCCGGCTCCGCGCGGGAATCCGTGTCCGGGTCGGTGCCGAAACCCGTGGCCGGGCCGGGGCGGGAATCCGTGTCCGGGGCGGTGCCGGATTCCGTGTCCGGGGCGGGGCCGGAAGCCGAGTCAGGCTCCGTGTCTGGGTCGGGACCCGCAGCCGTGGCCGGTTCGGGGTCGGAACCCGTGGCCGGTTCCGTGCCGGAATCCGTGTCCGGGGCGGTGCCGGAATCCGCGTCCGGGGCGGTGCCGGAAGCCGAGCCCGGATCCGGGCCCGGTGCCCCTTCCGATTCCGTGGCGGATTCTTCGTCCGATGCCCCGCTCGCCCCTGACCCCGACCCCGACTCCGGCCCGGTTTCCGGCCCCGCTTCCGGCAACCACCCCGACCCCGGTCCGGCGTCCGGCTCCGACCCCGACCCCAGTCCCGCTTCCGTCCCCGGCCCCCGCCCCCGCCCCGGCCCGGAGCCCGATGCCGAGCCCAGCGGGGCCGCGGAGGTTGCCGAATGGGTGGAGTTGGCCGTCGGGGCCGGGTGTGGGCCCGGTGGGGGCGGGCTCGGTGGGGAGGCGCGGTTCAGCTTCAGCAGGCTGCCGGACGGCGCCAGCCTGCTGTGCCGCACCGTCGACGCCGGTCGCGGCGTCCGGGCGATCCACCTCACCGAGCCCGAGACCGCCCTGTTCGTCGAGCAGTGGCCGGTCACCCTGCTCGCGGCCCACGTGGTCCGTGACGCCGGGGACCCCGACGACGAACTCCCCGGCTCCGGAGGCTACTTCGGCCGCGAGGAGCTGGTCGGCTTCGCCCGCGCGCACGAGCCGCGCGTCGCCCCCTTCCTCGCCGACGTGCGCCGCCTCTTCGACGACCCGGCGGGACGCCAGCTCGTCGTCGCGGAGGAGAGCCCGGACACCGTCGCCCGCTGGATCGCGCTCGCCTGCGCCTCGCTGCCGCCCGCGTACGTCCCCTCGCTGACGTTCACCACCCGCGCCGCCGACCCCGGCCGCGCCCCGCAGCACATCGTCGGCATCGGACCCGACGCCGCCTTCGACCGCTTCGACGACACCGTGCTCGACCACCTCTACCGCGTCCACGACGGCCTCGACGGCCCCGGCAGCCCGCCCCTCACCGACACCTGGGCCACCTGGACGGCGCGGCTGTGGACCGCCGGGGCGCCGGTGCCGCGGGCGGGGGACGGCGGTGCGGAGGCCGGCGAGGAGGACGGCGCCGAACTCGGGCCCGAGGGCGGCCCGTTCGCGCCGAGCCGACTCGTGCCGGCACTGCTGCACGCGGGCCTCCTCTCCGGCGCCGAGGTGGCCGGGCTGCCCGGCGACCAGGCGAGACAGACCGTGGACGCGCTGGTCGCGATGGTCTGGACGGTCGCGTCGGTGCCGGCGAGCGGCGGTGATCCGCTGCTCGCCCTCACCGCCCTCTGCCGGGACATCGCCCGGCACGCCCCGGACCTCGCCGCGCCCCTCGCGCTCGCGCTGGCCCGGCACCGGCTCGGTGCCGCAGAACCACAGGACCTGGTGGGCGAACTGGCGGCCGCGTGCGCCGAGTTGCCGCTCGGCGCGGATGCCGCGCGGGTGCTGCGCGCCGAGTACGGCGGCGACGTCGACGAGGAACTGCGCCGGGCCCTGCGCGACCCCATGGAGGCATGGGTGGAACCGCTGCGGCTCGTGGCCGCGGTCGGGGCCGACGACGGGCGCGGGCTCGACGCCGCGACGAACCGGCTCTCCCGCGCCCTGCGCGACGTCGACGACACCACCCGCGCACGCGCCGTACGCGTACTCGACGCAGTCGGCGACGCGTCACTGACCCGCCGCGTCCTCGGTCTGCTCGGCGGCGAGAGCAGCCTCGGGCGGCTCAACCTGCTGCGCGGACTCGCCGCCTCCGCGCAGGGCGACTGGCTGCGCCGCAACCTCGACGAGAACTCCCCGCTGCCGCTGCGCCTCGCCGAGGCGACGGCCCGCTGGAGCGGCCCCGGCAACGGCCTGCGCGGCATCGCGCTGTTCGCCAAGCTCACCGAGGTCCTGCGGGGACACCGCGTGACCGACGCGGCGACGCTGGCGCAGATGTGGCGGCTCGTCTGGCCCGGCGGCGCGCCCGAACCCGCGGAACTGCCCTGGGTGGCCCGCACCTGCACGGTGCGACTGCTCATCGAGGCGGGCCTCGGACGGCACATGAGAGCCCTGGTGACGGCGCCCGACCGGGTCGACCGCGAGACCGTCACGTTCGCCCGCGACATGCTCCACGACCGCCTGAACCGGCAGGAGCGCGCCACCGCGCAACTGCTCGTCCTCGCCCAGGAACTCGCGGACCAGCGGCTCTCCGTACGCCAGGAGGTGCCCAAGCTCCAGGCCCTCATGGTCGACGCGGCGCCCCTCGGCCACACCGTGCGCCACGGCGTCGGCGCGCTCGTCGCGCGGGCCCTCGTGCACGCCGAGGCCGACCAGCTCGCCCGGCAGCCCGTGTTCCGTCACCTCATCCACGCCGGACCCGAACTGCTCCTGCCCTACCGGCAGTTGATGCTGGACGAGGCCAAGCAGGACCAGCTCGCGCGGGACCTTCCGGTCCGGCCGCACGAGGTCGGCGCGTACTACTTCCTGTGGCGGCCGCTGTCGGGCCCCGGTGTCAGCCACGACTGGCGGCGCGTCTCCGAAGAACTGCTCCGGGAGATCCTCGGGCCGGTCGTGGCGGGCCTCGACGAGGAGGCGCTGAGCGGCGTCGCCAACGCCGTCCTCGACGTTCAGGGCGAGGAGCGCCTCAAGGAGTGGAACGCCTGGCGCGACAGCCTCCGCGGCGGGTAGGCGCCCCCCCACCCCGCATCACGCCCCACCACGGCACCGGAAACACCCCGCACAGCACCGACGTGATCCACCTGGAGAGGACCAGCGTGAGCCGAATCAACAGCACCAGCGACACCAGCGTGATCGCCGACAACATTCCCGGCGGCGCCATGGCGAGCCGCCCCGTGCACTTCATCTGGATGCTCGACTGCTCGGGCTCCATGAGCGTGAACGGCAAGATCGGCCAGCTGAACTTCGCCATCCGCGAGGCCATCCCGGAGATGCAGCAGGCCGCCGACGCCAACCCCGCCGCCTCGCTGCTCGTGCGGGCCATCTCGTTCGCGAGCGGCGCGAGCTGGCACGTCGGCGAGCCCACACCGGTGGACAGCTTCTCCTGGGAGGACGTGCACACGTACGGCGGCACGGACATGGGTGCCGCCTTCAAGCTCGCCGCCGGGGCCCTGGAGACCCCGCCGATGCCCCAGCGCGCCCTGCCCCCGGTGCTCGCGCTCGCCTCCGACGGCCAGCCCACCGACGACTGGCGTGCCGGTCTGCGCGCCATCGACAGCACGCCCTGGGGCAAGCGCGCCGTGCGCGTCGCCGTCGCCATCGGCGACGACGCGGACAAGAGCATGCTCAAGGAGTTCCTCGCCAACCCCGAACTGGAGCCGCTGCAGGCCAAGAACCCGCGCCAGCTCGCCGCCGCCATCCGCTGGATGTCCACGGCCGTGGTGAAGGACGCCTCGACCCCCAAGGTCGAGGACGCCAAGCCCGCCGCGCCGGTGGGCCCGCCGCTGACCAAGGACGGAGACGACGAGATCTGGTGACCGCGGTCCGCGAGACGCCCACGCCGGTGGGCGACTGGGAACTGCTGCACGGCGCCGTCAAGGGCGTCGCCAAGCGGTACAGCCAGGACAGCTGCGCCGCCAAGCCGACGGCGGGCGGCCCCAAGCCGACGGCGGGCGGCCGCGCCGTCGTCCTCGCCGTCGCCGACGGCCACGGCTCCGCCGCGCACTTCCGCAGCGACCTGGGCGCGCGCTGGGCCGTCGAGGAGTTCACGGCCTGCGCGGAGGTGTTCGCGCACGAGGCCGTGCGGGTCGGCGCGGACGCGGCGAGCTGGCCCGGCCTGCGCGCCGAGGCCCGCCTG
>NZ_AOPZ01000506.1 GCF_000414115.1 Streptomyces aurantiacus JA 4570
CCCGCTGGGCCCGCCCCGTGCGCCTCGGGGCGGCCGCCGCGCTGGCCGCGTGCATGGTCGGCGGGGTCGCCGTCGCGGCCGGGACCGGGGTGATCCCCTCGCCGTTCCAGCGGAACGAACAGGGGCCCGCGACCAGCGCGTCCCCGGTGGCGACGCCGGAGCAGCCGCTCAGCACGCCCTCGGACGACACGGTCGACCCGCCGGACGAACTGCCCGACGACGACAGCTCCGTCCTGGAGGACGACACCACCAAGGCCCCCGAGACCAGCGCCCCGCCCGAGGGCACCGAGACCCCCGGCGGGGGCGGCGGTACCGGCGGTGGCGACGAGCCCGCCGACGAGCCGGGCACCGACCCGGGTACCGGCCCCGGCCCGGACGAGGGCCACAACCGCGGCGAGGCCCGGAAGAAGTGGTACAAGCGCATGGTCGCGCACTGCCAGGCGTACCGCAGCGGTGAGCTCCAGGGCGACAAGCGCCGCAGGCTGGAGGAGTTCGCCCGCGGCCCCGCGCGCGTGGACAAGTTCTGCGAGCGCGTCCTCGGCGGCGAGGACAGCGGCAAGGGCGGCGGCAAGGACAACCACGGCGGCGGCGACGGCGGCGGTGGCGACGACGGGGACGACGACAACGGCGGGCGGGGCCAACGGCGGCGGGGCCCACGGCCCCGGCGACGGACAGAGCGGCGGCGGCTCCGGAGGCCCCGGCGGCTCCGGCGGCCACGCCCCGCCCATCAAGCTGCCCGCCCCGTTCCCGCGCCCGTCGGCCTCGTACAGCGCGCAGCCGACCCTCTGACCCGCACGGCGTCACGGAAGTGTGACCCAGGCCGCACCGCCAGGGTGTGACGTTTTCTGAATCAGTGACGCAGTAATAAGTGAGCCGACTGGTCATCGGCTGCGCACGAGCCGGGGTTCCCCCCGTACCTACGGCTCCGTGCCAATGGCGCGGGCGGAATACGTTCCCCCGATTCCGCCCGCGCCCACATCCGCACCGGTGACTACCGGTAGATGACCACCCGGTCCCCGTTCTCGACCTGCTTGAACAGCTTCGCGATCGACTTCTTGTCGCGGACGTTCACGCAGCCGTGCGACGCGCCGTTGTAGCCCCTCGCGGCGAAGTCCGACGAGTAGTGCACGGCCTGGCCGCCGCTGAAGAACATGGCGTACGGCATCGGGGTGTCGTACAGCGTCGACACATGGTCGCGGTTCTTCCAGAACACCCGGAACTCGCCCTCGCGCGTCGGTGTGTACTCCGAGCCGAAGCGCACGTCGACCGTCGTCACGGCCTTGCCGTCGATCATCCAGGTCAGCGTGCGGCTCTCCTTGCTGATGCACATGACACGGCCGGTCAGACAGCGCCGGTCCGGCTCGGCGGGCGGCATGCCGCCGTCGGGGTACAGCTCGTGCCGCGTCGGCTCGCGCGTCATCGCGACAAGGCGGAGCCAGGTGCGGGTGTCGGTCGCACCGGTGCGGAGCAGCCCCCGCTTGCCCTGGAAGCCCTCGACGGCGGTCGCCGTGACAGGTCCGTACGTCCCCGTCGGGTGCTGCCCGAACCAGCCGATCTGCCGCAGCCGCGCCTGGAGTTCGCGCACCTTCTTGCCGTCCTGGCCACGGGCCAGGAGCGTCGGCCCGGGCTCGGGCGGGGGCGGCGGCGTGCTGACCCGCGGCCGCGGCCGGGGCGGCGGCGCGCTCGGCACCTTCGACGGGGGCAACTCCGCCCGGGAAACGGGCGACTTCATCCTCGGCAGCTCGGGAGTCGGCGAACTCCTGGGCGTGGGCGCCGACTTGGCGGCTCTGTCCGAAGAGGTGCGGGCGGGTGGCGACTTCTCGCCCTTCCCGCCCGCGCCGACGGCCTGCGCCGTGCACCCGCACGCCAGGGTCAGGGCCGCGACAGCCCCCGCCGCCGCGCGCCCCCTGGCTATCGCGCCCCTGCTCATCGCATCCCCCACGTCACTCCACTGGACATCACTCCCCGAAGTGTTTCCCATGAGCGAATGCTTGGGAAGCCTGCCCGGGCGCCGTCGCGCCGGGCCCGTCAGTGGTGCCAGGCGTGGCCGTCCACGTTGTAGATCATGCGCTGGAGCACCTTCAGGGCCCGTACGTAGTCGGCGTCGTCGATGCCCTCGTGGATCTCCTCCCGGGTGCGCTGCTGCAACGCCGCGACCCGCTGCCGCAACGCCGTGCCCGCCTCGGTGATGCGCAGCGGCCCGTCCTGCGTCTCCTGGGTGAGCAGCCCGCGGCCGATCAGGGCGTCGATGTCGTGGTGCAGCGGCCCCTCGCCGAACTCCAGGTAGCCGCGCAGGACTTCGACGACCTCCTTGCGGTCGCGGCCCGCCTCGTGGCCGGCGAGCTGGTTCAGGACCCACCACTGGGGCTGGGTGAGCCCGTTCTCCGCGAGCATCGTGCGGATGTGGTGGACGACGGCCTTGCCGGCCGCCGAACTCCAGTAGCCGATCGGCTGGTTGACCAGCTCGGCATCGCTGTGGGAGGGGCTGAAGGGCCCGCCCTTCGCGATCGTGTTCGCCTTCGAGTCCGTGCTTACGTTCGTGTTCGTGTCCGTGTTCGTCATGCGTACGAACGTAGGACCTCAAGTTTGGTTGAGGTCAACTCCACGGGCTCCGGGATCGGGGCTACCTCGCGCGGCCCCGGCGTACGGCGCGTGTGACGACCGGCGGCAGCAGGTCGGCGGCGATCCGGCGGGCGCGGGAGGAGGCGGCGGGGGGCCTGCGGGAGCCGGCCGCGGGGGACTGCGGGGCGGTGCGGGCGGCGGGCTCCGGGGCGCGGTGGTGTCGCGACGGGGGGAACGCGGGGGCCGGCATGCCCTTCTTGGACTTGACCCGGATGATCCGGTGCCCGGCGGCCTCCTGCACGCTCAGGTGGCAGTCGTCCCGCCCGCGGACCATGGCGAGCAGCTCCTCCTGCACGGGAGCCGGGTCGTCCCAGGTGCCGTACAGCTTCTGGGTGCTCAGGCAGATCGGCCTGAGGCCCCGGTTGAGCACCGCCTCCCAGGCCGCGATGGAGACGCCCGGCGTGTGCTCGGAGCGGAAGTCGTCGAGCACCACCACCCCCTCGGGCAGCAGGGCGTCCCTGGCCGCGCCGATGTCGCCGTACACGTGCTCGTACAGATGCGAGGCGTCGACGTGCACGAACCGGCAGGACTTCGGCGGCACTTCGTCGGGCACCAGCGAGCTCGGCCCGCGCAGGACGCGCGGCAACGCGTCGTGGAACGACAGGTAGTTCCGCTCGAAGACCTGCTTCGTCAGCGTCGGATAGGACTTGTTGGACTCCGCCTTGTTGGCGCCGTCCGGTGCCTCGTCCTCGAAAAGATCACAGACCGTGTAGTCCTCGCCGTCCCGCAGATGATGGCCGAGGAATATCGCACTCTTGCCCATATAGACGCCGATCTCCAGAAGATCGCCGCGCACTCCGCGGCTCTCCTGTCTGGTCAGAAACCAGTCGAACAGCACCTGGTCAAGATTCGGAAACCAGCCGGGAACGTCGCTGAGCTCTCGGGGAAGTGCGGAAGTGTCGTGCGCAGCAGGCATGAGGGATAACCACTCTCTTGTTGCGGACGCAAGTTCCCGAGGACGCTAGGAGATACCCCGGGCACGGTCAAGGCGCGTGCCGCAATGCTGCTTTTGGACATCCGCGGGACGGCCGAGAAGCCCCGGGGAGGTGAATTCCCCGTGAACGTGAGCGGGTTTTCACCTTACCCGCAGCCGTGGTGCGGGGCATTTCCGCGCCCCGCACCCCCGCGTCAGCCCAGGGCCGCCCGCTTGATCGACCGTGCCCGCCGCGCGACCTTCCGTACCGCCGCGTTCCGCGGGATGAAGGCGAGCTGCACCGGGATCCCGCCGGGCAGCGCGAGCGCGGTCAGCCGGCGCTTCTTGAAGTAGCGGAAGGTGCGGTCGTTCAGGTGGGCCGCGAGATAGCGCTCCGTGGCCGGGCGCAGGCTCGGGTAGATCTTGGGCTGCATGGCGAAGCCCACGGCCCGCACCAGGGCGGACAGCGCCGCCAGGTCCGGCTCGCGGCGGTCCCCGGTGACGGCCGCGCGGTCGCCGAGGTCGGGCAGCAGCGCGTCGACCAGGGTGACCGGGATGCGGTTGCTGTTCTCGTACGGCTTCAGGCGCTCCAGGAGCGTCTCCGTGCCGATGCGCGCCACCGGCAGATCGTAGAACGCCGAGGCGGTGAGCAGCGCCGTGGAGAAGCAGCCGACGACGAGGGCGGGCCGCATCCGCTGGTAGAGCACCTCGGCGAGGACCGGCGATTCCAGGACGGTCAGCTCGACGCCGAGCCGCTCGGCCTCCTGCTCCAACTGCCGCGACCAGCGCGCCGGGGCCGTCGGGTGCGGCTTGAACACCACCCGGGTGTGCCCGAGCGCGGCCGCGCCGCGCAGCATCCGCGCGTGCAGGTCCTCCTCTTCCTCGGCGGTGAGGATGTTCAGCGCGGAGAGGTACTGGCCGAGAAGGAGTGCAGGGCCTTCGACCTGGGGCAGCGCGTCCGGCGCGCCCGACTCGGCTGTGCTTTCAGGGCCGGCGGCGAGTTCGCCGAGGACCTTCAGGAAGATGTCGGTCGGTACGACCTCGGGCTCGACGCCGAACTCGGTGAGCAGCATCGGCTTGAGGCCGGGCACCAGGTCGAGGTGGAGCAGGCGGCGCACCCGGGTGCCGACCAGCGGGTCGATCTTGTTGCGGGTGGGGCCGTAGCTCATCAGGCCGTCGGCGTAGACGTCCACGGGCGCGCCCGTGAAGATCTGCGCGAGCGCGAGCGCCGGGTGGACCTGGATCGACTCCACAGCCAGCTCGACGTTGTCGTCGCCGAGGTCCCAGGCGAGCCGCAGATAGCGCTGCCACAGCGGCAGGTCGTCGCCGCGGGGCGACCAGGCGCCCGGGTGGAACGGCGAGATCGCCGCGTTCCAGGACAGCACGTCGTCGAAGCGGGAGCGCAGCCGCTCGAAGCCCGGCATCGTGTCGACGGACGGCGTGGTCTCCGGGGTCGCCGCGTTGTTGGCGATCAGCAGGACGCGCCGGTCGGCCGGGCCGAAGCGGTCGGCGTCCAGGGCGGCGGCCAGCGTGGCGACGCCGTACAGCGTGGACGCGAAGAAGATCTGCGTGGTGCGGCGGCGGGCGTCCGGGCGCGCGGCGGCGAGAGCGGCGGCGTGCGGGTCGCGCACGGGATCGCCCACGGCCTGGCCTGCGGGGCTCACGCGGCCACCTCCCCGGCGGCGACGGGACGCCGGCGCAGCCGGCGCAGCCGCGTCGCGCGCTGCATGTCCATGGAGTCCAGGGCCTCGTCGAGGACGCCCTGCGGCATGCGCTTGAGCGCGGCGGCGCTCAGCGACTTCAGTTTCCGGGCCACGGCCGGCTCGAACCTTTCGATGGATCCCAGATGGTGGGAAATGATCGCGCAGTACGTGCGCACGGCCTTCGGGAGCAGGATGTCCGCGTCGCGGTCCTCCGCCGTCTCCCGCACCACCTGGTCGAACGCCTTGATGAAGTCGAGCTGGCGGACGTCGCCGATCTGCGTCAGGGACGACGAGACGCCGCGCCGGTAGAACACACCGAGCAGCCCCAGGGCGGCGAACGACTTCGCCTCGCGGTGCAGCCGCCAGATCCACGGCCGGTCCTCGGCCGTCCGCAGCCCGTGCGTGAAGTGCAGAATTCCCTGGTCGAGCAGGCGGCGGTGGTACATGCCGGCCCAGGCGAAGGCGTAGTCCACGGACGTGGAGCGGTCGGCGGGCAGTATGACGTCGCGCGGGGACATCACCACGCCGCGCAGGCCGTGCGGCACCCGGTGCACACTGCGGGCGCGCGCCGTGCACTGCACATGGTCCGTGCGGACGAAGTCGCAGCCCAACTCCTCCATGGACGCGACCAGTTGCCCGTAATACCCGGGCGCGAGCCAGTCGTCGCCGTCGAGGAAGGTGATGTACTCGCCACGGGCCGCGTCCAGACCCGTGTTGCGGGCCGTGGCCAGGCCCCCGTTCTGTTCATGTCTGAGATGGACGGCGCCCGGGAGCTCGCGCGCGGCACGCTCCAGGATGTCCGGCGTCTCGTCCTTCGAACAGTCGTCGACGAGAATGAATTCGAAGTCGTCACGCGCGTTCGCGTGCAGGGACTTCAAGGTGTCGGGCGCGTATTGCTGCACGTTGTAGAACGGCACGATGACGGAGAGCTTAACCACGTGCGAGACGTTAGGTGTCGGCCCGGCATTCGTCTTGACCCAGGGTGGGATGTCAGGTGAACGAAGCGTGGCGGAATGGTTAACCGGGCACCCCGTCACCCATTTGGCGGGCCGCTTCGCCATTCGTCGGCACGCTGTTAACCGTTTGTTGCACCTGAGTTGGGCCATCAATCGGAATGCCTTCCTAGCGTCTGCGATGTGCCAGTAAGCAACAAGACGACGCGGGTCGCCGTGCTCGCCGACTCCGACACCCGATGGAAATGGGGCTCGCTCACCGCGAGCCGCCTCGCGGGGTCCACGGAGGCCGCAGAGGCCGCAGCGAACACGGTGCGGGCAGCGGACGGGCGGGACCGGGCGGGCCTCCACCTCGACGGATACCTGCTGCGCGGCCGGGCCACCCCCACGCCCCGCCAGCTCGAAGAGGTGGGTGTGCGCGCGGACAGCCTGCGCGAGGTCACCGCCATCGAGTTCCTGAAGGCGATCGAGGCCACCCGGCCGAACGGCCGGGACAGCGGCGACGACGACGCGTACGACATCATCGTCCTCGCGCTCGTCGGCGGCGCCGTCCAGGCCGTCCTGCACGGCCTCGCCCGCGTCTGGAACGGCCGCGCCCGCCGCCCGGTCGTCGTCACCGGTTATGTCGGCGTGGTCTACGAGAAGCTCGCCGACGGGCTGCTGCTCCGGCACGGCGCGGACGTCGTCCTCGCCAACTCCCGCCAGGACGCGGAGCGTTTCCGCGATGTGTACGAGGGCGTGGGCGCCGACGCGTCCGGTGTCGTGGAGGCCGCGCTGCCGTTCCTCGGCGGCGAGCCGTACGCCCCGCGCGAGCCGCACACGGTCGTCTTCGCCGCCCAGCCCTCCGTGCCGGAGAAGCGCGCCGACCGCAGCTACCTGCTGTCCCGCCTGGTCCAGCACGCCAGGCGGCACCCCGAGCGCGAGGTCCTGCTCAAGCTGCGCAGCAAGCCCGGCGAGCACACCACGCACATCGAGGAGCTGCCGTACCAGAAGCTGGTGCGCAGCGAGGAGGTGCCGCCCAACTTCCGCCTCGTCTACGGGCACATGGGCGAGGTGCTCGACCGCACCGACCTGCTCGTCACGGTCAGCTCGACCGCCGCGCTGGAAGCGCTGCACCGGCGCATCCCCACGGCCGTCCTCACCGACCTCGGGGTGCGCGAGGCGCTCGGCAACCACGCCTTCATCGGCTCCGGCTGCCTCGCCTCCTGGGACCAGCTCGACGCCGGGCACAGCCCGACCCCGGACCCCGAGTGGGTCGCGCGGCAGGGCGTCGCCGCCGACGGGGCGTACGAGACGGCCTTCGACGCGGCCCGCAAGCGCGTGGCGGAGCTGACCGAGCGGTCCCGCGACGGCTCCCTTGAGCCGATCCGGCCGTACTACACGCTGGTCACCGCCCCCGGCTATCTGCCCGGCATACTCGCCCGCCACCACCTCGGCCCGGACGCAGGCCCGCTGCCGGGCGCGCCCGCCGCGGACCGCGAGCCCGGCCCCGTCCGGCAGGCGGTCCGCAGCGCCGCCCGCGGCGCCTACCGCCACGGCGTGCAGCGCGTCGCGCCGGTCATCCGACGGATGGGCGAGCTGTGACGCCGCCGCAGGGTGCGGACGGGCGCCCCGTGATCCCGCCGCAGGCCGCAGCCGGAGCGGACCGGCTGAATCCCCCACTGCTCCCGCCGACAAGCCCCCCACCAGGCACCCCTGAAGGAGCCTCCATGTCCAAGCCCCACCCAGAGGGCGAACCGGTACGCCGCGTCCTCGCCGTCATCCCCGCGCGCGGCGGGTCCAAGGGGGTTCCCGCCAAGAACCTGGCGCCGGTCGGCGGCATCCCGCTGGTGGCCCGCGCGGTGCGCGCCTGCGTGGCCTCGCCGCAGGTCACCGACGTGGTCGTGTCCACCGACGACACGGTGATCGCCGAGACGGCCCGCGCCGCAGGCGCCGAGGTGGTGCTCCGCCCCGCCGCGATCGCCGGTGACACGGCGACCAGCGAGGCCGCGGTCCTGCACGCGCTGGACGGGTACGAGGAGCGGCACGGCGTCACGGTCGACGTGGTCCTGCTCGTCCAGTGCACCAGCCCCTTCATCACCCGCGAGGACGTCGACGGCGTGGTCGGGGCGATCACCCGGGGCGGCGCGGACAGCGCGCACACGGTCGCGCCCTTCCACGGCTTCATCTGGCGCGACGCGGGCGACGAGCCGCCCGCCATCGAGGAGGCCACCGCGGCCGAGGGCGGCGCGACCAAGGTCGTCACCGACACCGTCACCTCCGGCGGCTACGGCGTGAACCACGACAAGTCGTTCCGCCCGCGCCGCCAGGACCGCCCCCAGGACCTCCTGGAGACCGGCGCGGTGTACGGCATGGCCGCGACCGGCTTCCGCGAGCACAAGCACCGCTTCTTCGGCCACACCGAACTCGTACGCACCGATCCGGCGCGCGTGTTGGAGATCGACGACCCGCACGATCTCGCCCGCGCCCGCGCCCTCGCCCCGCTCTTCGACGCGGATCGCGACGGGGCGCTTCCGACCCGCGACGACATCGACGCGGTCGTACTCGACTTCGACGGCACCCAGACGGACGACCGGGTGCTGATCGATTCCGACGGACGGGAGTTCGTCACCGTGCACCGCGGTGACGGGCTCGGCATCGCGGCCCTGCGCAGGTCGGGCCTGAGGCTGCTGATCCTGTCCACGGAGAAGAACCCGGTCGTCGCCGCGCGCGGACGGAAGCTGAACATCCCCGTCCTGCACGGCATCGACCGCAAAGACCTCGCACTGAAGCAGTGGTGCGAGGAGCAGGGCATCGCTCCCGAGCGCGTGCTCTACGTCGGCAACGACGTCAATGACCTCCCGTGCTTCGGCCTTGTCGGCTGGCCCGTGGCGGTCGCGAGCGCCCACGACGTCGTGCGCGGCGCCGCACGCGCGGTCACCTCCGTACCCGGCGGTGACGGCGCGATCCGAGAGATCGCCGCCTGGATCCTCGGCCCCTCCCTCAACAGTTAAGGACAGTTCCTGCCATGAGCAACACGGCCTCCAACGACCGCCTGCGCACCCTCGGTTCGAAGACCGCAGGGCCCGGCCACCCGGTCTACATCACCGGCGAGATCGGCATCAACCACAACGGTGACCTGGAGAACGCCTTCGCGCTCATCGACGTGGCCGCCGACGCCGGCTGCGACGCGGTGAAGTTCCAGAAGCGCACCCCGGAGATCTGCACGCCGCGCGACCAGTGGGACATCGAGCGCGACACCCCCTGGGGCCGGATGACGTACATCGACTACCGCCACCGCGTGGAGTTCGGCGAGTCCGAGTACCAGGCCATCAGCGAGCACTGCGCCAAGCGCGGCATCGACTGGTTCGCGTCCCCGTGGGACACCGAGGCCGTCGCCTTCCTGGAGAAGTTCGACGTCCCCGCCCACAAGGTCGCCTCCGCGTCGCTGACGGACGACGAGCTGCTCCGCGCCCTGCGCGCCACGGGCCGCACGGTCATCCTGTCCACCGGGATGTCCACCCCGCGCCAGATCCGGCACGCGGTCGAGGTCCTCGGCTCGGACAACATCCTCCTCTGCCACGCCACGTCGACGTACCCGGCGAAGGCCGAGGAGCTGAACCTCCGCGTCATCAACACCCTCCAGGCCGAGTACCCGAACGTCCCGATCGGCTACTCCGGCCACGAGACGGGCCTGCAGACCACCCTCGCGGCGGTCGCCCTGGGCGCCACCTTCGTCGAGCGCCACATCACCCTGGACCGCGCGATGTGGGGCTCCGACCAGGCCGCCTCCGTCGAGCCGCAGGGCCTGTCCCGCCTCGTCCGCGACATCCGCACCATCGAGGCGTCCCTCGGTGACGGCGTCAAGAAGGTGTACGAGTCCGAGCTCGGCCCGATGAAGAAGCTCCGCCGCGTCGCGGGCGTCGTCGCCGAGACCGAGACGGGCGACCGTGAGCCGGTCGCCGTCTGACGCACCGTCAGACACGGTGGGCAGGTGCCGGACATGACGCCCGGCCCCTTCGACCTCACACCGGCGGGCAGCCCCCGCCGGACCGCCGGCGCCCCGGAGAACACCGGGGCGCCGGCTTCGGCGGCTTCACGGGTGGCCGCCGCACCGCTGTGCACGGGAGGACTCATGTCAGTACGAAGCGGTCGGCGCGCCGCCACGACCCGGCGCGGGACGCTGGCGTTCGTGGAGTCGCCGGTGCAGTTGCTCAATGTTCTGGAGTGGGCGTACACGACGGGGCGGGGCGGAGGCGCGGGCTCCGGAACCGTCGGCGGCGACCTCCCGCCGCACCTGGGCGGCGGTGACCTCCCGCCGGAGGAGCTGACCCTCGTCGTCCTCTCGCCCACCGACCCCATGACCCGCGGCCAGCTCCGCCGCATGGCCGAACTGGCGCGCGGTGAGGGCTTCCATGTGCGCTGGGAGGAGGCGCGCGGGGGTGCCTCCGCGCCCTTCCACACGATCGGCGGCCTCGCCGGACCGCTGCGCCGGGCCCGTCGGATAGTGATCGGCGACCCGTTCTCCCGCTACGTACAACTCCTGCTGACCATCACGCGCGCCCGCGACCTGGTGGTCGTGGACGACGGCACCGCCACGATGGAGTTCATCTCCCAACTGGCGCGCGGCGAACGCCTGGTGCGCTGGCACCGCCGCGGCGGCCGCCCCGGCCCGCGCGACGTCGTCTTCATGCCGGTGTCGTCGAAGGCACGCCGCCGTCTGACGCCGAGCCCGAGCGGCGACCGCCGGGTGGAGGTCTTCTCCTCCATGCCGATCGAGACGCCCCCGGACGGGGTGACCGTGACGGTCAACTCCTTCTCCTGGACCCGGGCCCGCTTCGGCCCGCCCCGCATCACCAAGGGCGCGGACCTGGTCGGCACGTCCCTGGTGGAGACGGGCGTGGTGGACCTGGACCGCTACATCGAGGCGGTGCAGGCACTGGCCCGCACGCACGGCGCGGCCCGCTACTTCGCGCACCGCCGCGAGAGCTCCGAGAAGCTGCACCGCCTGGCCGTCGACACCGGCCTCCAGGTCGTACGCCCCGACCTCCCCCTGGAACTCATCGCCCGCCGGGGCCCCATCGGTCGCACCATCCTCAGCTTCCCCTCCACCGTCGTCCACACCCTCCCCCTCGCCCTGGCCGGCACCGACGTCAAGGTCGCCGTCATGGACATCGACCCCACCTGGCTCACGGACTCGGCATCGCCCCGGGCCCAGGGCTTCCTCTCAGGGGTCACGGGAACGGCACGGGACGTACAGCGGCTGGCCTCCCAGGCGGCCCCGCCCCCGGAGGAATCCGGGGGCCTCGCGACCGCGGCGGGGGCGCCTTCTTCGCTGGGGCAGACGGCTCCGGCCTAGGGAACGGACACAGCGGGCTGACCTTCAGAGGCGGGGCGGGCGCTCAGGGCCAGGGCGTTCGTCGCTGTGAAGTACGGCTTGACGCGGGTCGGGCCGTGGGTGGGGTGGGGGAGGTCCCGGGACGGGCGGGTGTCGGGCTTCTTGCGTTCGACCAGGTCTCCGGCGATGCGGCCGACGGGGACCGGGGCGGCCGCGGGGGCCGGGAGCAGGCGCAGGTCCCAGAAGTCGGGGTCCTGGGTGGCGCGGCGGTGGGCCAGGGCCTCTTCGTAGGGGATCGTGAACTGGAATCGGGCGGCTGACACGAGGCGTACCGGCATCGCGAAGACGCGCGTGGGGTCGGGGTCCGTCGAGCGCAGGGACGCCGTGACCGTCGCGCCCTCGGGCGGGAGACGGGCGTCGCCCAGGAGCGTCGCCGTCACCGTGGCGGAGGTCTCGCTGATCAGGATGTGGTCCACCTCCGCGTGCGCGGGACGCAGCCAGGTGCGCAGGGCCAGATAGCCGTCGGCCGTGGTGTAGGGGATCCACGCGGACACGCCGCGCGCGTCGGTCAGGGGAGGCAGGGCCAGGAGGGCCGCCGTCTCCACCAGTTCGGCACGCAGCCGGTGGCGGTCGGCCGTGCCGCGCGGGACGACGTAACAGTCCCAGCGGCCCTCCGGGAGGGTGTGCCCCGCCGCGCGGTCGAGCGTGACGACGGTTTCCGCCGCGCGGGTGGGCGGTGGTACCGGGAGGGCGACCTCCCGGCGGGTGGGGTCCTTGCGGCGGCGGAGCACCAGGTTCAGAGGTGCGTCGGCCTGGGGGAGCGTCCCGTGGGTCAGGCTCATGGCCACGCCGCCGTCGGGGGTCACCCGGGCGCGGGCGGCGGGGGCGGGGCGCTGCGGGGTTTCGCCGGGGGACGGTGCCGGTGCGGGGCTCGCGGGGGCGGCGGGCCGGGGGCCGCCCAGGGCCG
>NZ_AOPZ01000507.1 GCF_000414115.1 Streptomyces aurantiacus JA 4570
TGCCGCTCGACGGGGGCGCACAGCGCGCCGGGGACGGCGACGAGCGCGGCCGCGGCGGGCGGCAGCAGGAAGATCCCGGCGAGCAGCACGGGGAAGAAGGTGCGGGCGGCGACGTCGCGGCGCACGGCGCGCTCGCCCCCGGCGTACAGGGCGGCGAGCAGCGCGAGCACCGACCAGCGGGTGTCGGGGCGGAGCGCGGGCGCGACGCAGGCGGCGCCGCCGAGGGCGGCGCACAGGACGTACCCCCGGGCCCGTGCGGGCACCGAGCGCCATGAAGAAATGGCCACCACCTCCCCGATTCAGGTCCGGAGACTAGAACGGGGTTCGGGCACGGCACGGCTCGCAGCCGCGAATTAGCACCTTCGAGTGAGAAACGGCAGAAGAAACAAGAGAAACGGTCAGACTTCGCGCGCTGCCGTGCCGTCCACCGGCGCCGCCGTCAGGTCGTGGTCGGGCACGGCCTCGCCGGAGCGGATCAGGTCGATCCGGCCCATCACCTTGGCGCGCAGGTCACCGGGCACGTCGTCGTGGCCGCAGCAGCGCTTCACCAGCTTTTTGACCGCCTGCTCGAGGCCGTACTTCTCCAGGCACGGGGAGCACTCCTCGAAGTGCGTCCTGAACTTGTTGCAGTCGCTGTCCGGCATCTCGTTGTCCAGGAACTCATAGAGATGGTCCAGGACTTCACTGCAATCAGTCTCGTGCGGCTCTCCGCAGCTCATGAGCCCGAGCCTTTCGCTTCGTTCGTGGACTCTCCGGCACCGGCCGGGACCAGGCCGCGGTCGCGCGCGTAGTCCTCGAGCATGCCGCGGAGTTGGCGGCGGCCGCGGTGAAGACGGGACATCACCGTACCGATGGGTGTACCCATGATGTCGGCGATCTCCTTGTACGCAAAGCCCTCTACGTCCGCGAGATAGACGGCGATGCGGAATTCCTCCGGGATCGCCTGCAGCGCGTTCTTCACGTCGGAGTCCGGCAGGTGGTCGAGCGCCTGCGACTCGGCCGAGCGCAGTCCGGTGGACATGTGCGACTCGGCGCGCGCGAGCTGCCAGTCCTCGATCTCCTCGGCGGCGCTGCGCTGGGGCTCGCGCTGCTTCTTGCGGTACGAGTTGATGAACGTGTTCGTGAGGATGCGGTACAGCCACGCCTTGAGGTTGGTGCCCTCGCGGAACTGGTGGAACGACGCGTACGCCTTGGCGTAGGTCTCCTGCACCAGGTCCTCGGCGTCCGCCGGGTTGCGCGTCATGCGCAGCGCCGCGGAGTACATCTGGTCGAGAAACGTCAGCGCGTCCCGCTCGAAGCGGGCCGTACGCTGCGCGGCCGTCTCTTCGGACCCCTCGGGCTGCCCGGACTGCTCGGCCTGGCCGTGCTCGGTCCCTGCGTCGGTCCCAGCGACCGGACCCACCTCCTCCGACAACGACGTGGTGGAACCGATGCCGACTCCACTCGAATCGGAGGATAGACGACGACCCGCACCGCGCGCCGCCCGAATAGGGGCGGCCTTGGGCGCGCTCAGCACGGTCCACTCCAGGTCAGAGGCGCTGGAGCGGTTCGGGCAGATGGTCGAACCCATGCGGCGGACTCCCTCTTGTACGAACAGCGTGTGTGGTCTGTACGGGACAACAGCCGTCACCGGATCAGCATTCCCGTCCAGGTGACGACGGCGTCCGTGACGCGTTTCACGGCTTCGTCCTGTGAGATGTCCGCCTTCTTCGGTACGGCCAAGCCGTGATCGGCGAACGGGATCTCGACGAGTTCGTACGCATTTCCCTTCGGGAATTCCGCGGGCTTGCCGAAGGGGTCGTTGCCGCCCTGCACGACGAGGGTGGGCACGCCCGCGCCCAGGAGTTCGTCCGCCCGTGACTTCTCCGGCTTGCCGGGCGGGTGCAGCGGGAAGCTGAGCGCGAGCACGGCGGCGGCGCCCAGCTCGGACGCGGTGCGGCAGGCGACCCGGGCCCCGGCGCTGCGGCCGCCCGCGATCACCGGGAGGCCGGGCTTCGTGAGCGCGGGCCACAGGCCGCGCCAGCCGACGTCGAGGGTCTTGGGCGCGGGCGCCACCTTCTTGCCCGCCACGCGCCAGGGCTGCTCGACGAGGGCGACACTCACGCCGTGCGCGGGCAGCGCGGCGGCGAGGGCCTGGAGGTCCCTGGCCTCGATCCCGCCGCCGGCACCGTGGCCGGCGGCGAGGACGAGCCGGGCGTTCTTGGCCGCGTACCAGGTGATCCGCGCCACACCGGCGGCCGTCTCGACGGTCTCGCTCTTGCTCTTGGCCTTGGCCACGACAGAAGACTTGCTGTTGGTCACGTCAGAAGAGTGTGCCCTCTTCCGGACCCTCCAGTTCCTTCAGCAGCTCCGGCCCGTTGTTGCGTACGTTGCTCACGGCCGTGGACACGGGGTAGGCGCGCATGAGCCCGGCCGGGGGCGGCTCCAGGAGGGACCGCAGGTCGTCCACGTCCGTGCGGGCGGGGTCGAGCCAGGCGTCCCAGCGGTCGGGCGTCAGCATCAGCGGCATGCGCGGGTGGATGTCCGCGAGGGCCTTCGGGCCTTCCTCGGGGGCGGCGGCCAGCGGGGTCGTCTCCGCCTCCGTGGTGATCACGGAGCACGTCACCCACCAGGCGAGGGGGTGCTCGTCGGGCAGCGTCTTGTCCCGCCAGAACTCGTAGAGCCCGGCCATGGCGAACACCGAGCCGTCGGCCGGCGTCACGAAGTACGGCTGCTTGCGGGGCCGCTTCTTCTTGCCCTCGACCTCCAGGTCCCGCTCGGCCTGCCCGGTCACCCACTCGTAATAGCCGTCGGCGGGGATGACGCAGCGCCGGGCGGCGAAGGCCCGGCGGTACGAGGGCTTCTCGTGCACCGTCTCGGCGCGCGCGTTGATCATCCGCGCGCCGCCCTCGGGCGTCTTCGCCCAGGACGGCACGAGCCCCCACTTCAGCTTGCGCAGCTGGCGAACCGGACGGCGCTCTTCGGCGTCTTTAAGGGGGCGGTCGAGGACGGCGTAGACCTCTTTCGTGGGAGCGACGTTGTAGTCGGGCTCCAGGGCCTCTTCCGGCTCCCACTTCTCGATCTCGAAGATGCCCGCGAGATCCTCTGGTCCACGACTCGATGCATACCGTCCGCACATACGTGCAACACTGCCACGCCGCGGCCTACGACAGGGAGCCAACGAAGCAATGCACACGACCGCTTCCGCCAGCCTGGGCGACCTCTGGGACCGCCTCACGGGTACGCAGCCCGCGCCCGAGCAGTGGCTGGTGATCGCCGCCGGGGTCGTCGCGCTCGCGGTCGTCGTCCCGCACGGCGTCTGGCGCGTCGCCCGCAACGCCGTCACCATCGCCCACGAGGGCGGCCACGGTCTGGTGGCCCTGCTCACCGGGCGCCGTCTGGACGGCATCCGGCTGCACTCCGACACCAGCGGCCTGACCGTCAGCCGCGGCAAGCCCACCGGCCTCGGCATGATCCTCACCGCCGCCGCGGGCTACACCGCGCCCCCGCTGCTCGGCCTCGGCGGCGCCGCGCTGCTCGGCGAGGGCCGCATCACGGCGCTGCTGTGGATCGCCACCGCCCTGCTCATCGCGATGCTGGTGATGATCCGCAACGCCTACGGCGCGCTCACCGTGATCATCGCGGGCGGGGTGTTCCTGGGCGTCTCCTGGCTCGCGAACACCGACGTGCAGGCGGCCTTCGCGTACGCCGTGGTGTGGTTCCTGCTGCTCGGTGGCGTACGTCCCGCGTTCGAGCTGCAGGCCAAGCGCAGGCACGGCGGAGCCGGGGACTCCGACGCGGACCAGTTGTCGCGGCTGACGCATGTTCCGGCCGGGATGTGGCTGTTCCTGTTCCACGCCGTTTCGCTGTGCGCGCTGATAGGCGGCGGCCGCTGGCTGCTCGCGACGTAGTCCGGGGCGTACCAGTTCTCTGTTTCGCCTGAGTTTCGCCACATTTGATCAAGATCTGCGGTCGGTGCCAGCCACTAAAGTGTGAGCATGACCGTGAACCCGACACACACCGCCCTCTGGCCAGCCCCGCACGCGAGCGGAGCCGTCGCCGCGACGGTCCACGTACCGGGCTCGAAGTCGGTCACCAACCGTGCCCTCGTGCTCGCGGCGCTCGCCCACGAGCCGGGCTGGCTGCGCCGCCCGCTGCGCTCGCGCGACACTCTTCTGATGGCGGCCGCGCTGCGCGCCATGGGCGTCGGCATCGAGGAGACCGTGTCGTCGAGCTCCGCCGTCGCGGGCGGCCAGGACGGCTCCGGCGAGGCATGGCGCGTGATCCCGTCCGGTCTGCGGGGCCCCGCCACGGTCGACGTCGGCAACGCGGGCACGGTCATGCGCTTCCTGCCGCCGGTCGCCGCGCTGGCCGACGGCCCCATCCGCTTCGACGGCGACCCCCGTTCGTACGAACGACCGCTGCACGGCGTGATCGACGCGCTGCGCGCCCTCGGCGCCCGCATCGACGACAGCTCGCTCGGGAACGCCGGCGCGCTGCCCCTGACCGTGCACGGCGGCGGCGCCCTGGACGGCGGTCAGGTCGAGATCGACGCCTCCTCGTCGTCCCAGTTCGTGAGCGCGCTGCTGCTTTCGGGCCCGCGCTTCAACCAGGGCGTGGAGGTACGTCACGTGGGCAGCGCCCTGCCCTCCATGCCGCACATCCGCATGACCGTCGACATGCTGCGCGCCGCCGGCGCCCAGGTCGACACCCCCGAGGCTGGCGGCGAGCCGAACGTCTGGCGGGTCACGCCCGGCGCCCTGCTCGGCCGCGACCTGACCGTCGAGCCGGACCTGTCCAACGCCCAGCCGTTCCTCGCGGCGGCCCTGATCACCGGCGGCCGCGTCACCATCCCCGACTGGCCCGCGCGCACCACCCAGCCCGGCGACGCGCTGCGCCAGATCTTCACCGAGATGGGCGGTTCCTGCGAGCTGACCGAGCAGGGCCTGACCTTCACCGGCTCCGGCTCGGTGCACGGCATCGACGTCGACCTCGGCGAGGTCGGCGAGCTCACCCCGGGCATCGCCGCCGTCGCGGCCCTCGCCGACTCGCCCTCCACCCTGCGCGGCGTCGCCCACCTGCGGCTGCACGAGACGGACCGGCTCGCCGCGCTCACCAAGGAGATCAACGAGCTGGGCGGCGACGTCACCGAGACCGCCGACGGCCTGCACATCCGCCCGCGCCCGCTGCACGGCGGCGTCTTCCACACGTACGACGACCACCGCATGGCCACCGCGGGCGCGATCATCGGCCTCGCCGTGCCCGGCGTGCGGATCGAGAACGTCGCCACGACCGCCAAGACCCTGCCCGACTTCCCCGAACTGTGGGCCGGGATGCTCGGGAACTGACGGGCGATCACGATCATGCGCCGCTACGGCAAGAACCCGGACGAGGACGACATCCGCGTCCGCCCCAACCGCAAGGGCAACCGCCCGCGCACGCACATCCGCCCCAAGCACGAGGACGCCGCCGAGGGCATGGTCCTCACCGTCGACCGCGGCCGGCTGACCTGCCTGGTCGAGGACCGCGTCATCACGGCGATGAAGGCCCGTGAGCTGGGCCGCAAGGCCGCCGTCGTCGGCGACCGCGTCGCCATCGTCGGCGATCTGACCGGCAAGAAGGACACCCTCGCGCGCATCGTGCGCATCGAGGGGCGCACCTCGGTGCTCCGCCGCACCGCCGACGACGACGATCCGTACGAGCGCGTGGTCGTCGCCAACGCCGACCAGCTCGCCGTCGTCACCGCCCTCGCCGACCCCGAGCCGCGCCCCCGCATGATCGACCGCTGTCTGGTCGCGGCGTACGACGGCGGGCTCACCCCGCTGCTCGTCCTGACCAAGTCGGACCTGGCCCCGCCGGACAAAATCCTCGAACTGTACGGCGACTTGGACATCCCCTACGTCGTCACCAGCCGCGAAGAGCTGGCCGACGGCGACGCGGCCGACCGCGTGCGCGCCCAACTCGCCGGGAAGATCACGGCGTTCGTCGGCCACTCCGGCGTCGGCAAGACGACCCTGGTGAACGCCCTGGTCCCGCCGGAGCGGCGGCGCAGCACCGGCCATGTGAACGCGGTGACCGGCCGCGGCCGGCACACCACCACCTCCGCGCTCGCGCTGCCGCTGCCCGACGACGAGGGCTGGGTGGTCGACACCCCGGGCGTGCGCTCCTTCGGGCTGCACCACGTCGACCCGTCCCGCGTCATCCACGCCTTCCCGGACCTGGAGCCCGGCACCGAGAACTGCCCGCGCGCGTGCAGCCACGACGAGCCGGACTGCGCGCTCGACGCGTGGGTGGCCGAGGGGCACGCGGATCCGGCGCGGCTGTATTCGCTGCGGCGGCTCCTGTCGACGCGGGAACGGCGCGAGGGCGACTGACCCCCGTCAACTCCGCGTTGTTTACGCCCCCGCCGCGCCGGTAAGTGCATAATCGCACCAAGATTGAATCAAGCTTTGGTGAAGCGGTCACGGAACGTACGGACGTGGGAGGCACAACCATGGCGTGGCTGCTGGTCATCGTCGCCGGAATCCTCGAGACGGGCTTCGCGGTCTGCCTGAAGTTGTCCCACGGGTTCACCCGGCTCTGGCCGACCATCGCGTTCGCCTCGTTCGCGCTCGGCAGTTTCGGTCTGCTGACGCTGGCGCTGAAGAAGCTGGACGTGGGGCCCGCGTACGCGGTGTGGACCGGCATCGGCGCGGCGGGCACGGCGATCTACGGCATGATCTTCCTCGGTGACCTGGTGTCCACGCTGAAGATCGTCTCGATCTCGCTGGTGATCGTCGGCGTCATCGGCCTCCAGCTTTCGGGGTCGGCCCACTGACACCCGGGCTCGGCCACTGAGGCGGACGGGCGTCTCAGTGCCTCAACGCCCCGCCGCCCCCGCGATCACCCGCCGCACCAGCCGTGCCGGGTCCTCCTCCCGCCCCGCCGGGGCCACCACGTACGACAGCGCGACGCGCACCGCGCTCTCGCAGGCCCGCGCCAGGTCCTCCGTCTCGGACGGGCGGCCCCGCTCCACCAGGGCGGCCATCGCGCGGTCCCTGACCTGGGTGAGGAGTTCGGCGGGCGTGGGCACGCCCGCGTCCGCGCGGCGCTGGGCGGGGACCGGGGAGCTGGACACGGCCGCCCGGCTCGGCGCGGGCAGCCGCTCGGTCCAGAAGCCGGTGAGTACCGCACGCACCAGCACGTTGTCGCGGGCGGCGCCGATCGTCCACGCGCTCACCGCGGCGAGCCGGTCGACGGGGTCGCGGGCCTGCGCGAGCGCCCGCTCGACACCGCGCAGATACGTGTCCGTCTCGCGCCGGAGCAGCGCCCGCGCGAGGCCGTCCTTGCTGCCGAACTCGTTGTAGAGCGTCTGCCGGGACACTCCGGCGACGGCCGCCACGTCGACCATCCGCACCCCGGCCCACGGCCGCCTGGCCAGCGCGGTGTAGGCCGCGTCGAGCAGTGACTCCCGCGCTGCAGGCATCGTCGCCTCCCGCTGCCCAGGGCCCGGTCGGCCCGTGCGGTCATGTTCGTCAGAGTTGACGCGCCCACGGGCACTGTCAAGGGTTCCGGCGGGCGCCGCCCGATACGCGTTGTGGCCCGTGCGAAACGAGATCGATACTGTTCACCCATGCCCGACTACCACGATGATCTGCGCCTGGCCCACGTCCTCGCGGACGCCGCCGACGCCGCGACCATGGACCGGTTCAAGGCCCTCGATCTCAAGGTCGAGACCAAGCCGGACATGACGCCGGTGAGCGAGGCCGACAAGGCCGCCGAGGAGCTCATCCGCGGCCATCTCCAGCGGGCACGGCCGCGCGACGCGATCCTCGGCGAGGAGTACGGCATCGAGGGCACGGGCCCGCGCCGCTGGGTCATCGACCCCATCGACGGCACCAAGAACTACGTACGCGGCGTGCCCGTCTGGGCCACGCTGATCTCCCTCATGGAGGCGGGTGACGGCGGCTATCAGCCGGTCGTCGGGGTCGTATCCGCGCCCGCGCTCGGCCGCCGCTGGTGGGCCGCCAAGGGCGGCGGGGCGTACACGGGCCGCAGTCTGACGTCCGCGACGCGGCTGCACGTCTCGAAGGTCTCGCGCCTGCAGGACGCCTCGTTCTCGTACTCCTCGCTGAGCGGCTGGGAGGACCAGCAGCGCCTCGACGGGTTCCTCGACCTCACCCGCGCGTGCTGGCGCACCCGCGCCTACGGCGACTTCTGGCCGTACATGATGGTCGCCGAGGGCTCGGTCGACATCTGCGCGGAGCCGGAGCTCTCGCTGTGGGACATGGCGGCGACCGCGATCGTCGTGACGGAGGCGGGCGGCAGCTTCACCGGCCTCGACGGCACCCCGGGCCCGCATAGCGGCAACGCGGCGGCCTCGAACGGCCTGCTCCACGGCGAACTGCTCGGTTACCTGAACCAGCGCTACTGAGGTGAAGCAGCACTTCCGGCGCTTTCGGCGCTTCCGGCGCGCGGCGAACTGACCGCGTACGCCCCCTTGTTGACGCCCCGCGGGCCTGCGACTCTGAGAGTCCCCCCACTTGTGAACTTGTGAACCCGTTCTCTAACCGGCGCCTGGGACCCCCTGCCTCCGCAATGAAGCGGAGGCAATCCTTCGGCATCGGGCGGACCACGGATTCACCAAGGAGGTGGCTTCAGCCCATGCTCGTCCGCGACGCCATGAGCACTGTGGTCCTCACCATCGGCCCCGCCCACACCCTCCGTCAGGCGGCCCGCCTCATGGCGGCCCGCCGTGTCGGCGCGGCGGCCCGCCGTGTCGGCGCGGCCGTCGTCCTCGACCCCGACACCTACGGCCTCGGCATCCTGACCGAGCGCGACGTCCTCAACTCCCTCGGCCTCGGCCAGGACCCGGACCACGAGACCGCGGGTACGCACACGACGACGGACGTCGTCTTCGCGGCGCCGACCTGGACCCTGGAGGACGCCGCGGACGCGATGTCGCACGGCGGCTTCCGGCACCTCATCGTGCTCGAGGGCGACGAGCCGGCCGGCATCGTCTCCGTACGCGACATCATCCGCTGCTGGGCACCGGTGCGCCGACAGGCGGCGACGATGGCCTGAGCAGCGCGGACGGGCCGGACCCCCGAGGGGATCCGGCCCGTCACCCACGGCAAGGGGCTGGGGTTCTAGCCGCGCAGGGCCTGGACCGCGGCCTCCAGTCGCTTGCCGAAGTCGCCGTCCGCCTGGCGGAAGTTGTCGATGGCGCGCTCGGCGATGTCGTCACGGGAGACGCCCGCGATGTTGCCCGCGAGGTTCTCGATCAGACGCGCCTTCTCGTCCTCGGACATCAGGCGGTAGAGGTTGCCCGCCTGCACGAAGTCGTTGTCCTCGGGGTGGTTCGGAGCCGCGTGGTTGCCGGTGCCGCCGGTGACCGCGGCCGGGGCCCACAGCGGCCGGTCCGTCTGGAACGGGCCGCCGAAGGAGTTCGGCTCGTAGTTCTTCGCGCCCTTGTGGCGGCCGTCGTACATCACGCCGTCGCGGCCGTGGGAGCGTGCCTCCGTGGCGCGCGGGCGGTTCACCGGGAGGTGGTCGGCGTTGATGCCGACGCGATACCGGTGGGCGTCTCCGTACGCGAACAGGCGGCCCTGGAGCATCTTGTCCGGGGACGGGCCGATGCCCGGCACGAAGTGCGCGGGGCTGAAGATAGCCTGCTCGACCTCCGCGAAGATGTTCTCCGGGTTGCGGTTGAGCTCCAGCTTGCCGATCTCGATCGGCGGGTAGTCCTCGTGCGGCCACACCTTGGTGAGGTCGAAGGGGTTGAAGCGGTACTCCGCCGCCTCGGCCGCCGGCATGATCTGCACCTGCACGGTCCAGGACGGGAACTCGCCGCGCTCGATGGCCTCGCGCAGGTCGCGCTGGTGGGAGTCGGGGTCCTTGCCCGCGAGCAGCTCCGCCTCCTGCGCGGTCAGGTTCTTGATCCCCTGGTCGGTCTTGAAGTGGTACTTGACCCAGAAGACCTCGCCCGCCTCGTTGTTCCACTGGAACGTGTGCGAGCCGAAGCCGTCCATGTGCCGGTACGACGCCGGGATGCCGCGGTCGCCGAACAGCCACGTCACCTGGTGCGTGCTCTCGGGGCTCAGCCCCCAGAAGTCCCATACGTTGTCGGCCTCCTGGGAGCCCGTGTACGGGTCGCGCTTCTGGGTGTGGATGAAGTCCGGGAACTTGATGGCGTCCTTGATGAAGAACACCGGGGTGTTGTTCCCGACGAGGTCGTAGTTGCCCTCCTCGGTGTAGAACTTCAGCGAGAAGCCGCGCGGGTCGCGGACCGCGTCGGCCGCGCCGAGGTTGCCGGCCACCGTGGAGAAGCGGAGGAACGTCTCCGTCTGCTTGCCGACCTCGGAGAGGAACTTGGCCCGCGTGTACTTGGTGACGTCGGCGGTCACCGTGAACGTGCCGTAGGCGCCGGCGCCGCGCGCGTGCACGATGCGCTCCGGGATGCGCTCCCGGTTGAAGTGCGCGAGCTTCTCCAGGAGCAGCTGGTCCTGGATCAGCATGGGACCGCCGACGCCCGCGGTCTCACTGTTCTGGTTGTCCGCGACCGGCGCGCCGGCCTCCGTGGTGAGCGGTCCCTGCGTCACGTGCGCCTCCTGCGTCATTTCCTGCAAGTCCTGTCCCTTGGCGTATGCCGAATCCCTTGGCGTATGCCGAACTCGATCCTACGATAGACTTTGTCTAAGTCAAGTAAGCATCCAAAGTCACACCCGTTCGGGACCTAGGTCCCTCGCCTGTTAGGCTGGCTTCATGAGTGACCTGTTGGAACGACTGCGCGGACGCGGCTGGCGCATGACCGCGCAGCGGCGCGTCGTGGCCGAGGTCCTCGACGGAGAGCACGTGCATCTGACGGCGGACGAGGTCCACGCCCGCGCCGTCACGAAGCTGCCGGAGATCTCCCGGGCGACCGTCTACAACACCCTGGGCGAGCTGGTCACGCTCGGCGAGGTGCTCGAGGTCTCGACGGACCGCAGAGCCAAGCGGTACGACCCGAACGCGCACCGGCCGCACCAGCACCTGGTCTGCGCCCGCTGCGGCGCCATCCGCGACGTGCACCCGACCGGCAATCCGCTGTCCGCGCTCCCCGACTCCGAGCGCTTCGGCTTCACGATCTCGGACGTGGAGGTCACGTATCGGGGGCTGTGCCCGAACTGCTCCGCGAGCGCGTAGCGACGCTCTGACGCTTTGTACGGATGAAGGGCCCGGCACTGTGAGGTGCCGGGCCCTTCATCCGTTCCGCCGGCGGACTGTCGGCGGGGCGGGTTGGCCGGAGAGGCGGGTTGGCCGCATACGACTGAGGGCCGGATCCTCATGGATCCGGCCCTCAATCTTTTCAGTAGCGGGGACAGGATTTGAACCTGCGACCTCTGGGTTATGAGCCCAGCGAGCTACCGAGCTGCTCCACCCCGCGCCGGCGAGTCCGAGCTGCTCCACCCCGCGCCGTTGTGTTCGTAACAGTACGCCAAGCCCACGACCAGCGCAAATCGCTTCAACGGCCTAGGCCGTCAGCTCCTGCCGCAGCGCCTCGCGCAGCCGGGCGGCTCGCTCGGCCACCTCCGCGGGACCGAGCTCGACGGCCCGCGACGCCCACCGCTGCCCCTCCGCCAGCTGCCCCCGCCGCGCGTAGAGCAGCGCGAGCCGCAGCGCGGCCCGCCCGTGTCCCGCGTCGGCGGCCCGGGTCCACCACAGCGCGGCCTCGGGCTCGCTGCCCTCCCGGGCGAGGAGCAGCCCCAGGTTGAACGCCCCGTTCCGGCTCCCGGCCTCCGCCGCGAGCCCCGCCGCGAGCCGGTACCAGCGCGCGGCCTCGACCACGTCCCCGCGCCCCGCGGCGAGCATGCCGACGCGGACCTGGGCGCGCCGGTGCCCCTGCTCGGCGGCGCGCTCGTACCACTCCTCGCACTCCGTCTTCTGCGCCGCGGGCTCGCCGAGCGCGGGCGGCCCGGCGGGCGGCCGCC
>NZ_AOPZ01000508.1 GCF_000414115.1 Streptomyces aurantiacus JA 4570
GGTGCGGCTGCCGCCGATGCCGGTGGCGCCGAAGTGCCGGGGCAGGCCGAGGCCGAGGCGACTGGCCCTGCGGCCGGCGCGGGCGACGCGGGCGCGGGGGACGACGAGACCGCGGCGCAGGGGGCACCCGAGGCGACCGGCGATGTGGCCGACGCGGACGGTGGCCCTGCGGTCGACGCGGACGGTGGTGCGGACAGCGGTCCCTCCGAGGCCGAGGCCGAGCTCGCCGCGCAGCGGGAGTTGCGTGAGCGGATCGAGCAGCGCAAGGCCGCCAAGAAGGGCCCCCTGGAGGCGGGCACGAAGCTTCAGGGGACGGCGGCCGACCTGCTGGCGGCCGTCCGGGCCGTGGAGAGCGGGGAGAAGCCCGTCGCCTCCGCGTTCCGCGAGACCGAGCCGGTCGCACCGCGCAGGCCGGCCCCCGCCCCCGAGCCGGTGCGCCGCCCCGCGCCCGAAGCCCCGGTCGGCGCGGCCGAACCCGCGCCGGAGACCACCGAGGCGGTGGCGGCCGTGCTGGCCGAAGGCGGTGCGCCCGCCGCTCTCGCGGCCCGGG
>NZ_AOPZ01000509.1 GCF_000414115.1 Streptomyces aurantiacus JA 4570
CGCGGGCCCGCAGTCTCATGGACGGGGATCGGTTGGACGGGGGTCGGTCACTGCTTGCGGTAGACGGACACCGCGTCCCTGCTGTCGTAGTGGAACGGCTCCTTGCGCCAGCCGCCCCAGCGGTCCTCCAGTTCCAGACCGCCCAGACGGGCCATCAGGTCCTGCTCGGAGGGCCACACGAAGCGCATGGTCGCCGCGATGATGCGGTTGCCCTTCTCGCTCATGATGACGTCCGTGCGCTTGACCATCTGCGTCGTCGGGTCGACGTGGTTCATCTCGAACCAGGCGAGCCGCGGGTGCCCGGCCAGGCGGCCGGAGATGCGGAACGGCTCAGTCATGCCGTAGTCGTTCTGCCGACCGCGCTGGTAGTACGTCATGTCCGGCACGATGTTCTGGACGACGACCCGCCCGCCGGGCTTGAGCCGCTTGGCGCTGTTGGCGAGGCAGCGCGCCTGCTCGTCCTGGTCGGGCAGGACGAACAGCGTGGCGAGGGCGATGAAGACGACGTCGTACTCCTCCTCGACGTCGACGTCGGCGAAGTTGCCCTCGAAGGCCACGATCTGGTCCCCGCCGGGCTTCTCCTTGAGCTTCTGCAGCATCTTCGGCGAGGCGTCGATGCCGCTCACCCGCACCCCGCGCTGCGCCAGCGGGAGCGCCACGCGGCCCGTCCCGATGCCGAGTTCCAGGGCCGTGCCGCCCTTGGCGAGAGCCGCGAGGAAGTCCGCGGCCTCCTCCGCGTCGTCCCGGCTGTCGTCGGGCGTCCAGCTGTCCCAGATGTCGGCGTAGCGGTCCCACTCCTCCGCCGCCTCTTCCTGCCACTGCTTGCTGGTCTTGCGACCGGTGTGCTGACTGGCCATCTCGTCACTCACCTTCCATCACGTGGAGAAGCCCCGTTTTCCTCTGTCGTCCCTCGGCCCCGGGCGTCATCCCATGGCCTTGGCGAAGCCGGACTCGGGCAGCCGGCCCGACTTCACATCGGTGAGCGCGCCGTCGAGCGCGCCGGCTATCTCCGCCACGTCGTCCTCCGTGATGACGAGCGGCGGCATGAGCATCAGATTGGGCACGACGCGCAGGCTGGAGCTGAGCACGCCCCGGCTCTCCAGGGCCATGCGCAGCTTGTTCACCTTGCCCGGGGACCACGAAGGACCGCCGGGCTCGCCGAGCTCCAGGCCGCAGAACAGGCCCAGGCAGCGGAAGCCCGTCAACTCGGGGTGCTGGGCCTGGAGCTTGGCCAGGGCGGCCAGGAGGTCCGCCTCACGGCGGCGTACGTTCTCGAGGACGCCGTCCTCGGTGAGGGCCCCGATCACCGCGAGGGCGGCCGCCGCGGCCACCGCGTGACCGTCGTTGGTCGAGCCGACGCTGAGCGCGGTGTCGCCCGTGGTCCGCTCCGCCAGCTGGTCGTAGAGGCGGTCGTGGATGGCGACGGCCGACATCGGCACGTACCCCGAGGTGATGCCCTTGCCCAGGGTGATGATGTCGGGGGTGACGTCGGGCAGTTGGCCGACGCGGGTGAAGTCGCCGACGCGGCCCATGCCGGTGACGACCTCGTCGAAGACCAGGTGGATGTCGTGCTCCCGGCAGAACCGGGCGAGGGAGCCCACGTACTCGGGGGACAGGATGTGCCCGCCCTCGCCCACCACGGGCTCCACGATCACCGCGGTCACCCGCTCCGGGCCGAATTCGGTGATGAGCCGCTCCATGTCGCTGACGCCCGGCGTCGCGCCCACGGAGAACGGCCCGGGGGCGTGGTGCACCTCGGGGAGCATGGGGCCGGTCTGGTGGTGCAGGTACGGGACACCGGTCACCATGCCGGCGCCGGGGCCCTGCCCGTGGAAGCCGTCCCACATCGCGAACACGGCCATGCGCTCGGGCTGTCCGGCGCGCAGCCTGAGGAAGCGGGAGAGCTGCAGGGCCATCTCCACCGCCTGGGCGCCGTTGCTGGCGAACCGGACGTGGTTGATGCCCTCGGGCAGGTGGCCGACGAGGGCCTCGGCGCAGTCCACGGTGACCTGGGCGGGGCGTCCGTAGCCGTAGCTGTTCGCGAACGGCAGCTTGTCCACCTGCTGCTTGATGGCTTCCTTGACGCGCGTGTTGCCGTAGCCCAGCGTCACGTTCCACAGTCCGGAGCGGCCGTCCAGGTACCAGCGTCCGCCGGAGTCACGGACGCGCACGCCGTCGGACTCGGCGAGCAGGTCGTCGCGGGACAGTGCGTTCAGGTACGGGCGCGGCACGCCACTGTTCCACAGGGCGTAGTCAGCGGGGTCGATCACGATGGGTCCCTTTCTGTTCGCGGCTGGGTGCGCTCGCCGGCGGGGGTAGGGGGTTCGGGATGGGGTGGAGTGGAGTGCGGGCGTCGCGGGTGCGGGTCGGCACGCGGGCGTCAGCCGGGTCCGAGCCCGAGAAGCCGGGCCGCGTTGCCGTACAGCCAGCCGTCCGTGACCTCGTCGCCGAGGCCGAGGGCGGCCACCTGTCCGGCAAGCACGGCGACGGGGTCGGCGTTGACCCAGGTCGCCGAGCCGAACAGGATCCGGTCGCGCAGCACGGTGCTGCCGTACAGGAGCAGTGGCTCCCAGCCCGATCCGGGGCGGGACATCCACTGCGGCCGGTGGGAGGAGATGTCGAGGTGGACGTGGCGGTGGCGTTGGGCGACGGAGACCAGCTCGAGCACCCAGGGCCAGGCGGCGTGCCCCGCGACGATCGGCAGGCCGGGGTGGCGCAGGGCGATCCAGTCGACGTTGCGGGGGTGGCACAACTCGGCGGCGTGCCGCGAGAAATGGTGCCCGGTGTGCAGCCACAGCGGCATGCCGAGCTCCTGCGCCCTGGCGAAGACCGGGTCGTGGGCCGCGTCGCGCGGGTCGACTCCCTGCCAGAAGGGGGTCACCGCGAAGCCCCGCATGCCGAGGGTGTGGCAGCGTTCCAGTTCCGCGACGGCCCGCCCGGGGTCGGTGAGGTCGATGCCCGCCCATGCCTGGAGCCGGTCGGGCGCCTTGGCGGCGACGGCGGCGACCCGGCTGTTGACGTCGTCCCCGTCGGCTGTGACACCGCCGCAGCTCATCAGGACCTGGTGGACGACGCCGTTGTCGTCCATGGTCCGCAGCAGCGCCTCGGTGTCCACGCGTTCCGGTTGTCCCGCGACGAGCAGGTCGACGGCGCCGTCCTGGTCCCCCGCGCCCAGGCGGGCACGGAAGCGGGCGTAGTCGGCGCCGAAGACCGCCGTGGCGTGGCGGCCGAAGGCGCGCAGATACGTCGGCGCCACGGCGCCGAGCCCGCGGAAGTACGTGCGCCAGCACTCCCGGTCCAGGGCCAGCGCGCACACGTCGATCACGCGGTGCCCGGCGGCGGCCGGTTCAGCGGATGCGGTCACGGGTGACCTCGATCCCTGCGGCCACCCGGTCCCAGGTGTCGGGAGTGACACCCTGGGCGCGCAGCGTCTCCTTGCGGACCTTGCCCGTCTGTGTGACGGGGAGCTCGGACAGCACGCGCAGATAGCGCGGCACCATGAAGTGGGCCATGCGCGGCCGCAGATGCGCGATGAACCGCTCCGGGTCGAACCGGACCCCGGGCCGCAGCACGAGGGCGGCGAGTATCTCGTCCTCGGCCAGATCGCTGGGCACCGCCACGGCCGCGGCCAGAGCCACCGCGGGATGGCTGAGCAGTTCGCCCTCCACCTCGGCCGAGGAGACGTTCTCGCCCCGGCGCCGGATGGCGTCCTTGATGCGGTCCACGAAGAAGTAGTCGCCCCCCGCCTCCCGCACCACGGCGTCCCCGGTGTGGAACCAGCCGTGCCGCCACGCCGCCGCGGTGGCCTCCGGCATGCCGTGGTAGCCGTGGAACAGCGACCACGGCCGATCGGCGCGCAGCACCAGCTCGCCGGCCTCGCCGTCCGGTACGTCGATGCCGTGCTCGTCCACCACCCGGCACTGCACCCCGGGGCGCGGACGCCCGCAGCTGCCGACGCGCTGCGGATTGAGCGCCGACACCAGGGGCGCCGACGTCTCGGACATGTTGAACCCGGTGTAGACGTCCACGCCGAAGCGGCGGCCGAAGTCGAGGGCCTGGCGCGTCAGCGGAATCACGCAGGCGGCCCGCAGGGGGTGGTCCGCCTCTCCCGGGTGGGGCGGCAGGCCGAGCAGGAAATCGACCATGGCGCCGAGCAGGGTGCACATGGTCACTCCGTGTCGGCGGACCACGTCCCAGAACTCGCTCGTCCCGAAGCCCTCGGTGACGACGACCGAACCCCCGTACAGGAGCATGCAGTAGGCCACTTCGGTGCCGCCGCCGTGGCACAGCGGCAGGTTGAGCAGATACCGGTCGTGCTCGGTGATGTCGTCGTCGAGCAGCGCCGTCACGGTCGAGTAGTGGTGGACGTAGGAGACGAGGACGCCCTTGGACGGGCCGGTGGTGCCCGAGGTGTAGATCACCGCCATGGTGTCCCAGGGCGCGACCGGCCGCTCGGGCGGCGCGAAGTCCTCCGGCCGGCCCCGCAGCGCCGCGGGACCGTGGACGCGCGGGGCGCCGGGCAGGGCGTCGGGCCACGGGTCGTCCGGTCCGCCGCCGAGGACGACGACGTCCTGGAGCCGGGCGCCCGAGGTGTGCTGGAGCCGTTCGACGAGCAGCGCGTGCGCCACCAGGACGCGGGCGCCGGAGTTGTCGAGCACATGCCCGAGCAGGCCCCCGCGGTAGGCGGTGTTGACGGGGACGTGGACGGCGCCCAGCAGATTGACGCCGTACCAGACGCGCAGCGCGTCAAGGCCGTTGGGCAGCCAGCACAGCACGGTGTCGCCCTGCCGCACGCCCAACTGGTACAGGGCCGCGGCGGTGGCACGCGCGTCTTCGTACGCCTGCCCGTACGTCCAGTCGGTGCCGTCCTCGAAGACGGCGTACACGCGGTCGGGGTGGGCCAGGGCGCGGGCGGCGAGCAGCGCGCCCGTCACGCAGTGCGCGGCGTCCGGCACCCGGGGGTCCCCGGGCGGGAGGATCTCGGCGGGCCCGACGGGGTCGCCGGCCGCGTCGTCGGCGGGCCCC
>NZ_AOPZ01000510.1 GCF_000414115.1 Streptomyces aurantiacus JA 4570
ATGGTGTCGCTGGCCGCCGTGTGGCAGGCGGCGGGTGTGCAGCCCGCGGCTGTGGTGGGTCACAGCCAGGGTGAGATCGCGGCCGCGTGTGTCGCGGGTGTGCTGTCGCTGGAGGACGCGGCTCGTGTGGTGGCGCTGCGCAGCCTCGCCATCCGGGAGCTGTCGGGCAAGGGCGGCATGGTGTCTGTGCCGCTGCCCGAGGCCGA
>NZ_AOPZ01000511.1 GCF_000414115.1 Streptomyces aurantiacus JA 4570
ATTGGGGAGCCCCCGGCAGGACCCGGCCGTACCTCCGCCAGCGCACCCACCAGCGTCAGCACCACGGACAGCCCGACCCCGGCCAGGATGGCCGTAGACGGCGTCGTCACGCTGAGGAGGCCACCGGCCAGCGACCCGCTGGCCGCGTACCCCGCCCCGACCGCCGCGTACATCACCGAATAGCCCGCGGCGAGCGCACTCGGCGGCAACACCTCACGGAGGGTCAGGTTCCGGGTGAGCATCGCGCCGGCCTGGAAGAAGCCCGCGACCGTCAGGCCCACGGCCAGCCACCCCACCGACGGCAGCAGGGCGACGACGGCCAGGCAGCCGCTGACGGAGAGCATCAGGACCAGGCTCTGCGTGCGCAGCCGCCCCGGCCACGTCCGCAGCCCGTACACGAGCGAGCCGACCGCCGAGCCCACCGCGAGCCCCGCGAGCAGCGGGCCCGACATGCCGACGGATGTGGAGCGCTGCTCCAGGAGCGCGGGCAGCACCAGCTCGGCCAGGGCCAGGAGCGAGAGGCTGGCCGCACCGGTCACGTACACCGGCCAGGCGCGGGCCATGATGCGCAGCATCGACTCGCCGTCCCGGTCGGACTCGTCCGCCTGCCAGCCCACGGGCAGCAGCCAGAGACCGGCCACGGACAGCGCCATCAGGGCGGCGGCCAGCAGCAGGGGCAGGCCGGGCGCGACACCGAGCGCGAGGCCGGTGACGGCGGCCGGGGCGGCCGCCCATATGAGGAAGATGAGCACGGACTCGGCCGACATCGCCTGCGCCACGGACTTCTCCGGAACCAGGCTGGTGAGCAGCGCGCGCATCCCCCCGGGCGCGGCGGCGGGGGCCGCGCCCGCGACGAACGCGCAGACCGCGAGCACCGCGGCGTGCGCGTCCGGCAGCGCGCCGAGCGCCGCGAAGCCCACCGCGCCCACCGCGAGCCCGACGGCGAGCTGCGGCCTGGCCCGCTCGGCCCGCATCCGCATGCCGAGCAGCGGGGCGCCGGCGATCTCACCGATCACGTACACCGCGGCGAGCATCGCACCGAGGGTGTACCCGCCCTCCCGCTCGCGGACGAGGAACACGACGGCGAGCGGCGCCATGGCCACGGGCATCCGGGCGCCCACGGCCACGGCCGCCCAGGCGAGGGTCCGCCGCGATGCGATGTCGCGATAGCTCATGCGTACGAAGGTAAGTCACGGCACTGACAACGCCCCACGGCTTTTCCCGCGCCGGACGCGGAGCCCGCGGGACCGCCGGGTGCGAAGCCCGCGAGGCCATCGGGCACGGCGCCCGCCAGGGCGTCGAGCCGCCGCTCAGAACACCAACACCCCCCGCGCCACCCGCCCTTCCTCCGCGTCCGCCCGCGCCAGGTCGAACTCCTCCACCGGATACGTCCGCGTCACCAGCTCGTCGAGGAGCAGCCGCCCGGCGAGGTACAGGTCGGCGTACAGCGCGAAGTCGCGTTGCGGGCGCGACGATCCGTACCGGCAGCCGAGGATCGACTTGTCCAGGAACAGCGACGACACCAGGAACGACGCCTCGGCCTTCGCGGGCGGCACGCCGAGCAGGATCGCCTGGCCGTGCCGGTCGAGCAGGTCGACGGCCTGGCGGATCAGCTCGACGCGGCCCACGCACTCGAAGGCGTGGTCCGCGCCGTTCGGCAGGATCTCGGTCACGCCCTCCGCCGACGGCAGGAAGTGCGTGGCGCCGAACTGCCGTGCCACCGCCTCCTTCTGGGGGTTGGCGTCGACGGCGACGAGGGTCGTGGCGCCCGCGAGCCGCGCGCCCTGGAGGACGTTGAGGCCGATGCCGCCGGTGCCGATGACGACGACGGAGTCGCCGTGCGCGACCCGGGCGCGGTTGAGCGCGGCGCCGACGCCGGTGACGACCCCGCACCCGATGAGCGCGGCCGACGTCAGCGGGATCTCCTTGGGGATCTTCACGGCCTGCACGGCCTTGACGAGGGTGCGTTCGGCGAACGCGGAGTTCGCGGCGAACTGGTAGAGCGGCTTCCCGGCCCGGGAGAACGGCTGTTGGGGCATCCCGATGGCCTTGCGGCACATGGTGGGGCGGCCCCGGTCGCACTCCGCGCAGGCCCCGCAGCTCGCCAGGGTGGACAGCGCCACGTGGTCGCCGGGCACGACGTGCGTGACGCCCGCGCCGATGGCCTCGACGACGCCCGCGCCCTCGTGCCCGAGCACCACGGGCGGCGGGAACGGGATGGTCCCGTCGATCACCGACAGGTCGCTGTGGCACAGCCCGGCCGCCGCGACGGCCACGAGCACCTCCCCCGGCCCCGGACCGCGTATCTCCAGGTCGTCGACGACCTCCGCCCGCACCCCGTCGAACACCACGCCCCTCATGGCGTACCCCTCACCGGCCCCTTGGCCTCTCTCGGCAGTCCGAGCACCCGCTCGGCGATGATGTTCCGCTGGATCTCGTCCGAGCCGCCGTAGACGGTGTCGGCGCGCGAGAAGAGGAAGAGCCGCTGGAGCGCGTCCAGTTCGTACGGCGCGTCCGCGCTCCAGTCGGCGGGCCCGACGGCCGCCGCCGTCCCGCGCACGGCCATCGCCAGCTCGCCGAGCCGCTGGTGCCAGCCGCCCCACAGCAGCTTGGCCACGCTGGGCGAGCCGACGTCGGTGCCCGAACTCCCCAACGTACGCAGGGCGTTCCAGCGCATGACGCGCAGGTCGGCCCACTGCCGCGTCAGGCGGTCCCGCAGCACCGGGTCGGCCGCGGCCCCGGCGCGCAGGGCCTCCCGCACGACCCGGTCCAGTTCCTGGGCGAAGCCGATCTGCTGGGCCAGCGTGGACACGCCGCGCTCGAAGCCGAGCAGCCCCATGGCGACCCGCCAGCCGTTGCCCTCACCGCCGACGATGTGGGCGGCACGCGCGCGTGCCCCGTCGAAGAAGACCTCGTTGAACTCGCTCGTGCCGGTGAGCTGCCGGATCGGGCGTACGTCGATCCGGCCGGGCTGGTCCATGGGGACGAGCAGGAAGGACAGGCCGTGGTGGCGCCGCGAGCCCGGTTCCGTGCGGGCGAGGACGAAGCACCAGTCCGCCTCGTGCGCGAGGGAGGTCCAGATCTTCTGTCCTGTGACGCGGTACGTCCCTTGCGCGCCGCCGCCGTTCTCGTCCCGTACGGCCGTGGTGCGCACGCCCGCCAGGTCCGACCCGGCGCCCGGTTCGCTGTAGCCCTGGCACCACAGCGCCTCACCGCGCGCGATGGGCGGCAGGAACTCGTCCTTCTGCTCCCGGGTGCCGTACGCGAGGAGGGTGGGCGCGAGGAGGTTCTCGCCGACATGGCCGCACCGGGCGGGCGCGCGCACGCGCGCGTACTCCTCGGCCCACACGACCTGCTGGGTCAGCGAGGCCCGCCGCGCCCCATAGGACGCCTCGCCGCCACCCCCGGCGCTTTGGCCACTTCCGTCACCCTCGGCATCCCACCCGATCCCGATCCACCCGCCCCGCCCCAACTCCCGTTCCCACGCCCGCCGCACGTCCCCGCGCTCGTGCTCGCTGCCCGGCCCGCCCTGCCCCGCGGCCGCCGCGAACTCCCCGGTCAGATGCTCCTCCAGCCACGCCCGCGCCTCCCGCCGGAAGTCCTCGTCGGCGGGCCCGAACCCGAAGTCCACGGCGGGGCCTAGGCGTTGGAGCCGGAGGCGGGGGCGGTGCCGGGGCCGGGCTCGGCGTTCGGCCCCGCGTTGGGCCGGTCCTTCGCCGCCGCGGCCCGCGCCATCTCCTCAAGCCGCGCGAGCAGCGGCATCGGATCGGTGCCCACCGTCCCGGGCAGGAAGTCGGCGATCTTCTCCGGGGTCCAGCCGCCGTCGGCGTACCCGGCGCGCAGCTCCCGCGGCTGCGCCCAGACCGCGATCTTCGGCCCGGCGACCGTGTACACCTGCCCGGTGATCTTCTCCTGCCGGGCCCGGTCGCTGAGCAGGTAGACGACGAGGGCGGCCACGTCCCCCGGCTCCCCGATCTCCGCCAGCTCCATGGGGACGCCCGCGGACATCCGGGTACGGGCGACGGGCGCGACGGCGTTGGCGGTGACGCCGTACTTGTGCAGGCCCAGCGCGGCACTGCGGACCAGCGAGATGATGCCACCCTTGGCGGCGCTGTAGTTGGCCTGGGCGACGGAGCCCTGGTGGTTGCCGCTGGTGAAGCCGATGAGGGTGCCCGAGCCCTGTTTGCGCATGACGGCGGACGCGGCCCGGAAGACGGTGAAGGTGCCCTTCAGGTGGGTGGCGACGACGGGGTCCCACTCCTCCTCGGACATGTTGAACAGCATCCGCTCGCGCAGGATCCCGGCGACGCACACGACGCCGTCCACGCGCCCGTACTCGGCGAGCGCCACGTCGACGATCCGCTGCCCGCCCGCCATCGTGGAGATGTCGTCCGCGACGGCCACCGCCTCGCCCCCGGCCGCCTCGATCTCCTTGACGACGGCCGCGGCCACCTCACTCGTGGGCTCGCCGCCCCCGACCGAAACGCCGTAGTCGTTGACGACGACCTGCGCGCCCTCGGCCGCCGCGGCGAGCGCGACCGCCCGGCCGATGCCCCGCCCGGCGCCGGTGACGGCGACCACCTTGCCTGCCAAGAAGTTCCCCACACCGGCCCCTTCCCGCGGTTTCTGACGGACCGTTAGATTTTATGACCCGTCAGACACCGGAAGACAAGCCCCGGGGAGCACTCATGTCAGCGTCGACCGATCCGGCCGTGCCCGCCATGCCGCAGGAGTTCCTCGACCTCGCCGAGCGCGTCAACAACTGGGGCCGCTGGGGCGCCGACGACGAGATCGGCACCCTGAACCTGATCACCGACGAGGTGGTGCGCGCGGCCGCCGCCACGGTCCGCACGGGCCGTCGCGTTCCGCTGGCGCTGCCGCTGCGCCAGGACGGCGTACAGACGGGCATGATCCCGGGGCGGGTCAATCCGCTGCACACGATGGTGCAGATCAACCAGCCGCTCGTCGGCCCGGATTCGGTCGCCACCAGCGACGACGTCGTCACGATGGGCCTGCAGGCGGCCACGCACTGGGACGCGCTGCCGCACGCCTCGCACTCGGGCCGGATCTACAACGGCCGCCCCGCGGACACGATCACGGCCCACGAGGGCGCCCGGTTCAGCTCGATCGCCACGGCCGCGTACGTCGTCTCGCGCGGGGTGCTCCTGGACGTGGCCCGCGCCAAGGGCCTGGACCGGCTGCCCGCCGATCACGCGGTCACTCCCGAAGACCTGGACGGGGCCGAGGAGTTCGGGGGCGTCACGGTCGGCGCGGGCGACATCGTCCTCGTACGGACGGGGCAGCTCCAGGCGTATCTGGCGGGCGACAAGCACGGTTACGCCTTTCCGTCGCCGGGGCTCTCGGTGCGGACGCCGGAGTGGTTCCACGCGCGCGACGTGGCGGCCGTCGCCAATGACACGCTGACCTTTGAGATCTTCCCGCCGGAGATCGAGAATCTGTGGCTGCCGGTGCACGCCCTGCACCTGGTCGAGATGGGCATGCCGCAGGGGCAGAACTGGAATCTCGAAAAGTTGTCCACAGCCTGTGGAGAGGAGCGGCGGTACAGCTTCTTGCTGTCGGCGACACCGGAGCCCTTCACGGGCGCGACGGGTTCACCGGTGGCGCCGGTCGCGATCTTCTGAAGTCGCGGTCCGCCGCGTCCGCGTCCGCCGACGCCGGGCCTCGGGTCCGAGCATGGACCCCGGGGTCGGAGTTCGGGTGGCGGCGCGTCGGCGCCCGCCCCGAGCGCTGTACCGCGCGCCGCCATCCGGCTCCGGCGTTACGGGCCCCGCCCCCCTGCTGCCCTGAAGGGGCACCACGCCGAATCACGATTCGCACCTCGCCAAGGAGCGGGCCACAGGCGCCGGCGCCCCTCGGCGTCCCCTCGCGGCGAATCGCTGCACACCAGCGTGATCAATTGGTCACGGTACGTCAACAGCGTGCCGGGGATTTACGGGGTATGCGGCTTTTGTCCGGGCCCGCGCACGGCCGCGCATCGGGGCACGGGACGGCGCATACGTCGGCACGGCGGGCGGTGCGGGAGCGCGGGGTGGCGGGGCGCCGCGGGGGGACGCGGGAGGGGTGCGGGGGCGGTCGGGGGGTCACACGGCTTCGGCCGGGCCGTTACGCGGGTTCGGTCGGGCGGTCACGCGGGTTCGGTCAGGCGGTACGCGGGTTTCGGTCAAGCGGTCAAGCGGTCAAGCGGTCAGGCGGCCCGTCGCTCACGCGGGTTCGCGTGCGACGCGGGGCGGCGCCGCTTCGTGCGTGACGCGGGGTGGTGCCGCTTCGTGCGCGACGTGGGGCCAGACCGCTTCGTACGCGACGTCCTCGTGGGTCGTCCCGTCGAAGGTGACGGCGGGGGCGCCCGCCTCGCAGCGGTCGACCTCGCACCAGATGCTCTTGCCGGCGCCCTCGTGCCGCCAGCCCCAGCGGTCGGCGAGGCCGTCGACGAGTTCGAGGCCGCGGCCGTTGGTGTCGTCGCCCTCGGCGTGCCGGGGCCGGGGCGGGCAGGCGCTGCGGTCGGCGACCTCGACGCGGACGGTGCCGGGTTCGTCGGCGGGGACTCCGGGGAGCAGCATGCGCAGGACCGCCGGACAGCCCGTGTGTACAACGGCGTTGGTGACGAGCTCCGAGATCAGCAGGATCAGCGTCTCGGCCACCGGCTCGTCGGCAGCTATGCCCGACCCGGCGAGCCGTGAGCGCGCCCATCTGCGGGCCCGGCCCACTTCCGCGGGATCCGGCCCGACTTCCAGCTGAACTTGAAGCACCTGCACCGCTCACACCATCCGAACCGGCGGACACATCGCCTCGTGACTCCGCAGGGTCACAGAACGTGAACCCCTTGAGAGACAGCATGGTTGACGTTCAGTCACCCCAACAAGCGCTTCGGGCATATTCCAGCGCGAAGGAGTACGCGTGCGGCATACTGTGCGACGCGCACCGCAAGGGGTCGAACAGGCGGGCGCTCGGCCTCGTCCTGCGCGGCGAGAGAAGCGCGCTGCCAGGCGCGGAGTCGCCTCAGGGGCAACACCGGCACGGCTCGGCCTCAGGACCACTCGCATCTCACACAAGGTACCGGAGCCGGGCGCCGACTCCGCGTCGTGACGAGTCACGCGTAGGACACAACCCGATATCGACGCTCAGTAGCTTTTCGTTCGTTCACGGCGAGTTCTGCCGCCTTTCGTGACGGACATCGCCGGATTCAGCGGCAGATGTCACCGTCTTTCACGGGAAGCCTCACCCCCTTTCGCCGGACGCACAAGTCGATCACAGCGCGGCGGCCAGTTCCTCCTCCGCCCGGGCCGCCGTGCGGCCGAGCCCGGCCCGCACCCAGGCCCGTTTCAGGTGCAGATGGACGTCGGACTCCCAGGTGAACCCCATGCCACCGTGCGCTTGCAGACAGTCACGGGCGTTGCGTACGGCGGCGTCGTCGGCCAGCAGCTTGGCGCCGAGGGCTTCGAGGGGGTCCCCGGTGACGGCGGCGGCGTACACGGCCGCGCGGGCCGTCTCCGCGCGGACCAGCATGTCGGCGCACAGGTGCTGCACGGCCTGGAAGCGGCCGACGGGCCCGCCGAACTGTTGTCGATCTTGGGCGTATTGGACGGCCGCCTCGCAGGTGCGGGCGGCGGAGCCGAGCTGTTCGGCGGCCAGGAGCAAGACGGCGGCAGTGGGGGCCAAAGGGCCGTCCGGTACGCGGTGCAGCGGCGTCAACGGGTCCACGGACCGTACGGCGACCGCGCCCGCCGCGTTCCCGCGCACCACGTCGGCCTCCGCGAGCCACGGCACGAGGCCGCCGTCGACGGCGGTGACGACGACCTCCCCGGCGGCCGCGCCCTCGACCTCCCCGGCCGCGAGGAACGTCGCCACTGCGGGCCCCGGAAGGAGCACCCGCCCGGCCTCCTCGAAGGCCAACACGGCCTCGGGCAGCCCCAGTCCGACCCCGCCCGCGCTCTCGGGCACGCACAGCGAGAAGAACCCGGCGTCCCCGAGCGCCCGCCACAGCTCCCGGTCGAGCCGGAGGGTTTCAAGGGCGTCGGCGACAGCACCCGCGTCCACGTCGGCCGCGGCTGCGGCAGCGTCCGCGGCATCGACGGCGGCCCGCAACGCGTCCCGCCCGAACCGCCCTTCCAGAACATCCCGTATGCCCCGCTTCAACGCCTTCTGATCATCGGTGAGTTGGAAGTCCACGGCCCGGCTCACCGCCCCTTCGGCAGGCCGAGGATGCGCTCGGCGACGATGTTGCGCTGGATCTGCGAGGTCCCGGCGGCGATGGTGTACGACAGTGAGGACAGCCGCTCCAGGGTCCAGGCCCGGTCCAGGTCGAGGGCGCCGGGGCCGAGCACATCGGCGGCCGCGTCGTACAGCGCCTGGCGCGCGTGGGAGTAGCGCAACTTGAAGACGGACCCGCCGGTGCCGGGCACGCCGCCGGTGCGCCGGCCCTCGCTGACGTTCCACTGCGTCAGCCGCCACAGGGCGGCGAACTCCGCGCTCAGCCGCCCGAGCCTGCGCCGCAGCACCGCGTCGTCCCAGCGCCCGTTCGCGCGCGCCTCCCGGGCCAGCTCGCCGAGCAGCCGGCGGCAGGCCACGACCTCCCCCACGAAGGCCGTGCCCCGCTCGAACGACAGCGTCACCATGGTCACGCGCCAGCCGTCGTTCTCGGCGCCCACCCGGTTGGCGACCGGCACCCGCACCTCGTCGAGGAACACCTCGGCGAACTCCGCCGAGCCCGCGAGCGTACGCAGCGGCCGCACCGTGATCCCGGCCGCGCCCATGGGCATCGCGAGCCAGGTGATGCCCCGGTGCTTGGGCACGTCCTCGCTCACGGGTGTCGTCCGCACGAGGAGTTCGCACCAGTCGGCGACCTCCGCGTGCGAGGTCCAGATCTTCGAACCGCTCACTACGTAGTCGTCGCCGTCCCTCCACGCGCGCGTGCGCAGCGACGCGAGGTCGGATCCGGCGTCCGGTTCGCTGAAGCCCTGGCACCACACCTCGTCGCCGCGCAGCACGGGCGGCAGCCAGCGGGCCCGCTGCTCGGGGGTGCCTTCGGAGGCGATGGTGGGCCCGGCGTGCAGCAGGCCGACGAAATTGGCCCCTACGTAGGGTGCGCCCGCCTTCTCCGTCTCCTCCAGGAAGATCAGCCGCCGGGTCGGGGACGCGTCCCAGTGCACCTCGCCGTACCCCGCGTCGTACAGCGTCCGCTGCCACGCGGTGTCGTACGCCCGCCGCCCCGGCCAGTCGCCGGGCGAGGGCTTGGCGGGCAGCTTCGGCAGCACGTCGGCGAGCCAGGCCCGCAGCCCCTGCCGGAAGGCTTCCTCCTCCTCGGTGTACGTCAGGTCCATCAAGAGCCCCGTTTCTGATGGGTCGTCAGAACGCAGGCTAGCCCCGCGCCTCTGGACCGACAAGGAGTGGAGCTCTACGCTCTCCGCACCTTCTGACTGCCCGTCAGAAACTGTGCTCGCAGCCGCGAGTGGACACGAGGGGGCCGCAGTGCACGACGACACCGCCCACGCCCTGAGCTCCTGCGGGACGCTCTGGGAACTCATCGAGCGCCGCGCCGCCCTCACCCCGGACACCCCGGCCCTGATCCAGGCCGCCGCCGACCCCGCCGACGACCGCACCCTCACCTTCGGCGGCCTGCGGCAGCGCTGCGAGCGGGTGGCGGCGGGCCTTTACGGGATGGGGGTGCGTCCCGGCACGGTCGTCGCCTGGCAGCTCCCCACCCGCGTCGAGACGGCCGTCCTGTCCTTCGCGCTCGCCCGCCTCGGGGCCGTCCAGTCGCCGGTGATCCCGTTCTACCGCGATCGCGAAGTCGGCTTCGCGCTGCGGGAGTCGAAGGCCGAGTTCTTCGCGGTGCCGGGCGTCTGGCGGGGCTTCGACCACGCGGAGCTGGCGGCGCGGCTCGGTGCGCGCGGCGTGTTCACCGCGTACGACGAGCTGCCGGAGGCCGACCCCGGCGTCCTGCCCCCGCCGCCGGCCGACGGCCGCGCGGTGCGCTGGATCTACTGGACGTCGGGCACGACCTCCGACCCCAAGGGCGTCCTGCACACCGACCGCTCCCTGATCGCGGGCGGCGCCTGCCTGGCGCACGCGCTGCGCCTGACGCCGGACGACGTGGGCTCGATGGCGTTCCCCTTCGCGCACATCGCCGGGCCCGACTACACCGTCATGCTGCTGCTCTACGGCTTCCCGGCCGTCATGTTCGAGCACTTCGCGCTGCCGGACGCGCTGGACGGCTACCGGCGGCACGGCGTGACCGTCGCGGGCGGCTCGACGGCGTTCTACTCGATGTTCCTGACCGAGCAGCGCAAGCGTCCGGACCGGAGGCTCATCCCCACCCTCCGCCTGCTCGCGGGCGGCGGCGCCCCCAAGCCGCCGGAGATCTACCACACCGTCGTACGCGAGATGGGGTGCCAACTCACCCACGGCTACGGCATGACCGAGGTCCCGATGATCACGATGGGCGACCCCGACGACTCGCCGGAGAACCTGGCCACCACGGAGGGCCGCCCGCCCGCAGGCATGGAGATCCGCGTCACCGACGCCGACGGCGAGGAGGTGCCCGCCGGCACGGACGGCGAGGTGCGGCTGCGCGGCGAGGCCGTCTGCCGGGGCTACTTGGACGCGGCGGCCACGCGGGCCGCGTTCGACGCGGACGGCTTCCTGATCACCGGCGACCTGGGGCACCTGCGGGAGACCGGCCACCTTGTCCTGACCGGCCGGGCCAAGGACGTCATCATCCGCAAGGGCGAGAACATCTCCGCCAAGGAGATCGAGGACCTGCTGCACGCGCACCCGGCGGTCGCCGACGTGGCGGTGATCGGGCTGCCCGACGCGGAGCGCGGCGAGCGGGTGTGCGCGGTCGTGGAAGGCGCCCCCGGAGCACCCGAGTTGACGCTTCCGGAGGCGTCGGCGTACCTGCGCGGCGCGGGTCTGTCCGTGCACAAGCTCCCGGAGCAACTGGAGCTGGTGTCGGCGCTGCCCCGCAACGAGACGTTGAGGAAGGTACTCAAGTACAAGCTGCGGGAGCGCTTTTCGGCGTGAGCGGTGCGGCGCCCCGGCCCTACTCGGGGACCGTGAAGTACGACGCGAAGGCGGAGACGACCTGGTCCTCGGTGACCGGGCCGAGGGTCGCGGCGGCCTGTTCGGCGACGTCCGGCTGCACGCCGAGGACGCGGAGCACGCGCTGCACCTCGCCGGCGGTGACCGAGGCGTCCCCGTCGCCGTCCGCCAGGGCGATCAGCGCGTGCAGGAACGGCCGGGCGATCTCCGCGAACCGGGCGGGGTTGTCGCGCAGCCGCTTCACGGCGCCGCCGACGAACTCGTCCTTGGTGATGCGCTGGTCCCCGTCGCGGTCCGCGATGCCCGCCATGCCCTGCCAGAACGCCTCGGCCCCGATGTACAGGGCCTGGCCCTTCTCGGACCGTGCGGTCACCCCGAACTCCGCGAGCAGCGCCTGGGCCGCCGTGCTGAAGTCCTCACGGGAGATGTAGCCGTTGCCGTCCTGGTCGAAGGTGGCGAAACGGGCCGCGATCCTGCGTTCGTACTCGGCACTGTCCATGGTCTTCGGGCCGCCTCACTTCTCAATGCGGTTGGGGGGTCGGTCCGCCCCGGCCGGGGCCGGGTCGGGCCGTCCTACAGGTATCTGTCCAGGAGCGTACGACGCCGTCGGCCGCCAGGAGGCGGAAAAGCCACGCCTGTGCCAAGACCGCGGAAATTCCGCGACAAAGGTGTGTCATGGAGGCACTCCGGGCCCGGCGGGCACACCGGCGCCGGCGTCCGCCCGGGAAGGTTACGCGGTCAGGGGTGCGGCGCCGTCGTCGACCGCCGACGCCGCGTCCGGGTACACCTCGAAGAGCCGCCGCACGCCGAGCGCGGCGAGCACGCGGTTCACGTGCGAGCCGTCGACGGCTCCCTGCGCGGGCAGGATCAGCCGCAGCCGGCCGCGGCAGGAGCGCATCAGACGGCGGGTGGTGATCAGTACGCCGACGCCGCTCGAATCGCAGAAGAACACGTCGGACAGGTCGAGGACCAGGCTGCGGCGGCCCTCGGCGACGGCGTCGTGCACGCGCTGACGCAGCACGGGTGACGCCAGGAGGTCCATCTCCCCCGACACCCGCAGCACGACCCAGTCGCCCTGCTCACCCACGGCCACCTTCAACGCCACGCGCCAGCCCCTCGTCCGCTGATCCGGAAGCAGCTCCTACGGTTCCTCTTTCGCGGCTGCCCCACAGCGGTTCCATGAAACACCAGGACCCCACACGTCCCGGCAGCGGGCTTGGGCACGGGTTCAATATCATCCGCGGCCCCGCGCGGGCCCGCTTTGCCGCAAAGAACGGGAAAGCGCGGGGAAAGGGCGGTGCGGTGTCAGTGGCGCCGACTACATTCGAAGCAACGGTGAGGGTGAAGGAAGACGGCGAGCGATCGAGGGGGCCGCATGCCGAAGGACGCGCCGCGTCGCTGGGACCGCCGCATGCAGCAGCGCCTGGCGCACGGGGAGGCAGCCGCCCTGGGCGAGCTGTACGACCACTTCGCCTCGCTGGTGCACGGCCTCGCGTATCGCGTCCTCGGGGACGTGGCGGCGGCCGACCGCATCACGCGCGAGGTCTTCACGCACGTCTGGGAGAACCCCGAGGCGTACGACCCCAAGCAGGGCCCGCTGCGCTCGTGGATCGCCATGCTGGCCCACCAGCAGGCCGTGCGCCGGCTGCGGCAGACCGAGTCCGCGGCGCTGGCCCGGGGCGGCGAGGGCACCACGGAGGACCTGGAGCGCAAGGTCCGCCGCGCCTCCGCCGCCGCCCGCGCGGACTACATCGTCACCGCCATGCCCGCCCCGCTGCGCGCCGCCCTTGAGCTGGCCTATTTCCAGCGCCGCGACTATCGCCAGACGGCCGCGGACCTCGGCGTCACCGAGGACGAGGCCCGCCGCCGCCTCCGCCTCGGCCTGCAACTGCTCTCCACCGCCCACGACACCGCCCCGTCCGGCGAAGAGCCGACGGACACCGGCGCCCACGGCTACGGGAGAGCACTGTGAACAGCCCCGACCAGCCGGATCCGTACGACGACGAGACAGGCCGTGGGCCCGGGGGCGAGGAGACGGGCCGTGGGCCCGAGGGCGACGACGGCTTCGGGCCCGAGCCCGGGCAGGGGGGCCTGCCCGGGGCGGGCGGGGCGCCGCGCATACCCGCGCCGCGGGTGTCGGTGGAGGACGGCGGGGGGCCGCTGCCGGAGATGCCGTTGCCGGGGGTGCCTTCGCCGGAGGCGGAGGGGCAGGATGCGGCCGGTGCCGGGGGTGCGGCCGACTCCGGGGAGTGGGCCGACCCCGAGGGTCCGGGCGACGCGGGGAGTCATGCCGACGCGGGGGTTGTGCCCGACGCGGGGGTCGCGCCCGACGTGGGGGCCGCGCCCGGGAGTGGTGGGGAAGCCTCGGGGGGTGGGGAGCTTGATCATCGGGTGTTGAAGTCGTTGCTCGGGGCGTGGGCGCTCGCTGCCTGTTCGGCGCAGGAGTCGATCGCCGTCGAGGAGCATCTGGGGACGTGCGGGCCGTGCGCCGAGGAGGCGCTGCGGCTGCGCGAGGCGGTCGGCCTGCTGCACCCCGCGGAGAGCCTGGACCTCGACCCGGGGCTGCGCACCCGCGTCCTGGAGAGCTGCCTCGGCCGGCGTCCGCCCCGCATCCCGCTGCCCGACTGGGCCGCTCCGTACGACGCCGAGACCGCGCGGCTCGACGCGTTGCTCCAGGACATCGGGGACGCCGAGTGGCACGCCCCCGTACGGCTGCGCTGGTTCGAGGACGACGGTCCGGTGAGCCGCAAGACGACGGTCGCCGGGGTGATCGCGCATCTGCTGGCCGTCGACGGCCTGGTCGGGACCGCGCTCGGCCTGGAGGACCCGCTCGGCCCGGAGGCCCCGCGGGTCCCCGGCCCGACCCGGCGCACGGAGGCGTACTGGCGCGCTTCGCACTTCCCGCCCACCCGCGCGGTGCGCGGCCCCTGGCGCGACCAGACGCACGAGCTGATCCGGACCGTGTCGTTCGCGGGCGGCGGCTCGGGGCGGCTCGCCGTGGAGTACGGGGTGCCGGCGGAGGCTCCCGCCGAGGACGGCGGCGGCAGCGTCCAACTGCCCCTGCGGGACTCGATGGTGGAGCGCGCCTTCGAGTGCTGGATCCACGCCGAGGACATCGCCGACGCCGTGGACTATCCGTACGAGCCGCCCTCGCCGCGCCATCTGCACCACATGATCGACCTGGCGGCGCGGATGCTGCCCGCGACGCTGGCCGAGCGGCGGCGGGCGGGGCGGGCTGCGCCGTCGCGGGAGCTGGTCGCGGCGGGGGCGCCGGGGCGGAGTCTGCGGCTCGAGGTCGAGGGGGTCGGGGGCGGCGAGTGGTTCATTCCGCTGGACTCGCCCGGGGCGAGCGGGTCCGCCGAGTGCGAGGTGGCGCACATCGCCCTGGACGGCGTGGAGTTCTGCCGCCTGGCGGCGGGGCATGTGGCCCCCGAGGAGGCGGCCGCCGGCCAGATGGGAGACCGCGAGGCGATCAGGGACGTCCTGTTCGCGGCGGCGTCCCTGAGCCGGTTGTAGGGCGCCTCACCCCCGGCCGGACGGGCACCGTCGGCCTGGGCTGTGCCCACCCGT
>NZ_AOPZ01000512.1 GCF_000414115.1 Streptomyces aurantiacus JA 4570
CGGCCTGGTGGTGGCGGAGGTGGACCTGCGGGTGACGGGGCTGCTCGACGGGGAGGGGGCCGGGGGCGGTGCCGCGCCGGACGCCGTTCCCGACACCGACCCGGCCCCCGGCGGCGTACCCCTCCCAGGCCAGGAGGACGAGCCGTGGGCCGCCGGGTCCGACGAGGGCCGCGTGGCGCGGGCGGTCCTCGCGGTGCCGGGCGTGACCCGGATGGCGGGCACCCTCGGCGGCCTGGGCCGGGCCGTCCACATCGAGGAGCACACGGCGCCGCGGGCGCTGCCGCGCCGCCACATCCGCGTGGAGCTGGCGGCGGACGCCGACCGGCGCACGCTGGACGTGACCCAGGCGGTCCGCACGGCGGTCACCGAGGCGCTGCCGGACCGGCCGTCGGTGGCGGTGCTGGTCACGGCGGTGGACTAGCGAAGCCGCCGCACGTCGTCAACTGGCGTGCGAGTGGGGGTACTTGACGGGGCGCCAGACACTCCGGCGCCCCAACCCCCGTACCCACGACGGAACGCGTCAGTCTCCGATCCCCGCGAGATCCCGCAGCCTGCGCGCCTGCGCGGCCCGTTCGGCGCGGCGCTGCTCCTCGTACGAGCGCCCCGCGGCGCCCTGCAGGAGAGCCTTGGTCTCGATGACCGCGTCGCGCGGCGCGGCGAGCAGGGCGGCGGCCAAGTCCTGGGCGGCGGCGTCGAGTTGGTCGCCGGGCACGACGAGGTTGGCGAGGCCGATGCGCTCGGCCTCGGCCGCCTGGACGAAGCGGCCGGTGGCGCAGATCTCCAGGGCGCGGGCGTATCCGACGAGGGAGACGAGCGGGTGCGTGCCGGTGAGGTCGGGGACCAGGCCCAGGCTGGTCTCGCGCATGGCGAACTGCGCGTCGTCGGCGGCGACCCGCAGGTCGCAGGCGAGGGCGAGCTGGAAGCCCGCGCCGATCGCATGGCCCTGGACGGCGGCGATGGACACGATGTCGCCGCGCCGCCACCAGGTGAACGCGTCCTGGTACTCGGCGATGGCCGCGTCGAGGGCGTCGTCCGCTCCGCGCGCCAGGTCGAGGAACGACGGCTCGCCGTCGAAGCCCTCGGGCGTGAACGCCTGCCGGTCCAGGCCCGCGGAGAAGGACTTGCCCTCGCCGCGCAGCAGCACCACGCGGACGCTGCCGGGCAGCGCCCGGCCGGCCTCCGTCAACGCCCGCCACAGCGCGGGAGACTGGGCGTTGCGCTTGGCCGCGTTGGTCAGCGTCACCGTGGCAACGGCGTCGTCGACCGTGAGACGTACGCCGTCCTGGTCGAGAACCGGTGCCGTTGCGCTCGGACCGCTCTCGGGCGAACCGCTGTCGGGCGAAGCCATCAGTGCCTCCGGTGGTGGGTGCAGTCGTCGTGAACGGCCGCGTCGACGCAGGTCAGCTTCGTGCGGACGCATTTCCGCGTCCGCACGGCGCATGTCGACGCACCGCCTTGCGGGCACTGGCTCACGCCCACAAGTGACTGCACAGTAACCACCCGGTCGATCAGCCGATCGACCGGGTGGCCACACGGGCCCACCGGAGCCGGACGGCCGCGAGACGTCGGCTAGCTGGAAGCGGCCTTCTTGCCTCGCGTCGCCCCGCCGCGTCCCCGCAGCGTGACTCCGGACTCACTGAGCATCCGGTGGACGAACCCGTAGCTACGGCCGGTCTCTTCGGCCAACGCCCGGATGCTCGCACCGCCGTCGTACTTCTTCTTCAGGTCTGCCGCGAGCTTGTCGCGCGCGGCGCCGGTCACCCGGCTGCCCTTCTTCAGAGTCTCGGCCACCCGTGCCTCCTCATGGGAAGTGCGCTCTGGACTTCTCATGATCACCCCTCTCGGGCCTCCTGGCCACCCATTCGGCAAGGTCCGTGCGACTTGATTGGCCGCGCGTCAAGCGGCGAACACGAGCGGAATGAACGATTCCGCACGTGGCGGCGCGTACCGCCGAATGGGTTCTGCGAGGAAGCGGCAGGTCAGCGACGTGCCGGGGAAAGGCGGGCCCACGGGTCCCGTGAGACGGAGAAATCCGTGTATCGCACATGTCGGTACGAGGACGACTCACACAGATGAAGGATCACGGATCGGCCGAATGATCCATACGCAGTGGATCAGTCAATCGATCAAGCGCTCTGGGCGTCGCCCGCGGTCGGCCGCCGCCGCCCCGGAGGCTCCGGGGCGCCGGTCCGTCAGGCGAGGGCGACCAGGTCCGCGTAGTCCGCGCCCCACAGGTCCTCGACGCCGTCCGGCAGCAGAATGATCCGCTCCGGCTGGAGCGCCTCGACGGCGCCCTCGTCGTGGGTGACGAGGACGACGGCGCCCTTGTAGGTGCGCAGCGCGCCCAGGATCTCCTCGCGGCTGGCGGGGTCGAGGTTGTTGGTGGGCTCGTCGAGGAGCAGCACGTTCGCGGACGAGACGACCAGGGTCGCGAGCGCGAGGCGGGTCTTCTCGCCGCCGGACAGCACGCCCGCGGGCTTGTCGACGTCGTCTCCGGAGAAGAGGAACGAGCCGAGCGTCTTGCGCACCTCGACCAGGTCGAGGTCGGGTGCGGCGGAGCGCATGTTCTCCAGGACCGTGCGGTCCGGGTCGAGGGTCTCGTGCTCCTGGGCGTAGTACCCGAGCTTGAGGCCGTGGCCCTCTATGACCTGGCCGGTGTCGGGCTTCTCGGCGCCGCCGAGGAGCCGCAGCAGCGTGGTCTTGCCCGCGCCGTTGAGGCCGAGGATGACGACCCTTGACCCCTTGTCGATGGCGAGGTCCACGTCAGTGAAGATCTCCAGCGAGCCGTACGACTTCGACAGGCCCTCCGCCATCAGGGGCGTCTTGCCGCACGGCGAGGGCTCCGGGAAGCGCAGCTTGGCGACCTTGTCGCTCTGGCGCACCTCTTCGAGGCCCGCGAGGAGCTTGTCGGCGCGGCGCGCCATGTTCTGCGCGGCGACCGTCTTGGTGGCCTTCGCGCGCATCTTGTCGGCCTGCGAGTGCAGGGCCGCGGCCTTCTTCTCGGCGTTCTGCCGCTCGCGCTTGCGGCGCTTCTCGTCGGACTCGCGCTGCTGCTGGTAGAGCTTCCAGCCCATGTTGTAGACGTCGATCGCGGAGCGGTTGGCGTCCAGGTAGAAGACCTTGTTGACGACCGTCTCGACGAGGTCGACGTCGTGGGAGATCACGATGAAGCCGCCGCGGTACGTCTTCAGATAGTCCCGCAGCCAGACGATCGAGTCGGCGTCCAGGTGGTTCGTCGGCTCGTCGAGCAGCAGCGTGTCCGCGTCGGAGAACAGGATCCGGGCCAGCTCGATGCGGCGGCGCTGACCGCCGGAGAGCGTGTGCAGGGGCTGGCCGAGCACGCGGTCCGGGAGGTTCAGGGCGGCGGCGATGGTGGCGGCCTCGGCCTCGGCGGCGTACCCGCCCTTGGTGAGGAACTCCGTCTCCTGGCGCTCGTACTGCTTCAGGGCCTTCTCGCGGGTGGCGCCCGAGCCATTGGCGATGCGCTGTTCGTTCTCGCGCATCTTGCGGATCAGTACGTCGAGTCCGCGCGCGGAGAGGATGCGGTCGCGGGCGAGCACGTCGAGGTCGCCGGTGCGCGGGTCCTGCGGGAGATAACCGACGTCTCCGGAGCGGCTGATCGTGCCCCCCGCCGGGGTGCCCTGGCCCGCCAGGCACTTGGTGAGCGTCGTCTTGCCCGCGCCGTTGCGGCCGACGAGGCCGATGCGGTCGCCCTTGGCGATGCGGAACGAGGCGTTCTCGATGAGGATGCGGGCGCCGGCACGCAGCTCGATACCGGAGGCGGTGATCACGGTCAGACTCCTGGACAGGGGAAAAGGACGGCGGGAGGGAGGCAAGGACGATGCACGATGCGATGTCGCGCGGAGCGCGCCGCTCAGCCGTCTAATGCAGGAGGAGAATGGCCATGCGGCAATTCTAACGGGGCGCCGCAACCGATTTTCCGCGCGGGCGGCGGGGGCGGGGGTGCGGGCGGTGTCCGCCCGCGGTGGGAGGGCCCTCCCCTTGGGCTGAGCTCCGAGGCGCCCTCCCGGGGCTACGGTGCCGTCTTCGCGTGGGCCGCGGGCCGGGCGGGCGGCTCGGGGGCGCCCGGCAGGTCGTTGCCGAGGGGGGTGCGGCGCGGGGTGACGCGGCCGAGGTCGTCCACGGCGACGAGCTGCGCCGTCCAGGCCGTCGCACGGTCCCGGCAGGGCTGGGCGACCAGGAGGGTGTGGCCCCGCCGTGCGGTGCGGGCCGGGTCGAAGGCGCAGTCCTCGCGCGCGGGCAGCGTCCAGCGCAGGTCGCCGTCGGCCGTGCGGTAGGCGGCGATGCGGTGCGGGGTGATGACGGCGAGCATGCGGGCCCCGCCGTCCAGCGGCCGCAGCGCCCCGGCGCCGCCGTGCGCCTGCGGCGTGCCGAGCCCGGGGACGGCGCGGTGCCAGCGGACTCCCCCGCGCGCGGTGTCGGTGACCAGGCCGTCGTCCCAGAGCGTGACGGCGTGCCCCGGAGCCGAAAGCAGCACCAGCGGCCGACGCCCCTCCCGCGCGTACGTCCACTGCTTCCGGCCACTCACCGTGCCGTACGCCTCGACCGTCCCCCGACCCGTCGTCCGCACCGACGCCGACGCGGCGTCGTCCACGCGCGCGTGGAGGGCGAAGCGGTCTCCGTAGGGCTCCGGTCGAGCGTGATGGGCGGCGGCGAGCAGCGGCAGGGCGAGGATGCCGAGGGCGAGGGGGAGCACGAGGCGGAACCCTCGGCGGCGGGCCGGGGCGCTGGGCGGCGGGGTCCTGTCAGGCTCCGGCGGCGTGGCCCCGACACACGCGGACGGTGTGGTCCGGGCAGGCTCCGGCGGCGCGATCCGGGGCGGCTCGGGCGGTGTGGTTCCGGCACGCGTGGTCGCGGTGGTCATGGGCGCCCCCTTCGCTCCCTCCGGCAGCGGTAGCGGTACCCCTGGCCACGGATCAGGCGCAGAGCGTAGCCGCGGCAGCGGGTGGCGGGGTCCGGGGTGGGTGTGACACGGCGCGCGGGGGCGGGCGTGTCCCCCGTTCGGACCTCCGTCCGGGGCCGGGCGCCGCGCGGCATATCAGGATGAAGTGGCCGGACGCCCGGCGCGGGACGGCACAGCGTCGTCCCGCAGGCGAGGCGGCGGTCCCGTCCGGGGCGGCGGTCTCACCCCGAGGCCGTGGTCTCACCCCTGGGACCGGGGTCTCCTTTGGGGCCGTGGTCTCACCCCGAGGCAGCGGTCTCATCCGGAGACCGTGGCCCCGCCCGGAGACCGGGGCCTCACTCCCGAGGCAGCGGTCTCACCCCGAGACCGTGGTCTCACCCCCGACGCAGCGGGGCTCGTACGCGAGGCAGAGGGTGGTGCGCCCATGCAGTTCGACGACGACGCGGATCTTGACACCTCGGAGGTGCAGGATGTGCGCGGCAGCCGTGTCCCCGGCGGCAGGGCGACCATCGGCGGCGGCATCGCGGGCCTGATCGCGCTGCTCCTCGGGCTGTTCTTCGGCGTCGGTCCTGACCAGCTCGGCCTGACCGACGACGGCGGCGACGAACCCGCGCCCTCGTCCTCCTCGCTCGCCCAGGTCCAGCAGAGCTGCCGTACCGGCAAGGACGCGAACGCCCGGGAGGACTGCCGCACCGTGGCGGTCGTCAACAGCGTCCAGGACTACTGGCGCCAGGAGTTCCCGCGCCGCCGGGGCAGTTACGCGCCGGCGCCGACCGTGTTCTTCACCGGCCGGGTCGGCACGGCGTGCGGGGCCGCGTCGTCGGCGGTCGGGCCCTTCTACTGTCCCGGCGACCGCAAGGTCTACCTGGACCTGGGGTTCTTCGACGAGCTCCGGACGAAGTTCGGCTCCAGCGGCGGCCCGTTCGCGCAGGCGTACGTCGTGGCACACGAGTACGGGCACCACGTGCAGAACCTGATGGGCACCCTCGGCCGCTCCCAGGACGGGCGCACGGGCCAGAACAGCAACGCCGTCCGCGTCGAGCTGCAGGCCGACTGCTACGCGGGCGTGTGGGCGCACAACGCGACGCGGACCCCCGACGAGTCGGGCAGGCCGCTGATCACCCGGCTCACGGACGCCGACATCCGCGACGGCCTGGACGCGGCGGCCGCGGTGGGCGACGACCGGATCCAGCAGCGCTACCAGGGCCGCGTGACCCCCGAGTCCTGGACGCACGGTTCGGCGAAGCAGCGCCAGGACTGGTTCTACCAGGGCTTTCGCACCGGTGACATGGCCCAGTGCAACACCTTCCGCTGAGCCTCGGACCCCGCTGTCGGACCCGGGTGCAAGACTGTGGAACAGGTCATGTTCACAGGCATCCCGACGAAGGAGTGATCGGAAATGGCAGGCACTGTCAAGGGACGTCCCAGCATCTTCCCGACGCTGCTGTACGCGGACGCCAAGGCCGCGATCAAGCAGCTCACGGAAGCCTTCGGCTTCACGGAGATGAGTGTGTACGAGAGCGAGGACGGCAAGATCCTGCACGCCGAACTCGCGTACGGCAACGGCGCGGTGATGCTCGGCTCGAAGGGCCGCGGCGGCCTCTTCGCCGAGATCATGGAGAAGGCCGGCCCGATCGGGACGTACATCGTCGTGGACGACGTGGACGCCCACCACCAGCGCGCCGTGGAGCACGGCGCGGACATCCTGATGCCCCCGACGGACCAGGACTACGGCTCGCGCGACTACATGGCGCGGGACGCCGAGGGCAACATCTGGAGCTTCGGTACGTATTCGCCCGAGATAGTCGGCTGACCCGCCAGGACCCGCGCCGCCCCGCTCCGGAGGCGGCCGGGCGCGGCGGTCACACGCCCCCGGTGTGCACCTGGAACGCGGCGCGCCGCACGGCCTTGGCGAGGGCCGGGTCCGGGTGCGCCGCGGCGAGCGCGACGAGCACCTGCACGGTCCGCGGATGCCCCACGGTGCGCACCTCGTCGATGAGCGCGGGCACGGTGGGCTGCGGCGCCGACTCCAGGTGCCGGACGAGGAGCTCGGCCTCGCCGTGGTCGGCCACGGCCGCCGCGGTGTCGACCCACAGCCAGGTGGACTCCTCCCGCGTCAGGACGAGGTGGACGTCCTCCGGGTCGGTGCCCTCGTGCTCGGCGAGCCACAGCAGGGCGTAGGGCCGCAGCGAGGTCTCGTCGACGACGGCGCGCACATCGGGTTCGGCCGGGGCGCCGACGACCCGCAGGGCCTCGAAGGCGAGGCCGCGCAGCAGGGCGTCCTCGCCGCGGGCGGCGTCGAGGAGCTCGGTGACGGCGCTGCCTGCGTCGCGGGCGGCGAGCCAGGCGCGGTATTCGGCGCGGGCCGCGTTGGGCCGCAGGCGGGCGCAGCCGCGCAGCATGTCCTCGGCGGACTGCTCGATGTGCCCGGCGGGGCTCTGCGCGGCGACGCAGATCTGCTCCAGCTTGACCCACACCGCCCAGCTGCCCAGCGGGGTGAGCGTGGCCTGCCCGTCGGCGCAGGTGAGGGCGCCGACGGCGGACAGGGCGCGCAGGGCCCAGTCGAGCAGGGCGGGCAGCGGCGGGTCGGCGCAGTCGTGGGGGGCGGTGAGGTCGGCGGGCGGTGCGGCTGCACCGGCGGGCGTGACCGCGTCGGCGAGCGGCACGGTCCGGGCGTCGGCCTCCGCGTCCGCCTCCGCCTGCGGTCCGTAGGGGATTTCGCAGCGTTCCGTGCGCAGTTCCCGGACGCGCTGGTCCAGCAGGTCGAGGAGCTGCGGCACGGGCACGGGGCCCGCCGACAGCTGGAGGAAGGAGAGAAGCTGGGGGACGGCCTCGACGGCTTCCGCGACGGTGGCGGGCGGCAGCCCGGCGGGGGCCGGGTGGACGAGCGACCAGGCGTCGAACAGGGCGACCCAGCCGCGCAGCACGGCGGCGTCGTCCCGGTCCCAGGCGCGCAGCCGCCAGCCGGGCCGGGTGGCGGAGCCGTGCACCTCGACGAGTCCGGCCAGGCGTGCGGCGTCCCAGTCCGAGCGGACCTGGTGGACCGTCACGTCCAGTTCAGTGGCGGCGCGTTCGGCGACGGCGTCGGAGAGGGCGCCGCCGGTCCGTTGGCCCGCCCCCGCATCGGCGTCGGCGGGCGTGCCCGCAGCCGTCCGGGGCTGCTTTCCGCCCTTCGTGCCGCCTGCCGGGCCCCCTGTCACTCCGCCTGTCGCGCCACCTGTCGTGCCGCCCGCCCGGGGGCCGCTGCCGTTGGCGCCGGCGCCCTTGCCGGAGCCGCGCAGTGGGCCGGTGCCGGGGCGCAGCGCGTGGTCGGCCCAGCGGGCGACGCGTACGGCGTCCGCCAGGCCCGCGCGTGCCATGCGGGCCAGCTCGGCGGGTGCGGGCGTGCCC
>NZ_AOPZ01000513.1 GCF_000414115.1 Streptomyces aurantiacus JA 4570
GGGCGACGGCCTCCGCGTTCGTCTCCGGCACGTCCATGGCCACGGCCGCGCCGCCGGACCCGGCCGCCAGCGCGTCGAGCAGCGCCTCGGCGTCGGCGCGGGTGTCGGCGAACAGCGGCCCGACGCGCAGCGCGTCGCGGCCCGGGCGCAGCACCCCGTACCCGGTGACCCGGCCGTCGACGACGCTCGCCAGCGCGCGGTGGCCGGGCGCCGTCAGCCAGGCGTCGAGAAAGCGGGGCCGGTCGGCCGGGTAGCAGGCGCTGTCGTACGCGGCCACGGCGTCCCGGCCCACCTCCGCCACCGGCCTGATGTGCGCGGGCACCGGTCCCGGCGCACCCGCAGGACCGACGTAGCGGAGGTTGCCGTGGGCGCGCTCGAAGCCGGAGCGCCGGTAGTTGTCCTGCTGCGCCGGAACACCGTCCAGGCCCACGACCCGGTCCCCGGCGTGCGCGAGGCCCGTCTTCCAGGTGGCGAGGCCGTGACCGCGGCCGCGCCGGTCGGGACGGACCAGATAGAAGCCAAGGAACGCGTACGCGGCGCCGTAGTTGACCACCGAGATCGCCGACACCGGCTCGCCGTCGACCCGGCCCACGAAGAATCCCTCCGGGTCCTGCGCGAAGAACGCCGCCGCGTCGGCGAGGCCCGGGTTCCAGCCCTCCCGCGCCGCCCACTCGACGACCAGGCGCCAGTCGTCGGGCGTCGCCGTCGAGACGACGAGCCGTCCGGGGGCCGCGTTCTCCTGGCCGGGGGCCGCATGTGCCTGGCCGGGGGCCGCATTCGCCTGGCCGGGGGCCGCGTTCTCCATCGCCGCACCTTTCTTGAGCCTTGACTTCGTGTATCCGCGCAACGGCCTCATCCTGCCCGGTCCGGCATACCGTCGTCCGGCCCACCGAACCGATCAAGCCGTACGTCGGCCGGGGCTCCTACGCGGGCAGTCCCATCGCGTCGGCCAGCGCCTCCATCTCGGCCTTGAGCAGCGTGCCCGCGCGGTGCCCCATCCCCTCGTACAGGCCCTGCACTTCGAGGCTGACGACACCGTGCATCCGGGCCCACGCCGTCACCGTGCCCGCGAGCGCCGTCGCCGGATCGACGTCCGGGGCCCAGGACTTGACCCACTCGCCCACGGCGGGGCTGTCGTTCAGCCAGAACCGCATCTCCGCGCGCAGCTCAAGGGCGGCGCCCCGGCAGTCGCCCCGCCCGAGCACGCCGAGCAGCGGCCCGAGCACGCCCCGGGCGCGGTCGACGGTCTCCGGGGGCGCGTGGTAGCCGGGGGACGGCGTGCCCGCGAGGAGCTGGTAGACGTGCGGCGACTCGACCGCCCAGGCACGGAACGCCGCGCCGAGGGCGAGGAGTCGCTCGCGCGGCGGGGCGTCCGCGACGCGGTCGGCGGCCGCGCGCATGGCGGCGGCCGCGGCGTCGTAGCCGTCGCAGATCAGCTCCGTGAGGAGGTCGTCGCGCTTGCGGAAGTACTTGTAGAGGGCCGGGCCGGTGAGGCCGAGCCCCTTCGCCACGGCGTTGAGGCTGAGCGCGGGGGCGCCGCCCGCGCAGATCTGCTCCAGGGCGGCCTGCTTGATCTCGCCGCGCACCTGGTCGCGGTAGCGCTGGCGCGGGGTGGAAGTGCTGCTGCTGCCGTCCGGCACGGGAGTCCCTTTCTCTCGCTGTGGTTAGAGACTCTAACTCAAGCAAGAAGGTTCTTGACGAGCCTTCGAGAGGGGTGCATTCTCAAGTTAGAGCTTCTAACCACAGATAGAGCTTCACTCCCGAGAAAGGGACCATCATGCGAGAGACCCACACCGCCGAGCACCGGCCGACGTCGGCGACCGCGACCGCAGCCGCAGCCGCAGCCGCAGCCGCAGCGAGCATCGCCACCGAGATCGTCCTGCCCGGCATCGTCAAGCCCGACGGCCTGGAGGTCCGGCACGTCCCCACTCCCGCCCCCGGACCCGGCGAGGTGCTGCTCGCGATGGAGGCCACGGGCGTCTCCTTCGCCGAGCAGCAGATGCGGCGCGGGAAGTACTACGACCAGCCGCCGTTCCCGTTCGTGCCCGGGTACGACCTGGTCGGGCGGGTGGCCACGACCGGCCCGGGCGTGGATCCGGCGCTCGCCGGACGGCGGTTCGCGGCGCTGACCAAGACCGGTGGCTGGGCCAGCCATGTCGTCGTGGAAGCCGCGGACCTCGTCGAGGTGCCGGACTCCGTGACGTCGGCGGACGCCGAGACGCTGGTCGTGAACGGCATCACGGCCTGGCAGATGCTGCACCGCACGGCCGGGGTCGAGGCCGGTGACACGGTCGTCGTGCTCGGCGCGAACGGCGGCGTCGGCTCCGCCCTCGTACAGCTCGCGCGGATCGCGGGTGTACGGGTGATCGGTACGGCGTCGCGGCGCCACCACGACAAGCTCCGCGAGCTCGGCGTCACGCCCGTCGACTACCGGGACCCGGACCTGCACGGCCGGCTGCGCGGTCTCGCGCCGGGCGGGGTGCGGGCGGTCTTCGACCACGTGGGCGGCGAGGGCGTCGTGGACTCGTTCCGGCTGCTCGCGCCGGGCGGCACGCTGGTGTCGTACGGCACGGCGTCCACCCGCGACACCCCCGGATCCTCCAAGGCCCCCGTCCTGAAGCTGTTCGCGCGCCTGGCGCTGTGGAACGCCCTGCCGAACTCCCGGCACGCGCACTTCTTCAACATCTGGGCGGGCCGGCGGCGCGCCGACGCCTTCCGCGAGCGGCTGCGCGCCGACCTCGGCCAGGTCTTCGCGCTGCTCGCCGATGGCCGGCTGCGGCCGCAGGTCGCCGCGCGCGTCCCGCTGTCGCGGGCGGCCGACGCGATGCGGCTCGCGGAGTCCGGCACGGTCGCGGGGAAGGTCGTCCTCGTACCGGACGGGGAGGTGCGCGAGAGCGAGGTGCGGGACGGCGCGCGGACACCTACGACATAGGGGTCACCCGGTGCGGGGCCGACCGCCCCGGCGCTCGCGTTCCCCGCGCGTGGTGGCCGCCAGGGCCGCCGCGGTCATCGCGGACAGCAGGGCCCAGGCCGGGGTGAAGCTGCCGGTGAGGTCCTTGAGCAGGCCGAGCGTGGGCGGCACGAGGACGATGGCGATCTGGTTGACGGACATGGCAAGGCCGAGGGCGAACCCCGTCCGGCCCGGCGGCGCGGCCTCGGCGACATGGGTGACCCACGGCCCGTACCACCCGATTCCGAAGAAGCCGAGCCAGACGAGCACCGAGCAGGCCACGACGGGGGAACGCCCGAGGGGCGTCATCAGCACCGCCGTCCCGGCGATCACGGCGACCATGCAGAAGGTGACGGTGGCGAACCGCCCGGACCCGGCCCGGTCGCTCCAGGCCGCGAGGCCGACGCGGCCGACGGCACCCGCCGCCTGGGCGGCCACCAGGACGAGGCCCGCCGTTCCCGCGCCGAGGGACGCGGTCTCGTGGAGGTGGAGCACGGTCAGGATGCCGACGCCGCCCTGCACCGAGATCAGGCTCGCCCCGGACAGCATGATCTTCGTCATGGACGGCTCGCGGAACATCCGTACCCGGGCGCGGAGTTCGGACGCGAGCGGGGCCCGGGGCGCCGGGCGCCGAGGGGCGGTCCGGGACGGCGGCCGGCGGTGGAAGCCCATGAAGACGGCCGCCCCCAGCAGCGCCGCGAGGCCACCGGCCACGAGGGTCGACCGCCATCCGTAGGCCCCGGCGAGGAAGGGCAGCACGGCCGAGCCGAGGGCGGCGCCGAGCGGCAGCCCCGCCTGGCGGATGCCCATCGCGAGCCCCCGCTGGGACGTGTCGAACCAGGACGCCACCGACTTGCTCCCGCCGGGCTGGACGGTGCTGTAGCCCGCGCCGACGACCAACAGGACGCAGAGCAGGGGCACATATCCCGGTACGACGCTGCCCAGGCCCAGGGCCACGGCGATCGCGCACGCGCCGAACCCGACGACCCAGCGCTCGTCGTGGCGGTCCAGGAGCTCCCCGGCGACCAGCAGCCCGGCCAGCGGCACGAGTTGGGCCGCCGAGATCAGCAGGCCCAACTGGGCCGTGCTCAGGTCGAGATCGCGTTGCAGGTGGAGGCCGAGGGCACCGATGCCCTGGACGAAGAAGCCGGACGCGGCCTGGGTGAAGGTGGCGATGCCGAGGATCACCCAGCGGTACCGCCACGCGGCTCCGGCGGGGTCCGCGGCCTGGTCTTCCGTACGTTGGCTCATGCCCCCCACGCTGCTGTAATGGTCTTATGCACCTCAACCCTTACGGCGAGGACGCCGTGAACCTGGCCGCGGACCTGGCCAACCGGCGGCCGGAGAGCGCCGCGGAGCTCGCGGACCGCTGCCGCGCGGCCGGACTCGCGCTGGAGGGACCGGTCACACCGGCGGACCTGGACCGCGCCCGGGCCGCCCTGGACGCGTGGGAAGGAGTCGTCGACGCGGCCGACGAGCACGCGCGCGCCGCGCTGCTCAACGAGATGCTGGCGGCGGCCGCCGCCCACCCGCGCCTGACGGACCACACCGGCGGCGGCTGGCATCTGCACTACCGCGACGACCGGCAGCCGCTCGGCTCGCTCCTCTTCTCACTGTTCTCCGTGGGCACCGCGCTGCACCTGACGGGGCGCGGCATGCACCGGCTCGGCCGGTGTGCCGTGGCCGAATGCGCCACCATCTTCGCCGACACCTCCCGCACCGGACGGCAGCGCTACTGTTCCCAGCGGTGCGCCAACCGCGACGCGGTGCGCCGGCACCGGGCGCGCACCACTCCGTGAACCCGCCCGGCGCACCCGACGGCAGCCGATTCCGGCCACATCATCAACTCCCGTCAATACACGACGCTTTCAGACATCCGTACGAAACTTTCGCCCGTCATGCACCCATACGCCGGTCTTCTCGACAGGATCGACAGGGTCGCCCCAGCAACCGCTGCGGCCGCCCACCCCTGTCGTCCGGGAGGAACTTTGGCACCTGGTCCCCAACCCCCATCGGCCGGGAAGCGGCGGCCCGGCACCCCTTCGCCGCCCGAACAACTGCTCTTCGGCGGGCGGTTGCGTGGATCGTGGGGCTGGACGGCCCACGAGGGCGCGCGGCTGAACACGTCGTTCCTGACGATCCTGCGGCAGATCCCCACGCTGTTCCGGCACACGGTGTCGCTGGCCTGGCGCGCCGACCCGTGGGCCCTGGTGGTGGTCGCGGTCTCCCAGCTCGGCCAGGCCGCGGCGACCGCGTTCGGGCTGCTCGCCACCAACCGGGTCCTGGTGTCGCTGTTCGCGGCGGGGCCGACGGCCGACCGGGTGCGCGACGCGCTGCCGTCCCTGGTGTGGGTGGCCGCCGCCAGTGCCTTCGCGGCGACGCTGCGGGCCGTGTCCTTCGCGGCCGCGGGCCGGCTCGGGCCCAAGGTGGAGCGCCTGGCGGGGCTCTCCATGATGGAGAAGGTCGTCCGGGTGGAGATGGAGCACATCGAGCGCTCCGACTTCCACGCGGTGGTGGACTCCGGGCAGCACGGCCAGACCGCGGCCCGCCGCCTCATCGATCACACCCTCGGCATCGTCGAGGCGCTGATGGCGCTGCTCGCCGTCAGCGGGGTACTCGCGGTGCTGCACCCGGTGCTGCTTCCGCTGCTCGGCGCCGTGATCGTGCCCAAGGCATGGGGCACGGTGCGGGCGGCGCGGCGGACGTACGAGTCGGTGCAGATCTGGCTGGAACACGTGCGGCAGCAGGGCGCGTTGCGGCGGCTGCTGATCTCGCAGAAGGCGGCGCCGGAGCTGCGCGTGCACGGCGCGGGGCCGTTCCTGCTCGACCAGTTCGACCAGATGGCGGCGCAGGCCGCGGACGAGCAGACGCGCCTCGCGCATCTGGAGGCCCGCACCGAGCTGGCCACGTCCGCGCTGTCCGGGCTGACCGCCGGCGGCTCCTACGCCCTGCTGGCCTGGCTCCTGACGCAGGGTCACATGCCGTTGGCGTCGGGCGCCACCGCCGCGCTCGCCCTGACCAGCGGCACTGCCGGGCTGCGCCGGATGGTGACGCACATCCACCATCTGTACGAACAGAGCCTGTTCATGAACGACTTGATCCGTGCCCGCGAGGAAGCGGGGCAGCGCGCCATCCCCGCCACCGGCACCCGGGTGCCCGACCCGCCCGAGGTGATCGCGTTCGACCGGGTCACGTTCCGCTACCCCGAGCGCGAGACGCCCGCCCTCGACGGGGTGTCCCTGACCATCCGCAAGGGCCAGGTGATCGCCCTGGTCGGCGCCAACGGCTCGGGCAAGACGACGCTGAGCAAGCTCCTCGCCGGCCTGTATCTGCCCACGTCGGGCGCCATCACCTGGGACGGCACCGACCTGCGCGCACTGCGCCGCGACGACGTGTTCGGGCATGTCGCCCTGGTCCTGCAGAACTTCCAGCAGTGGCCGTTCACCGCCCGCGCCAACGTGGCCATCGGCCGCCCCACGGAGATCCACGACGCGGACCGGCTCGACGGGGCCGCCGCGTACGCCGACGCGCACCGCGTGCTCGACGACCTCCCCTACGGCTGGGACACCCTGTGCGAGAAGGGGTACGAGGGCGGCGTCGACCTCTCCGGCGGCCAGTGGCAGCGCATCGCCCTGGCCCGCGCCTACTTCCGCGACGCCGACATCCTCATCTGCGACGAGCCGACCAGCAGCATGGACCCGGCCGCCGAGATCGACGCGTTCCGCAGGATCCGGGCGCTCGCGTCCGCCGACCAGACGATCGTCCTGGTCACCCACCGCCTGCACAGCGTCAAGGAAGCCGACGTCATCTACGTGCTCGACGAGGGCAGACTCGTCGAGCACGGCGACTTCGCCACGGTGATGTCCGACGACGGACCCGGCCGCTTCCGGCGCCTGTTCGAGCTGCAGTCGCTCCAGTACCGCACCGACATCGCGGCCGGGTCCCCGCCGTCCGACGCCCCGGCCGACACGCTGGACGCCGTGCCCACGCAGCGCGCCCCGGCCCGGCAGGACGTCAGGCCGGGCCGGTCGCCGGTGAACGGCCCGGGCCAGTCCCCGGCGGGCGGCGCAACCGGTTGAGCCGCAGCGCGAGTTGGAGCTCCAGGGCCCGGTCGGGCGTGTTCCAGTCCGGGCCGAGCAGGCGGGCCGTGCGGTCCAGACGCTGCACGACGGTGTTCACGTGGACGTGCAGCGCCTCCTTGGCGCGGGCCAGGCTCGCGCCCGCCTCGAAGTAGGCGTCGAGGGTGCGGACGAGTTCGGTGCCGCGGCGGTCGTCGTAGTCGAGGACGGGCCCGAGGACGCGGCGTACGTATCCGTCGATGTCCGTGCGGTCGCCGAGGAGTACGCCGACGAAGCCGAGCCCGGACACGCTCGCGCCCTCGCCGGTGCGGCCGAGGGCCGTCAGTGCCTGGAGGCAGCGGACGGCTTCGCCGTGGACGGCGGGCAGTCGGGGCGGTCCTTCGGCGGGTCCGGCCGCGCCGCACGTCACCGGCGCGCCGAGCGCCTGGCCCAGGCCGGCGGCCAGGCGCTCGGCGAGCGGTCCGGGCGCGGCGGTGGGCGCGAGCAGGACGACGTGGCCGCCCTGGGGTCCGGCGAGGCCGCGCAGGGCCCGGGCGTGCCGTGCCGCCTCGGTCGTCAGACGGGAGCGCAGGTCGGGCTCGCAGTGCAGGACGAGGACGGACGTCGGTGCGGTGAGGTCGACGCCGAGGCGGCGGGCGCGCAGGGCGAGGCTGCCGCCGCGGCGCGGGTCGGTGGCGTGCGCGGCGGTGAGCAGGTCGTCGAGGAGTTCGCCGCGCACCCGGTCCTCGGCCTCGGCCACGGAGCGGCGCAGGAGCAGCAGCAACGCCGTGTCCAGGCTGGCCCGTTCGAAGAGCCGCCGGTCGCTGTCGGTCAGGTCCGGGCGGCCGCTGAGCGCGATGCTGCCGAGCGGCTCGGGCCCGGCGAGCACGGCGGACACCCAGACGCCGTCCACGGGCACGGCGCGGCCGCTCGCGCGCGGCGGCGAAGCCTAC
>NZ_AOPZ01000514.1 GCF_000414115.1 Streptomyces aurantiacus JA 4570
CGCGCCGAACAGCCCGGCGCGCGCCGCCGCGCCCCTGACCTCGGCGGGCAGTTCGCCTCGCGCGTCCCAGTCCGCGGCGTCCGCGCGGACGGAGTCGGCGAACCGCGCCCCGAGGGCGGTGAGGTCGGCCACGCCGGTGAGGGCGGTGTCGCTCACGCCGCCGCGCCCCGGTTCGCGGCCTTGGTCAGGACGAAATCGCGCAGCCTGCCGAGGGTGCGGAAGTGGTCCAGGTCGAGGTCCTCGACGCCGACCTCGATGCCGTACCGCTGCTCGACGAAGTTCACCAGCTCCATCGCGAACAGGGAGTTGACCAGGCCGAGCGCGAAGTAGTCGTCGTCCGGGCCCAGTTCCTGCCCCAGGTGGCGAGTCAGGTACGCGCTCAGCTCCTCGGTCACGTCCGCCACGGTGGCCGCGTCCGTCTGGTTCGGTGTTTCCATTCGGGCCCTGCTCCTCACGAAAGTGGTGTCACGAAACAAAGGTGGTGTCACGAAAGGTGCTGTTCACGAAGGGACCGTGCTCACCCGCACGGTGCTCAAGTGCGGTGCTCACAAGTAGTGCGTCGCGGCGGCGCCCTCGCCGATCTGTACGAGCAGCAGGCTCCACGCTGCGACGGGGCTCGCGCTGAGCAGCACCGCGTACTGCCCGTCCTCGAGGCCGCCGCGGTCGAGCTCCGTGCGCAGGTTCAGCAGTACGTCGTTGGGGCCGAGGTGGCCGTACTGCCTGAGGTTGTCGAAGCACGACGTGCTGATCTCGATGCCGAGGGCCTCCTCAGTGAACCGGAAGGCGCCCACGGACAAGTTGTGGCTGAGGTGGCGGGAGATGTCCCGCGGCGTCAGGTGGTTGCGGTCGAGGAGGCGCCGGTGCAGGGCGCGCAGCCGGTTGCGGGTCTCCACGGCGAGCCGGAAGGAGTACGAGGGGATGTCGCGGCACTCCTCGCGCCAGTGCGCGGTGGGCCGGTCGCGGTAGTCGACGCGGAACAGGTCCCAGTGGTCGCCGTTGGTCTCCTGGACGATGTCGAGGACGCGGACGGGGCCGCCGCGCGAGATCACCGCGGCGGCACCCCCGTCGCCGCTGACCGTGACCGGGTGCCGGTAGCGCAGCGGGGCGGGCGGCTTGCTGCCGTGGGCGACCAGGACGTGCTCCAGGTCGCCGTCGGCGGCCAGCAGCCCGCGCGCCGCGAGCAGCGCCGGGGTGAGGGAGACACAGCCGAGGCCGCCCACCGAGAACGTCAGCGCGCGGTCCGCCCCGAGCAGCGCCTGGAGCCGGGTGGCCGCCGACGTCATCAGCGTCTCGGGGGCGCGGGCGTCGATGAGGATGAGCGCGTCGAGGTCGCCGGCGGCGAGGTGTGCCTCTGCCAGGGCCCGGCTCGCGGCGCGGGCCGCGAGGTCGAAGGCGGTCAGTGAGTCGTCCGCGCGGACCTCCTCGACGCCGAGCGCCGCGCAGGTCTCCCGTTCGCTCTCGTCGAGGTCGGCCAGGCCCGGCAGTTTCGCGACGGGCAGGACGCTGTCGGGCTGGTAGCAGGCGGCCGCCTTGATGGCCGTCACCGGAGGCATTCGGCGGCCCCCGTCCTGTGCTGGACCACGCCGGGTCGCGGCGCCACGGCCTCCCGGCCCGGGCGGCTCGGAGGCGTCATAGCTCGTACCCCATTTCGTCGGTGGTTTCGCGGTCGGGCCGGTCGTCGACCAGACGGGCCATCGCCTCGACCGTGGTGTGCTCGAAGAGGGCGCTCAAGGACACCTGGTGCGGGCCGAGTCCGGACAGGCGGCGGCCCAGCGTGAGCAGGGAGAGGGAGGTTCCGCCGGCCTCGAAGAACTTCTCGTGCACGCCGATCTCGTCGCGGCCGAGCAGTTCGGCCCAGATCGCGGCGACCGCCCGCTCGGTGGCCGTGCGCGGCCTGGCCAGGGCGGTCGGGTGCCGGGGCTCGGGGCTCGGCGGGGACGGCAGGGCGCGGCGGTCCACCTTGCCGTGGCGGGTGAGCGGGAAGGCGTCGAGCGTGACGAAGGCGGCGGGGACCATGTACGGCGGCACCCGCCGCGCCACGTGGGCGCGCAGTTCGTCGGCCGCGGGAGCCGCCGCGGCACCGTCCCCGGAAGCCGCCGCTCCGCCGGCCTCCCCGCCCCCGGGGTCCGTGGGCGGAACCACATAGGCCACCAGCTGCCGTCCTCCGGTGCCGGGAGTCTCCCGGGGGACGACGGCGGCCCCGGCCACGCGGGGATGCGCCATGAGGGCCGTCTCCACCTCGCCGGGTTCGACCCGGAAGCCGCGGATCTTCAACTGGTCGTCGGCGCGCGCCTTGTACACCAGCTCCCCGTCCGCCGCCCACGTCACCACGTCCCCGGTCCGGTACATGCGCGCGCCGGGCGGGCCGAACGGGCAGGCCACGAACCGCTCGGCGGTGAGCCCCGACCGGTGCTCGTAGCCGCGTGCCAGGCCCGAACCCGCCAGGTACAACTCGCCCTCCACACCCGGCGGGACGGGGCGCAGCAAGTCGTCGAGGACGTGGACGCGCGTGTTGTCCATCGGCCGCCCGATGGGGATCACGGCACCGACCCGGTCGGCGGCGGCGATCCGGTGGCAGGTGACGAACACGGTCGCCTCCGTCGGCCCGTACCCGTTGACGACGGTGGTCCCCGGACAGGCGCGCAGCACGCGCGCCACCGCCTCGGGGGCCACCGGCTCGCCGCCGGTCAGTGCCTCGCGCACGCCCGCGAAGCTGTCCGGGCGCTCCTCGGCGACCACGGCGAAGACCCCGGCGGACAGGGTAAGGCCGGTCACCCGGTGCTCCGCGACGAGCGCGGCGTAGGTGTCGACGTCGAGCTTGCCGGGCGGGGCCACCACGGCGGTGCCGCCGGCGAGGAGCGGTACCCACATGTCGTAGCCGGAGACGTCGAACGTCGATGCCGTGTGCAGGAGCACCCGTTCGTGGGCGCCGCCCGCCCAGCCCCGGTCCGCCGCGAGGTCCACCACGGCCTGATGGCTGACCCCGGTGCCCTTGGGCACGCCGGTGGAGCCCGAGGTGTAGATGATGTACGCGAGCCGGTCCGGCCGCCCCGCGTCCGGCAGGTCGTCCGCCGGTTCGCCGGATACGGCCGCCGCGGTGCCCGGGTCGTCCAGGACCAGGCGTGGGCACCCGGTCTCGGGCAGGTCGGCCGCGGCGCCGGAGGTGGTCACGAGGAGCGCCGGGCGCGCGTCGCGCAGCATGGACTCCAGGCGCTGCGCCGGGTCGTCGGGAGCGAGCGGCACGTAGGCGCCGCCGGCCTTCAGCACGGCCAGGACCGTCATCACGTACTCCGGTGACCGGGGCACGGCCACGGCCACGGGCGACTCGCCGCCCACGCCGCGCCGCACGAGGGCGCGGGCGAGCCGGTTGGCGCGCGCGTTCAGCTCCCGGTACGTCAGCGACTCGGCGCCGTGCACCAGCGCGACGGCGTCCGGTGCCTCGGCGGCCCGTCGCTCGAAGAGCGCGGAGACCGTCACCGCCGGTGTGGGGGCGGTGGTGTCGTTGATGTCGCGCAGCACGTTCCGCTCGGCGGGCGTCAGCGCGTCCACGGCGTGCAGCCGGTTCCGCGGACGGGCCGTCAATTCCCGTACGAGGCGGGCGAACCGGTCGGCCAGTGCGGTGACCGTGGCGCGGTCGAACAGGTCGGTGGCGTACTCGACGAGCCCGGAAAGACCCTGCCCGGCCCGCCGCCCCTCGTGGTGGGGCTCCTCGACGTGGAAGAGCAGGTCGAATTTCGCGGTCCCGGTCACGACGGGTTCCGGGGTGGCCCGCACCCCGTCCAGTTCGAGGTCGCCGGTGCCCTTCTCCCAGAAGAACGCCACCTGGAACAGCGGGTGGTGGGCGGTGGACCGCTCCGGGTTCAGCGCCTCGACGAGCCACTCGAACGGCAGGTCCTGGCGGTCGTAGGCGTGCACGGCCTTGTCCCGCACCTGCCGGACCAGGTCCTCGAACGACGGGTCGCCCGACAGGTCGGCCCGCAGCACCCAGGTGTTGACGAAGAAGCCCACCAGGTCGGCCAGGGCGTCGTCCGTGCGTGCGGCGACGGCCGACCCGATGGGGAGATCGTCGCCGCCGCCCATGAGGTGCAGCAGCACCGCGAGGGCGGACTGGAGCACCATCGGCACGGTGGCGCCCTGCGCGCGGGCCAGTTCCTCGACCGCGGTCAGGACGTCGGGGTCGAGGGCGAAGGTGACGGTGTCGCCCCGGTGGCTCGCCACGGGCGGACGCGGCCGGTCGAGCGGGAGCCGCGTCGGCTGCGGCACTCCGTCCAACTCCTGTCGCCAGTAGGCCAGATGGTCCGCCACGGGGCTTTCGGGGTCGTCCGTGTCGCCGAGCAGTCGCCGCTGCCAGAGCGTGTAGTCGGCGTACTGCACGGGCAGTTCGTCCCAGCGCGGCGACTCACCGCGTCGCCGGGCGGAGTAGGCCGTGGCCAGGTCGCGGGTCAGCGGTCCGAAGGATTCGCCGTCGACCACGATGTGGTGCATCAGCAGCATCAGGACGTGCTCGTCGGGCGCACAGCGCAGCACGCGGGCCCGCACCGGAAGCTCCGCCGACAGGTCGAACGGGCGGCTCACCTCCTCGGACACCGTGGCGGTCACCGCGTCCGGAGCGACGTCCCGCACGGGCACGTCGAGGACGACGGATTCCTCCGGTACGACGACCTGCGCCGCGACGCCCTGGTCGTCGGCGACGAACAGCGTGCGCAGACTCTCGTGCCGCACCACGACGTCCCGGAGCGCCGACGCCAGCGCGGCCACGTCCACCTCCCCGCGGAGCCGGACCACGAACGGAAGGTGGTACGTCGGCAGCGGCTCCAGCTCGTCGAGGAACTTCACGCGCTGCTGGGCGAAGGACAGCGGCACCCGCTCGGGCCGTCCCTCGGCCCGGCGCAGCGCGGGGCGCGACGATCGCCGGTGCGTGCCGACGCGCTCGGCGAGGCGCGCCGCGGTGGGCGCCTCGAAGACCGCCCGGATCGGGACGTCCACGCCAAGCACCGCGCGCATCCGGTTCACCAGGCG
>NZ_AOPZ01000515.1 GCF_000414115.1 Streptomyces aurantiacus JA 4570
CGCGCTGCCGCTGCTGCCCGCGGCGGCCGTCCTGATCGGGCTGCTCCCGGCGTTCGTGGCGCCGGTGCCGCCGCCCGCCGAGGCCCCGGCGCCCGCGCGCCCCGCCAAGCCGCTCCGCACGACCACCGAGGAGAAGACCTCATGACCATGATCCGGTTCGAGGACGTCTCCGTACGGTACGAGGGGGCCGCCGGGCCCACGGTCCGTGGCGTCGACCTGGCCGTCCCCGAGGGCGAGCTGGTGCTGCTCGTCGGCCCTTCCGGGGTCGGCAAGTCGACACTGCTCGGTACGGTCAGCGGGCTCGTGCCGCACTTCACGGGCGGCACGCTGCGCGGCCGGGTGACCGTCGCGGGCCGTGACACCCGTACGCACAAGCCGCGCGAGCTGGCCGACGTCGTCGGCACCGTGGGCCAGGACCCGCTCGCCCACTTCGTCACGGACACCGTCGAGGACGAGCTGGCGTACGGCATGGAGTCGCTCGGCCTCGCGCCGGACGTGATGCGCCGCCGCGTCGAGGAGACCCTGGACCTGCTCGGCCTCGCGGACCTCCGCGACCGCCCCATCACCACCCTCTCCGGCGGCCAGCAGCAGCGCAGCAGCGCGTGGCCATCGGCTCCGTCCTCACCCCGCACCCGCGCGTCCTCGTCCTCGACGAACCGACGTCCGCCCTGGACCCGGCCGCCGCGGAAGAGGTCCTCGCCGTCCTGCAGCGCCTGGTCCACGACCTCGGCACGACCGTCCTCATGGCCGAGCACCGCCTGGAGCGCGTCGTGCAGTACGCCGACCAGGTACTCCTCCTCGCCGCCCCCGGCGAGCCGCCCCTCCTCGGCGACCCGGCCGAGGTGATGGCCGTCTCCCCGGTGTACCCGCCGGTCGTCGACCTGGGCCGGCTGGCCGGCGTGACACCGCTCCCGCTGACGGTCCGGGACGCCCGGCGGCGGACCGGGGGGTTGCGGGAGCGGTTGGCGGGGGTGGCGGCCGAGGGCGGGCGTCCCGCTGTGCGCCCGGAGTGTGGGCCGGACGGAACCGTCGCGCCCGCGACCGGGCGCGCCTCCCGGTGGCGGCGCGTCGGCCGGAAGGGCCGGGGCGGCGGCGTGGAGGACACGGCGGCCGGGGCCGCGCAGCCGGGGA
>NZ_AOPZ01000516.1 GCF_000414115.1 Streptomyces aurantiacus JA 4570
CGCGGCCTCCTGGCCGAGGGTCACGGCCTGTTCGTCGAGATGAGCCCGCACCCGGTCCTCACCGTCCCGGTCCAGGCCACCATCGACGCCACCGACAGCCCGGCGGCCACTCTCGGCTCGCTGCGCCGCGACGAGGGTGACGCCCGCCGCCTGCTCACCTCGCTCGCGGAGGCGCACACCCACGGTGTCGAGCTGGACTGGCAGGCCCTCTTCCCCGGTACCCGCACCACCGTCGACCTGCCCACCTACGCCTTCCAGCGCCAGCACTACTGGCCCGACCACGCGGCAGTGCCGGACACGGCGCCGACCGCCGTGGACGAGGTCGAGGCGCGCTTCTGGGAAGCGGTGGAGCGCGAGGACCTGGAGGAGCTGGCGGCCGAGCTGGAGGTGGCGGACGGTTCCGCCTCCGTCGAGCTGGGGGCTGTGCTGCCCGTGCTGTCGTCGTGGCGGCGGCAGCGGCGCGAGCGGTCGACCCTCGACGGCTGGCGCTACCGGGTCACCTGGAAGCCCCTGGCCAGCGGCACCCTGCCGACGTCCGGTCTCTCCGGACGCTGGCTCGTCGTACGCCCCGAAGGCGCCGACACGCACCCGTGGGCGGCTGGCACGGGAGAGGCCCTGACGCGAGCCGGTGCCGATGTCGTCGAACTGAGCCTGGCGGCTGGGGAGTTGACGCGTGAGGCGCTGGCCTCGCGCCTGCGTGAGTTCGGGGACGCCGGTCTCGCGGGTGTGGTCTCGCTGCTGGGGCTGGACGAGTCCGCGCATGTGGACCACGAGCGAGTGCCCGCGGGTCTCGTCGGCACCGTCGCCCTGGTGCAGGCTCTGGGTGATGCGGGGGTCGGGGCGCGGTTGTGGGCGGTGACGTCCGGGGCGGTGTCGACCGGTCGCAGTGACGCTCTGGAGTCCCCGGTGCAGGCGCAGTTGTGGGGCCTGGGCCGCGTCGTGGCCCTGGAGTACGCGGACCGATGGGGCGGTCTCATCGACCTGCCCCAGGCGTACGACACGCGTGCGGGCGCGCGTTTCACGGCCGCCCTCGCGGGCGCCGGGAACGAGGACCAGCTCGCCGTGCGCGGCTCGGGCGTCGTCGTCCGCCGCCTGGTACAGGCCGAGCAGGTCGAGTCCGCGAAGCGGTGGACGCCGCGCGGCACCGCGCTGGTCACCGGTGGTACGGGTGCGATCGGCGGGCATGTGGCGCGGTGGCTGGCGCGTGAGGGTGCCGAGCACCTCGTGCTGACCAGTCGTCGTGGTCTGGACGCGCCGGGCGCCGGTGAACTGAAGGCGGAGCTGGAGGAGTTGGGGGCCGAGGTCACCGTCGCGGCCTGCGATGTCGCCGACCGTGCGGCGGTCGCCGGTCTCCTGGACGAACTGGCCGCCGACGGACGTGCGCCGCGGTCCGTCTTCCACGCTGCGGGCGTCGGACAGACACAGCCACTGGACGGGATGACCGCCGCCGATATGGCGGAGGTGTTCGGTGCGAAGACGGCGGGTGCCGCGCACCTGGACGAGCTGGTCGACGCCGAGGGTCTGGACGCGTTTGTTCTCTTCTCGTCCAACTCTGGTGTGTGGGGTGGTGGTGGCCAGGGCGCGTATGCGGCTGCCAATGCCTACCTCGACGCCCTCGCCCAGCGGCGCCGGGCCCGCGGCCTGACCGCCACCTCCGTGGCCTGGGGCCTGTGGGCCGGGGGCGGCATGGCCGGAGACGAAGAGGCGGAGCACCTGCGCCGCCGCGGTCTGACGGCGATGGCGCCGGAGCGTGCGGTGGCGGCGCTGGCGCAGGCGGTGGCGTACGACGAGACGTTCCTGGCCGTGGCGGATGTGGACTGGGAGCGGTTTGCGCCCTCGTTCACGTCGGTGCGGCCGAGCCCCTTCATCGGGGACCTGCCCGAGGTGCGGCGCGCACTCGCCGAACCCGAGTCGGCGCCGAAGCAGGGTGCTCCCGGCTCCGAGTGGGCCGAACGGCTCGCCGGTCTGCCGCAGGCGGAGCAGGAGCGGCTGCTGCTGGACCTGGTGCGCGGTCATGCGGCCTCGGTCCTTGGCTATGCGGGTGCGGAGGCCGTCGAGCCGGGGCGGGCGTGCCCCGTGAGCTGGGCTTCGAGGGTGCGGAAGCCGTCGAGCCGGGGCGGGC
>NZ_AOPZ01000517.1 GCF_000414115.1 Streptomyces aurantiacus JA 4570
GGCGGCGGTGGCGGTGGCGGCGCGCTGCTCCGCGTCGGCCAGCGCGGTCACGCACACGCGCAGCAGTTCGCGCTGCGAGGGCAGGGCGGGCGGCCGGGTCTGCCGCAGCACCTCGTCGGGGGCGGGGCCCTGGTGGACCAGGCGCGCAGCACCTCGTCGGGGGCGGTGCCCTGGTGGACCAGGCGCGCCACCGCGGGCAGGGTCACCTGGGCCAGGCCCATGTCCTCCGCCGTGCGGTGGTCCAACTGGCCGCGCACACCGTGCAGTTCGTCCTCGGCCTCGGCGACCCGCGCCCGCAGCCTGCCCGCCGTCGTGAGTCCGACGCAGACCGCGACCGTCAGCAGCACCCAGCCCCCGGCCGCGGCAGCGCCCACCCAGCCACGTGCGCCGGCCGGCGCGAGCGCGGCGACGGCGGCGCCCGCTACGGCCGCGGCGGCGAGGAGGCACACGGGCAGCGTGTACGCCGTTCGCCGGGTGCTCGGGGTGCGGTCCGGACGGCGATCGGCGGGCTGTGTCATTCCGGTCCCTCGGGGTCGGCACGGTGCGCGGGCCGAAAAGGGGAGACGGCCCGCCCTCAACTGGGTGCCGTCGCGAGGGAAGTCCGCCCTGTGGCGCTGTCTTCCGACGGCACTTGTGATGGTCATGCTAGTCACAAGATCGCACAGTGGAGGCGGGCATTCAGCGACGGGGGTCACTGTCCGGAAGGTTCGTCGCGAAAGGACTCATGTGCGGCGCGCGCGTGTTACCGAGGGGTAGGCCCTCGATGATCCAGGCAGCGGGGGCGGCGGCCGGACCGCGGCGACCAGCCGGACCCTTCACCGCGAAGCCGTCTCCCGTCGGCAGAAACCTTCCTGCGTCCGAAAGCCTGTTCCCGGTGCGGCGATTTTCGGCCATCACGCGGGCGTGAACTTCGTCCAGGCCGTCGTCGCGATCCGCCCCGTGCTGCCGAGGTCGATGCCGCCGTGCGGCGTGACGGTCCGGGCCGGGGCGCCCGGGCCCGCGACGACCCGCAGGTGCGGGGCGTGCACGGCGGGATTGGTCGTGTCGGTGTAGGTGTTGCGCCACACCACGGCCACCGTCGCGGACTGGCGGGGCGCGAGCGCCACGGGGTGCGGCCCGGGGTCGCGCATGCCGGTGGTGATCTCGTCCGTGCCCTTGAGGCCGCGTACGTCGAGGGGTTCGCGGTCCGCGTCGAGCACCCGCAGGTCCGGGTAGCCGTTGAGCCGGTAGGTGCCGGTGCCGCAGTGCGTCAGCGTCACCGTCATCGCCCGCAGCCCCATCGCCGCGTCGACGGGCCCGGGTTCGACCAGAACCCCCTTCTTGCCCCGGCAGTCGCGGCTCGCCTCGGCAGGCCGCTCCGGCACCTCGGGTCCGGTCAGATCGCCGTAGCGCGGCCCGTCCGAGGCGTCGGGCGGCAAGGTGTCCGGGGTGACGCCGTACGAGGGGGCCGGGCCGGGGCCGGACGGCGTCGGGGGCGCCCCGCCCTGGCCCGCCACACGGGTGGCGGGGCCGCCCGCGCCGTCCCGCCCGGATCCCGCCGACTGCCCACAGCCGGCGGCAAGTATCGCGAGAGCACAGAGGACCGCGGCGCGGCGGTACGGGAGGTGAGTCACGCGCGAATCATGCCACGCGGTATCCCTCAAGCGGCCGGTGGACAATAAGCCCGTCCGGCGCTTGAGGACGAGCCGCGAAGCGGCGATCAACGCCCACCCCGCCCGGAGTC
>NZ_AOPZ01000518.1 GCF_000414115.1 Streptomyces aurantiacus JA 4570
ACCGCCGCGTCCCGGCCCGCCGCCGCGCTCCGCGCCGCCGTCGCCGCCGTGCCCCTGGTCCTGGCCGGGGTGGGCGGTGCGGGCCAGCAGCGCGCCCAGGACGGCGGTGAGCGCGGCGAGTTCCTCCTCGGTCACCTGCCCGCGTTCGATCCTGAGCAGGGCGCTCTCGCCTCCGGCACGGTCCACGGGCCCTCCTCGCGTTTGGCCCACGGTCTGCCGCGGGACTCAAGAGGCGCTCGGCTCCCACTGGAGACAGCACCGTCCCTGGCTCCCTGGCCGCACACCGCGCGGCACGGGGCCCGCGGGGCGCGGTGCGCGGGGCGCGGGGCGCGGGGGCACGGGCGCGGGGG
>NZ_AOPZ01000519.1 GCF_000414115.1 Streptomyces aurantiacus JA 4570
GCGAAGCCCCAGTCGAGCAGCGACCTGGCCTCCTCGTACACGGTCATGCCGCCCCGCCGCGGGTTCATCACCGTCACCAGGACGGTGCGCGCGCCCCGGTGGGCCGCGGCGATCAGGGTGTGCCCGGCGCCGCTGGTGTAGCCGTTCTTGACGCCGATCAGGCCGCGGTAGGGGGCCACGCCGTCGGCGCCGGTGAGCAGCCGGTTGGTGTTCTGGATCGGGTACGACCAGTTGCCGTCGGGAAAGCTCGCGCGAGCCGTCGAGCAGTACCGGGCGAACTGCGGGTCGGCGAGGCCCGCCCGGCCGAACACCGACAGGTCGTACGCCGACGACACCTGGCCGGGCGCGTCGTAGCCGTCGGGCGACACGACGTGCGTGTCGCGGGCGCCGAGCGCGCGGGCCTTGGCGCGCATCTGCCGCACCGTGCGCTCCCAGCCGCCGTTCATCGAGGCGAGCACGTGCACGGCGTCGTTGCCGGAACTGAGGAACACCCCGCGCCACAGGTCGGACACCTGGTAACTGCGGCCCGCCGAGAGGCCCACCAGGCTGCTGCCGCCGCCGACGCGGGCCAGCTCGGTGTCGGTGACGGTGTGCCGGGTGTCGGGGTGCAGCCGGGGCAGCGCCGTCAGCGCGAACAGGGACTTGAGGGTGGAGGCGGGCGGCAGCCGGCGGTGCGCGTTGTGCGCGGCGAGCACTTCGCCCGTCCTCGCGTCGGACACCATCCAGGACAGCGCGGACAGGCCACGGGGAACCGGTGGCGCGTCAGGGCGCGGGCGTACCTGGGTTCCGGACCGGTCGAGCAGGGACGAGGAGTACGCGGGCGCGGGCTTCGGCGGCGCGGGCTCGGCGCCGACGGCCGGTCCCGCGAGGCAGACCAGGGCCCCGGTGGTGAGGGCCGTGGCGCGCAGGACGGGGGCGCGCCGGGACGGGCGCGAAAGGTACCTGATGACCATTCAGCCACCGTAGGAGCGGGCTCCCCGCCGCGCAGATCGGCTTGGCCCGGGTGGATGTATCGGACACGCCCTGGGGCGTGGCGGCCGAGTGGGGTCGCCGACACGCCGTCGGGGCGTCATCCCTATGCCGTGCGCAAGGCACGGCCTCCGGGGGATGACGCCCCGCCCGGCTCACCAGGTCTTGCCGGCCTGCTCCCGGGTCGTGCGGTTGATCCGGTTGAAGAAATTGGTCAGCGCGATCTCCAGGATGACCGCGCCCAGTTGCTCCTCGCTGAAGTGGTCGGCGGCGGCGTCCCAGATCTCGTCGGTCACGCCCGGTGCGCCGTCCTGGATCCGGGTGGCGGCCTCGGTCAGGGCGAGGGCCGCCCGCTCCTCTTCGGTGTAGAAGGGCGTATCGCGCCATGCGACCACGTTGTGCAGCCGCTCGTCCGTCTCACCGGCCTTCCGTGCCGCTTCGATCCCGGCGAAGATGCACGGGCTGCAGCCGTTGATCTGGCTGGTACGCAGATGGACCAGGGACAGCAGGTGCTTGTCGACGCCCCCGGCGTAAATCGCCTTGTAGAGGTGCTGGATCGCCGTCACCACGTCGGGGTTCGCCGGGCTGTTCAGTCGTGCTTCCATCGGTGCTGCTCCTTCATCGGTTACCTGCGCCCCTTGGGGCCCGTCATCACCACGACGGAGCAGAGTCGAGAAAGGTAACAACATGTACGACACCAGCGCGGCGGACCCGATGGCCGAGGCGTTCGAGGCTCAGCGTGACCGGCTGCGCGCGGTCGCCCACCGCATGCTCGGATCGCACGCCGACGCCGAGGACGTGGTCCAGGAGGCGTGGCTGCGCCTCTCCCGCCAGGACGCGGCGACCATCCACAACCTCGCCGGCTGGCTGACCACGGTGGTCGGGCGGATCAGCCTCGATGTCCTGCGATCGCGCCAGGCCCGCCCGGAGGCGTCCTACGACGACGGTCTGTCCGAGTTCGTGGTGACGCTCGACGACGGTCCCGCCCCCGAGGACGACGCGGTGCTCGCCGACTCGGTCGGCCTCGCGCTCCTCGTCGTACTGGACTCGCTCGGGCCGAGCGAGCGGCTTGCGTTCGTGCTGCACGACCTGTTCGCGGTGCCGTTCGAGGAGATCGGCCAGATCCTCGGCAAGTCCACCGCCGCCGCCAAGATGCTCGCCAGCCGCGCCCGCAAGAAGGTGCGGGCCATCGAGCGGCCCACGGTCGCCGGGCGGGAGCAGCGAGAGGTGGTGCACGCCTTCCTGGCGGCGGCTCGCAGCGGCGACTTCGAGGAGTTGCTGCGGGTGCTCGACCCCGAGGTGAAACGGACCGTCCACACCCCCTCCGGCGTGGTCGTCACCCTCGGCGCCACCCAGGTCGCAGCCGGCGCGCGACTGTCCGGCGCGGCGGCACAGGGGCGGGCGGTGCTCGTCAACGGCCTCCCAGGGCTCATCGCCTGGCGCGAGGACGGAACCCCGCTCTCGGTCGTCGCGTTCACCGTCGTCGACGGCAGGATCACCGACATCGCGGTCGTGGTCGACCCGGCCAAGCTCGCGCGGATGGACCTGCCGGAGCCGGCGGCGGGGTGACGAAGGCGGAGGCCGACCGGCGGGGAGCGCCGCGGGTCGGCCGATGGACGGCTGTGGCTGGGTGAGGTGTCTGCCCGCACCGGACTGTGAACTTCGAGGCGCGTACGAGTAGTTGCTCGCCGCGCAGCCGGGCTCACCTCACTCGTACGATCATTACGCCGAAGCCCTGAACAGGAGCTATCGTCACCGCCACACGGGTCAACTGCCCGGAAGGCGCGGGTGGCAGCGGTTGTCGGGCACCGCCCGCCGAAGGCTGCCACGGCCGAAGACAGAGAAAGGGCCGACACCATGACCGAGAGCGCGAGCGCCGCCACGGCACTGGCATCGCAGTACGCCACCCAGGTGAGCGGCGACCTGGAACGCAACGTCAAGGAGCAGGAACGTATCCGGGCGGAGATCGACACTCTGCAGGAGCAACTGGCCGCCCTGCACCGTGACCACACCGTGCTGATGAACATCCGCCAGGCCCTGGAAGTCGCGACCCCGCCCGCCGCGACCGCTGAGGCGCCGGAGAGGGCCGGCGTGGTTCCCGCTCCCCGGCGCAAAGCCGCGGCCGCCGCCAGCAGGAGCAAGCAGCGGGCGGCCAGCCGGGACGGGTCGCCGCAGCGCGGCACGGCGGGCGGAAAGCAGGCCCGCAAGACCGCGCCCACAAAGGCCGCCGAGCCCACCCTGGTCGAACTCATCCGACGCTACCTCGACACGCAGACCGAACCACGCTCCGCGGCGGAAATCGCCATCGACCTCGGTCAGGCGCATCCCGCCCGTGGCGTCAAGGCCACCGTCGTGCGCACCACGCTCGAAAATCTGGTGGCCAAGAACCGGGCCCAGCGCACCAAGCAGGGCACGTCGGTCTTCTACACCGCGCCCGACGCTCCCGCCCAGGTGACGAACCCTGAACAACAGCCCCAGCCGGACCACGCGGAGTGACACCGCCATTGCCGCGCGCGGCGATCGCCTCGCCTGTGAACGGGAGAAGTCCCGCGCGGGCAGCGTCGGCCAAGGCCCTCACCTACTGTGCCGCCGTACATTCTCCAGGTAGCGCTTCCGGGCCTCCTCGACCTGTCGGAAGCGCCCAGCACTGTCTTTGATCGCCTGGTGCTGCAGGGTCGCGTCGGCCCGCCACCAGACGTCCACCAGGTGTGTCCGGAGTTTGCACGCGACGTCGTCGCGGGCCGTGGCGATCTCGGCGCGGGTGGGACGCCCGCCCTTCCATCGGGGGTCCTCGTTCGGGTCCATCGGATGGCGGTAGGCATGCCCCCGGTCCCGCATACAGGCCCGCCACTTGCCGAACACCCGCTGGGCGGCGGGGGTGTGCTGGGACTTCTCGTACGCGGCGGCGGAAGCCTCGTTGACCAGGTCGGAGCTCACTTTTGGTACGTCGCGCACGAGTGCGTGCTGGGCCCGTTCCTGGCAGCCCGACCGGCCGTCGGTACCGTAGGCAGCTGTCCGCTGCCGTGCGGTGAGCCTCGCGTCCCGCTGTTCCAGGCGCCGCTCCGCGGTCTTGGTGACCGGGTCGGGCATGGCGTGGTATCCGTAGCGCTTCGCCACCGCAGGCTCAGCCAGACCGTAGCGGCCGCGATGCGGCCATGTCTCGGTGGCGGGGTGGGGGAGCTCGGGCCAGTCCAGTCCCTGACGCGCCATGCACGACTTGATCAGCTTCTCCTGCGCCGTGGCGGCGAGGGCGGCGTTGCGGCTGTCCAACTCGTACGCGTCCAGGGGCAGGGCGAGTGCGCGGATCTCCCGGCTCGGGGCGGGCGGCCGATCCGGGGGGCGGTTACCGTCGTCTGCCGAGGGTCCCCCGCAGCCCGCGGCGAGCAGCAACATCAGGGCCGCTGCGGGTGCGATACGCCTGCGCATGGTCATCACCTCCCAGGAGGTGCCGGAGGCACGGCAGGCGGCGCCGTACCTCCGGCAGATGGACTGGCTCACTTCAGGGCATGGATTCGCGCCGCCGGTTCACGAGTCAGACGCACGACTTGTACAGCGAGCTCGTCTTGTACTTGACGCGGGTGTCCTTGAGGTCGGACGACCACGTCCACGGGTGGAACGTCCAGTGGTCACCGCGGTTCCAGTAGTTCGTCCACAGCGTCCAATAGCAGCTGCGAGTGAGGTTCTTCACCGAGCGGAGATTGTCGTTGACCTTGCGTCCGTTGTTGTATTTGTTGTCGGACAGCTTCATGTCCGACTTGCAGAACTTCTTGTAGCCGCCCGTGTAGCGCCAGTGCTCGTACGCATGCAGCGGGGCCGGGCACGCCGCCCTGGCCGACCGCGCGGTGTCGTCCGCGGCGGTGGACCTCGGGGTCTTCGGGGCGTTGTCGGCCTGGGCGGTCGGAGCCGCCAAGGTCAGCCCGGTGCCGAGCGCAAGGGTGGCCGTGGCCAGCGCGAGGCGCTTGTGTCGATGCATCAGTGGTGTCCTCCGTTGTCTTCGGGTAGGCGCACCGCCCCCGTTGGCGGTGGTGGTTTCGGCCGTTCGCTCTGTATTCGAGCGGTCGGTTGGTTGTTCAGCAGCCCGCTTCCGTACTCGTGAACAAAACCGTGGGGGTCTTTTCGTGCCGCAGCGGCACCGCACGTGTCTCAGTGGGCAAGGCCCACCACAGGGGACCATTCCCGGATGCTGACGATCTCGACGGCCGGCAGGCGAAAGTAGGGATCGGCGTCCAGCAGGCGGTGGAGAGCAGCACGGTCCGGGACATCGAAGAGCAACAGCGCGCCCGAATCGTCCGTGAAGGGACCGGCCGCGTGCAGTCGGCCCGTTGCATGGAGCGCGGTGAGGGAGGCGCGGTGAGCGGGGCGGGCCGCGAGTCGGGCGGCGCTGTGCTCGGCGTTGTCGGTGCTGAAGCGCAGTTCGAAGGTCCACATGGTCCGGACGCTAGTGTCGAGTGCATGTGCGCGTCTGTATCGGCTGATACACCTACAAGGCTGTCTCTGGCGGAGATCCCGCTCCTGGCCGGCCTGCCCGAGGCAGAGTTGGCTGAGGCATGGGCGGCTTCGACGGCCAAGCATTATGGCGTCGGCGATGCTCTTTGCCGGGAAGGCGAGCCTGCACATGAGCTCGTGCTGCTGCTGAGGGGGCAGGTGGCGGCGACTTCGGTCACAGCCGGTGGTTCGGTCGTCCGTCATGGGATCTGGACGTGTCCGGCCGCTCTGGACAAGACGGCGGTGATCGACGGCCGTGGGCATACGGCGACGTTCACGGCGGAGACGGAAGCATGTGTCCGAACGCTCCCGCGCCCGGCATTCCTGGCACTGATCGACGACGTCGCCGCCGTGCGCGGCCATGTACTGCGGACGTTGGCCGCCGAGACACGGCGCCAGCAGGCACGCGTCGTGGACACCCTGTTGCCCGCACAGGCGCGGCTTGCCGCCTGGATGCTGAAGGCGGCCGATACGGAAGGCGTCGTGCGCCTGCCCGCGTCGCAGCAGCAGCTCGCGGAGCTGCTCGGGCTCACCAGGGTCACCGTCAATCGCGCGCTCGGCGCGTTCCGGCGGGATGGCCTGATCGAGTACGACCACGGTGCGGCACGAGCGACTCTGCTGGCTCCGGAGCTCTTGCAGCTGCGCGGGCTGTGACACGCCAGCCCCTCAAACCCTCCCAGCCGAGGCCGACCGGCGGGGATCGCCGCCGGTCGGCCGATGGACGGCTACCGCTGGGTGAAGTCCGCCGCCACGGCACGGAACCGTGCGGTCGCGGCGGCGTCCTCGCGCAGGCGTCGTAGTCCGGCCTTCTCCAGGACGCGGACGGATGCCGGGTTGGACAGTTCCACGGTCGCGTGCACTGCGTCCACGCCGGGCGCGGTCAGGGCGAACTCGACCAGCGCACGGGTGGCTTCGGAGGCGTAGCCGCAGCCCCGGCGGGAGGCGACGATGCCGTAGCCGACCTCCAGGGCGCCGTCGCTCGGCGGCCAGAACAGCCCGATCGAGCCGATGACTTGGCCGGTGCCGCGCTCGGCCACCAGGCGGTGGCCGTAGGCGGTGAGGCCCTCGGGGTGTTCGGTGAGGAAGTCCGCGATGACGCGGTCGCCTTCGGCGGGGAAGTCCTCGGCCCAGTCGGCGAGGCGGGGGCCGTCGGCGACGGCGGCGAGCTCACCCGGCGTCCACGGGCGCAGCACGAGCCGTTCCGTGGTCAGGTCGGCGCCGGTCACCGAGAAGGAAGAGAAGGATGGTGAACACATGCGGTACTCCAGGTCGTTTCAGACGACCGGGCCACGGCTCACAGTCCGCGCGCGGCCCGGACAAGGGCATGCTGACGACGGGCCTGGCAGGCCATATTCATCAACCTCCCTTGTCGGAGCGGCAGTCGGCGGCGGGCGCTGAGTGCGCGCGCGTCGGTGGATCGTAACAAGGGGGCTCGGGCGCGGGTTCGGCGGCCGCGTTTATCCGGGTGGACGGCGGGACGGGGCTCCCGGTCGGCGGCGGGACGGGCCTCGCGTCCGGCATGGCCGGCTCGCGCAGTGGTCGCAGCAGGAGCCAGCCGACGGCGGGCAGGGCGATCAGTGGGGCGAGGGCGAGTTGGAGGGAGGTCGTGTCGGCGAGGGCGCCGATGAGGGGGCTGGCGATGCCGCCGACGCTGACGGTCAGGCCGAGCGTGACACCACTGGCCGTCCCCACGCGCCCCGGCAGGTAGTCCTGACCGAGCGTGATGTGCAGGGAGAAGGGCACGTACAGACCCGCGGACGTCAGCGCGACGAAGAGATAGAGCAGCGGACCCGGGACCAGGACGACGCCCGCGACCGCGAGCACGCTCAGCGCGTACGACCACCGGACCACCGTGACGCGGCTGTGGCGGGTGGCGAGGCGGCCCCCGGGTGGCGAGGCGTCCCCCCGCCACGGTGCCCACCGCGCCGCCGAGGTAGAGCACGAACAGCGCCGCCGTACCCGCGAACTCGCCGCCGTGGGTGCGCTCGCGCACGTACAGCGCGATGAACGCGCTCAGGCCGACGAAGACGATCGAGCGGCACACCACGGCGCCGGACAGCCGGAGGAAGGACGGCCAGTCGTCGCGGCCGGCCGCGACGCGGCCGCGCGTCGCCGCGCTCGCGTCCCCGGGTGTCCGCAGCGCCCGCAGCGCCGCCGCGCACAGCACCGCGCCCGCGAGGGCGGGTACGACCAGTAGCAAGGACGCGCCCAGTCCGCCGGTGGCGACGACGGCGGCCACCAGCAAGGGGGCGGTGGCGAAGCCGATGTTGCCGCCCAGCGAGAACCAGCCCATCGCGGTGTGGCTGCCACGGCTGGCGACGCGCGCCACGCGGGCGGCTTCGGGGTGGTACGCGGCCACGCCGATCCCGGACACGGCGACGACCGCGAGGGTCAGGGCGTAGGAACCGCCGACACCGCTGAGCGCGACACCGGTGCCGCCCACCAGCGTGCTCACCGGCAGCAGCCACGGCATCGCCCACTTGTCGGTGAGCGCCCCGAACAGCGGCTGCACCACGGACGACAGGAGTGAGGCGGCGAGGACGATGCCGGAGGCGGCCGCGTAGGAGTACGCGCGCTCGGCCACGAAGAACGGCACCAGGGCGGCGACGGCTCCCTGGTAGACGTCCACGCAGGCGTGGCCGAGGGACATCAGGGCGAGGGGTCTGTTGCCGGTCTTGTGTTTGTTGCTGGTCTTGTCTCTGGACACCTGTCGATCGTCGCGATGTCCCACACTGTCGGGCTTCCGATAAAGTGCCAGCTTGTATCGATTATCCGCCATGAGCCGGAGGGGTCCGCCCGATGCAGGAAGCCGCCCGCCTCGTGCCGGAGGCGGCCCACCTCGTGCCGGAGGACGCCCACCCCGCGCCCGAAGCCGTCCGCCACACCCCCACGGCCCCCACGCACGTCCGCACCCTCGCCGCCGGGGAGCGCATCGACGCCCACCGGCACGACGACCACCAGATCGTGCTGCCCGGGTCCGGGGTCGTCGCGGTCACCACCGAGGCCGGCACGTGGTTCGCGCCCGGCACCCGCGCCATCTGGGTGCCCGCGGGCACCGTCCACGCGCACCGCGCCCACGGCCATCTGAACGCGCACTTCGTCGGGCTGCCCCCGGACGAGAATCCGCTCGGCCTGGACGCCCCCACCGTCCTGTCGGTCAGCCCGCTGCTGCGCGAGCTGATCGTCGAGTACACCCGCGTACCCGCCGACACCGGGCCCCAACGCCGCCGACTGCGCGCGGTCCTCCTCGACCAGCTCCGTACGTCGCCCCAGCAGCCGATGCAACTGCCCACGCCCGCCGACCCGCGCCTCGCGGCCGTCTGCGCCCTGGTCCACGACCACCCCGAAGACCCCCGCACGCTCGCCGCCCTGGGCGCCGCGACCGGCGTCGGCGAACGCACCCTCAGCCGCCTCTTCCGCGCCGAACTCGGCATGACCTTCCCGCAGTGGCGCACCCAGTCGCGCCTCTACCACGCGCTGCGGATGCTGGCGGACGGCACTCCCGTCACCACCGTTGCGCACCGCTGCGGCTGGTCGTCGACGAGCGCGTTCATCGACGTCTTCCGCCGCTCCTTCGGCTACACGCCCGGCGCCCACAACCGACGCCCCTGACGGCGCGGTGGTCGCAGGTGCTTAGGATGCCGTCATGGCTGATCCGGACCCCTCGACCCGTCCCTCCGCGCGGGATCCGGAGCTGGGCTTCCCGCCGCCCGGCGAAGTGCTGCACCGGCTGCGTACGCAGCGGGGCATGTCGCTGCGTCAGGTTGCCGCGGAGTGCGGGCTCTCGGTGTCGTTCCTGGCGTCCCTGGAGCGCGGCGAGACCGACATCGCGCTGGAGCGGCTCGGCCGGCTCGCGAAGGTCTTCGACCACGACGTCGGCTCGTTCCTCGGCTTCTCCCGCGGCCGGGCCACGCCCTCGGTCTTCCCGAGGGAGGAACAGGAGACGCTGAACCGGGCCCCCGGAGTCGTCTACCGCGTGCTGCGCTCCCCGGAGCTCGGATACCAGGTCGTCACCGGTGACTTCCAGCCCGGCTGCGGCCTCACCGAGGACCTCCAGCACGAGGGCACCGACCTCGTCATGATCACCGGCGGCACCCTCGTGGCCCGCTACAACGGCGTGGACCACGAACTGCGCGCCGGGGACTGCATCCAGTGGTCGGCCGGACACCCGCACACCTTCCGCAACGACGGCGAGGAACCGGCCCAGATGGTGGTCGTGCTGTTCTCCAGCCTCTACTGACGCTCCGTCACCTGTCTCGGGCGCCCTCCAACTGCCCCACGGACACCCGTCCGTGGGGCTTTCTGCTGTGCGGACCGGCGATCCACAACCCTCTCGCGTTGAACAGTATTCTGTACTAGCGTGCAATTTACCGCACACGATGTGCGCGGTCGACGACACGTTTCCTGGGAGGGACTCATGACTGCGGAGAGCGCAGACATCACGGAGGTCGCAGCGAACACGGACGTCGCGGAACTGGCCAGGACCTGGGCGGCGGGCTGGGCCGTGTCACGCCGGACACCCCGGCCGACGGAGCTGCCCTGGGGGGTGTATCTGGCTGTGGGCCGCCCCGAGCGGGTCGGGCGCCATGTGCTGCCGGAGCCGAGTGCGGACGTGGTGCGCGCGGCGGCCGCCTCGGTCGAGACGCCGTACACCTGGCTGGAGGTCCCCGCCGAGCCGAGCGAGGTCGAGCCCTGGCTCCCGGCGGACTGGGCGATCGACAAGGAGGAGTCGGGCTACCTGATGGCCGTCGGGCTCCGGCCCGCGGAGCCGGTGGCGCCCGACGGCTACACCGCGTCGATCGAGACGGAGGACGGCGTCACCTTCGTGCGGGTGCACGACGGCGCGGGACAGCTCGCGGCCCAGGGCCAGATGGCCGTCCTCGGGCACGCGACCGTCGTGGACCGCGTCGTGACGCAGGAGGCCCACCGCCGCCGCGGCCTGGGCGGCTTCGTCATGCGTACGCTCACCGACGAGGCCCTGGCCCGCGGGGCGAGGATCGGCGTCCTGGGCGCGACCCCCGACGGGCGTGCGCTGTACGAGACGCTGGGCTGGCACCTGAGCGCGCCGCTGACGTCCTGCGTCTACCGGCCCTGAGCGCGGGCGTGCCGGGCGGAGTCAGGCGGGGAGGCTCGCCTCGATGGCGGCGACGACCTCGGGGGAGTCGGGCTCGGTCTTCGGGGAGAAGCGGGCGACGACCTCGCCGTCGGCGGAAACCAAGAACTTCTCGAAGTTCCAGCGGATGTCGCCGCTGTGGCCCTCGCCGTCCGCCGTCGTGACGAGCCGCTCGTACAGGGCGTGCCGCCCCTCGCCGTTCACGTCGACCTTCTCCGTCATGGGGAAGGTGACGCCGTACGTCGCCGAGCAGAACTCGGCGATCTCCTCGGACGTGCCGGGCTCCTGGCCCATGAACTGGTTGCAGGGCACGCCGAGGACGGTGAAGCCGCGCGCGGCGTACGTCTCCTGGAGGCGCTCCAGGCCCGCGTACTGCGGGGTGAGCCCGCACTTGGAGGCGACGTTGACGATCAGGACGGCCTTGCCCCGGTACTGGGAGAGGTCGGCGGGGCCGCCCTGGAGGCTGTCGATTTCTACTGCGTCGTAAACAGACATGAGGCCGAGCGTACGCTCAGCCGACTCTGTCGGAGGCCGGGGGTTCGTCGCGGTGGAGCTTGCCGTACGCGATCAGCTCGACGGTCACGGCGACGGCGACCGCCTGTACGGCCATCAGGGCGATGAGGACGAAGAGCTGGACCGCGCCCGCCTGCACCGGCGACGCGCCGCCGAGCAGCATGCCGACGAACGCGCCGGGCAGCGTGACCAGGCCGACCGTGCGGGTCTGGTCGAGGCCGGGCAGGAGCGCGTCGGAGGCGGCGGGGCGGATCACCTCCAGGCGGGCGTCGCGCTCCAGCAGGCCGAGGGCGAGGCCCGCCTCGAACTCGCCCGTCCGGGTGCGCAGTTCGTCCAGGGCGCGGCGGCCGCCGAGAACGGTCGCCGTGAGCGCGCCGCCGATGAGGATGCCGGTGACCGGGATCATCGCGATGCCGTGGACGGGGACGAGGCCCGCCAGGGTCAGCGCGGCGACCACCGGCACGACGGGCACCGCGATGGGCACCGCCGCCCACCACCAGGTGCCGTTCGGAGTGATGCGCCGCCCGGCCGTACGGGTGGCCACGCCGAACATCAGCAGCAGGAAGGCGAACAGGGCCGCCGTGTGGTGGATCACCCAGCCGATCAGCAGGGACACCACGGCCAGTTGGGCGGTGGCCCGCACCCCGGCCACGGCGATCTCCCGCGCCCGGCCCCGCGAGTCGTCGGGCGAGAGCCGGAACACGGCGGCCGTCGTCGCCGCGGCGAGCAGCAGGAGCACCAGGACGACGGCGAGCGTCGCGTTCACGGGCAGCAGGGTCTGAGCAGCGATTTCGCGCACGTTCTCACCCTAGGCGCGGGGGCCGTAGGCTCCTCGTACCGGCGTGTTTCGCCGCTCGCGGGCAGCGGCGCCGGACGGGACGTACGCAGGCGAGAGACGTACGCAGGCGAGAGAAGGGCGAGAGTCATGGCGCAGCAAGTGCGGGGCGTGATCGCACGCGCGAAGGGCGAACCGGTGCGGATCGAGACGATCACGGTGCCGGACCCGGGGCCGGGCGAAGCCGTGGTGAAAGTCCAGGCGTGCGGGGTCTGTCACACCGACCTGCACTACCGCGAGGGCGGCATCAACGACGACTTCCCCTTCCTGCTCGGACACGAGGCGGCGGGCGTCGTGGAGTCGGTGGGCGAGGGCGTCACCGAGGTCGCGCCCGGCGACTTCGTGATCCTCAACTGGCGTGCCGTGTGCGGCCAGTGCCGCGCCTGCAAGCGCGGCCGTCCGCAGTACTGCTTCGCCACGCACAACGCGAAGCAGAAGATGACCCTGGCCGACGGCACCGAGCTCGCGCCCGCCCTCGGCATCGGCGCGTTCGCGGAGAAGACGCTGGTCGCTGCCGGGCAGTGCACCAAGGTCGACCCGGCGGCGTCCCCGGCCGCGGCGGGACTGCTCGGCTGCGGGGTGATGGCCGGGCTCGGCGCCGCGATCAACACCGGCGGCGTGGGCCGCGGCGACTCGGTGGCCGTCATCGGCTGCGGCGGCGTCGGCAACGCCGCCGTCGTGGGGGCCCGCCTCGCCGGTGCCGCGAAGATCATCGCGGTGGACATCGACGACCGGAAGCTGGAGACCGCGCGCGGGCTCGGCGCGACGGACATCGTCAACTCGCGTTCCGGGGACCCGGTGGAGGCGATCCGCGAGCTGACGGGCGGCTTCGGCGCCGACGTCGTCATCGAGGCGGTCGGCCGCCCGGAGACGTACGAACAAGCCTTCTACGCCCGGGACTTGGCGGGCACCGTCGTCCTGGTCGGCGTGCCGACACCGGAGATGCGGATCGACCTGCCGCTGCTCGACGTCTTCGGGCGCGGCGGCGCGCTCAAGTCGAGCTGGTACGGCGACTGCCTGCCCTCGCGGGACTTCCCGATGCTCATCGACCTCTACCGGCAGGGGCGGCTCGACCTCGACGCGTTCGTGACCGAGACGATCGCGCTCGACGAGGTCGAGAAGGCGTTCGAGCGGATGCACCACGGCGACGTGCTGCGTTCGGTGGTGGTCTTCTGATGGCCACCGAGTCCGCCGGGTCCACCGGCTCGTCCGCGCCGTCGGGCGGCGCGCGCGTCGACCACCTCGTCACCTCCGGAACGTTCTCGCTCGACGGCGGCACCTGGGACGTCGACAACAACGTCTGGATCGTCGGCGACGACCACGAGGCCGTCGTCATCGACGCCGCCCACGACGCCGAGGCCATCGCGGCCGCCCTGGGCGACCGCCGCCTGGTCGCGATCGTGTGCACGCACGCCCACGACGACCACGTCGACGCCGCGCCCGCACTCGCCGACCGCACCGGCGCGCCCGTCCTGCTGCACCCCGACGACCTGGAGCTGTGGAAGCTCACGCACCCGGACCGCGCTCCGGACGGCGAGCTGGCCGACGGCCAGGAACTGGCCGTCGCCGGCACGGTGTTGCGGGTCCTGCACACGCCCGGCCACTGCCGCGGCGCGGTCAGCCTGTACGCGCCCGCGCTCGGCACCGTCTTCACCGGGGACACCCTCTTCACGGGCGGCCCCGGTGCGACGGGCCGCTCCTTCAGTGACTTCCCGACGATCGTGGACTCCATCCGCGACCGGCTCCTGACGCTGCCGCCCGAGACGGTCGTCCGCACCGGGCACGGCGACAGCACGACCATCGGCGCGGAGGCGCCGCACCTGGAGGAGTGGATCGCGCGCGGCCACTGACGGGCACGTGACCTACACCGAAGGCCACCTGGGACACCCTGGGTGGCCTTTTCCATGTCACGCCTGCTGGCAGCACCACGCGATCTCCGATAAGTTAGGCAAGGCTTACCTAATGGAGGTTGAGGATGGGTGTCCGACACGTCAGCACGACCATGCCCACCGCGGCGGCGCGCGCCCGCTCCGTGCTCGCCACCGCCTGGTCCTGCGCGGTGACCACGGAGATCGGCAGAGACGACCTCGTCGGCGCCCACACCGTCAGCGAGCGGGGCGCGGTGCTGCTGCACCCGCCCGAGGACAGCGCGCTCGCCGCCGCGCTGATCTGCGCGCCGCGCGGCGAACCGTCGACGCTCGTGGAGTTCGCGGACGTCGCGCCGGTGCCGGTCCGGGACCGGGTGCGCTCCCGGCTCTGGCTCTCCGGAACGCTCACGGCCACCCGCGACCACCTGGTGTTCGAGCCGGCCTGCGCGGTGCTGCACGACAGCAACGGCCGCACCGGAATCGACCTCGAGGAGTTCGCGCTCGCCGACCCGGACCCGCTCGCCCTCGCCGAGGGCCGGCTGCTCACCCACCTCGCCGACGCCCACCCCGAGGCCGTCGAGCAGCTCACCCGGCTCGTCGCCGCGGACAGCCTGTCCGGCGTCGTCGCCGTCAAACCGCTGGCCATCGACCGGCACGGTGTGACGCTGCGCCTGGAACGGGTCAGCAGCCAGGCCGATGTGCGCCTGCCGTTCCACGAACCCGTCGACGACCTGGGCCAGGTCACCGAGCGCATGCACGCGCTGCTCACCAAGGCCCGGCTGCTGCGGCGGCCGGTGCTGCGGCCGGCCCCGCCGGAGTCCTGACGGTATGCGGGGGCCGGTGCGGGACATCCGTAACCCGCAGGGATGATGGGGCACATGAGTTCTGCCACCACATCCTCGAGCGAGCCGACGTCCGCCGGCACCGCCCCCGTCGAACCCGTCGAGGCCCTGATCATCGTCGACACCCAGTCCGGCTTCGTCGTCGGCGACGAAGCCGTGCCCGACGCGGAGCGTCTGCTGCCGCGCATGGAACAGCTCCTCGCCAAGGCGCGGGCGGCCGGCGCGCTCGTCATCCAGCTGCAGAACGACGGCCCGGAGGGCGCCCTCGACGAACGCGGCACGCCCACCTGGGAGACGCACTTCCCCGTCGACGCCGAGCGCGGCGAGCTGGTGTTCCACAAGACCGTCGACGACGGCTTCGAGGAGACCGAACTGGAGGACGTGCTGCGGGCGGAGGGCGTCGGCGCGCTCGCCGTCTGCGGTGTGATGTCGGAGATGTGTGTCAGCGCGACCTCGCGCACCGCCCTGGACCTCGGCTTCCGGGTGGTCATTCCGCACGACGCCCACGCGACGTACGACATTCCGGCGGCGGCGGGCATCAGCGACGTCGTCCCGGCGGCGACCGTGTCGCGTGTCGCGGAGTGGGCGCTCGGCGACGAGGTCGAGATCGTGCCGAGCGTGGACGACGTCAGCTTCGTGGCGCTGTAAGCCCTGTACGTGCCGGCGCCGGAACGGGTCCGGGGGACGGGTTCCGGCGCCGGCACGTACTGGTGCGGCGGGGGCGTGCGGCGTCAGCCGTTGCCGCCGCCACCCGCCTCCTCGGACCGCGCGGCCAGCACGCTGGCCACCTCGTACAAGTACCGGTTGACGGGTGTCGGCGTTCCCGCGCGCTCGCCCAGGCGCACCACCGAACCGTTCCACGCGTCGAGCTCCGAGGGGCGGCCGGCGCGGATGTCGCGGTGGAGGGACGAGGTGCCCGCGGCGGGCTGCTGGTCGATGAAGTCGAGGGTCCGCGCGACGATGTCGTCCGGCAGCCGGACGTCCATGGCCCGCGCCACCCGCTCGATCTCCGTCATCCCCTCGACCAGCAACTGCCGCGTCCCCGGCCGCGAGCGCAGCACCCCGAACGGGGCGTCCGTCACCGTGCCGAGCCCGCCGAAGGGCACCACGAACAGGAACTTGGCCCACAGCTCGGCCCAGATGTCGTCGGGCACCGTGGCGTTCACGCCCGCCGCGGTGAGCGCGGCGCGGAGCCGTTCCACGCGGGGCGTGGCGCGGTTGTCCCACTCGGTGAAGGCCAGGGCGCCGGGGCCGCCCACGTGCCGCACCCGTCCCGGGCCGTCCAAGTGGGCGATGATCTTCGCGGTGCCGGGCAGCACCGCGTCCCGGCCGACCTCTCGGGCCACCTGCTCCGGCGCCTCGACGCCGTTCTGCAGCGTCACGACCGCCGTCCCGGAGCCGATCAGCGGCTTCAACGCGTCGATGGCGGGGGGTAGTTGCCAGGTCTTGACGCACAGCAGGACGACGTCGACCTCTCCGATGTCGCGCGTGTCGTCGCTCGCCCGCGCTGGCGTGACGGTGAAGTCGCCCGCCGGGCTGTCCACGGTCAGGCCCTCGCGCCGCAGCGCCTCCAGATGGGCGCCCCGCGCGACGAACCCGACGTCGTGCCCGGCCTCCGCGAGGCGTCCCCCGAAGTAGCCGCCGACCCCGCCGGTGCCGACCACGGCGACCTTCAGCGCCCCGCCCTCGTCGCCCTTGTCCCGCACGGTTTCCGTCACGAAGAACCTCCCCTGGCTCCCGCTCGCCGCAGACGAGCCCGGCCGTGCGTCCGCAGGCCGGTCGCCACACCTTAGTCGAGTTACTGGTTGAAGGGGTAACACCTGCTAGCGTGCGTCCATGGCGCAGGCACACACCGGCTCCGAGGCACGCCCCGGCGGCCCGGAAACCGCGGAAGAGGTGAGCCCGGCCGACCTCCGGTTCCGCCTGGAGGGCGGCCGGCCGTCCTTGACCTTCACCGCGACCCTCGGCAAGCGGACCCGCGCCCCCGTGGAGCGGCTGCGGGAGCCGTCCGACCTCGCCCGCTGGTTCCGCGCCGTCGAGATGACGGCAGCTCACATGCCGGTTTCCCAGGCAGAGTTGACGGAGGCTCGGCTGCTGCGCGAGGCCCTGTACCGGCTTTTCACGGGGGTACGCACCGCTGCCGCGCCGCCGCCCCCGGACGTGGACGCGGTCAACCGCTGGGCGGCACGCCCGCTGCCGGGCACCGGTCTCGTCCTCGGCGCGGGGGGCACCCTGAGGCAGGCGCCGCCCGCACTCGACACCCCCGACCTGCTCGGCCTGTTGGCCCGCGACGCCGCGGACCTGCTCGGCGGCCCGCTGTCCCGCCGGATCCGCGAGTGCGCCGCCGACGACTGCTCGCTGCTGTTCGCCGACGAGAGCCGGGCGGGCGCACGGCGCTGGTGCTCGATGGACGCGTGCGGGGCGCGCGCGAAGATGGCGGAGTACCGGGCGCGCCGCAGGAACGGGACGACGGCCTGACGTGCAGGCCGGGGCCTGCCGCCCGGACCAGGGACTGGGGATCGACCGGCAGGCGGCGTACGGCCATCCGCCTCGGCCGGTGCGGCCGGGTCAGGGCACCGCGACCCGGGCAGCGTCCTCCTGCGGCAGGCGTGGCCCGCGAAGCTCCCGCCTAGGTGGCCGCGTGGCCGTGAGCGCCTGGACGACCCGGCGCCGGGGCGGCAGAAGCCTGCAGAGGGAAGCCCCCGCCATGACGAGTGTCGTCGCCGCGACCACGGTGGCCAGCGCCTCGAAGCCGGATCCGGGCCGCGCCAGCCCCTTCACCGAGAGCGCCGACGCCCCGCCGACACCCAGCGCCCCGGCCGGTGGCAATCCTCCGTACACGCGATCTCTGCCCCTCGACGACGGTGGCGAACGATGAACGGTGAGCCGCGGTCGGCTCAGGTGGCGCGCCAGTGCTCTTCCCCGCGGCGGGCCATGTCCCACAGGGAGCGGAGGTAGACGGCGTGCTGGAACATGTCGTAGGCCAGCTCGACGGCGAGCGTGCCGGCGAGGAGCTGGGACTTCCAGCCGGCGCCGTGCGCGGTGACCACCTTCTCGGCGGCGAAGACGAGGCCGACGGCGATCCAGAACGGGGTGAACTCCGGCTTTCCCCGGGCCAGCATCCATCCGGTGAACAGGAGATAGAGGGCCAGGAAGAGAACGGACAGGCCCATGAAGGTCTGCCGGACGATGTACGGGGCGGTGACCCTGGTCCAGCCGTAGTCGCGCAGGTTCTCCAGGGCGCCGCGCTGCCAGCGCAGGCGCTGGTGCCAGAGCTTGGGCAGGCTGGTCATGACCTCGGTGACGACGCCGCAGCCGGGTGGCGAGACAGTGCGGTAGCCGAGGGTGCGGACGGCCTTGGTGATCTCGTCGTCCTCGGTCAGCGAGGCGAGGGAGTAGTACGAGGTGCCGCCGCCGATGAGACCGGCGCGGCGGGCGCGTCTCACCTCGCGCAGCGTCCGGGCCCGGAAGAGGGTCGCGGTGCCGGTGAGGACGTCGGCCCGGTAGTCGCGTCGGGCTATCTCGCGGGCGTAGCGGTGGAATTCGATGCGCTGGAGCGCTCCGAGCAGACCGCCGCCCTGCTCGCCGTAGAAGATGCCGCCGACGGCTCCGACCGAATGGTCCATGGCGGCGATGGCGCCGGCGAGGAAGGACGGCCGCAGCACGGTGTCGGCGTCCTGGACGAGGACCAGGTCGGTGTCGTCGAGGCCGGCCAGGAGCCGGCCGAGGGCCTGGTTGAGGGCGCCGGCCTTCTTGTGCCGGTTGTCCCGCGACGCGATGACGGTGGCCCCGTTGGCCCGGGCGATCTCCACGGTCCCGTCGGCGCAGTTGTCGGCGACGACCACGACCTGGTGCGGCGGGAGCTCCTGGCGGTGCAGCGCCGCGATGGCGGCGGCGATGCGCTCGGCCTCGTTGTGGGCGGGTATCAGCGCGAGGACGTGCGGGGCCGCGGCCGTCCCGTCCCGGGAGACGCGGGTACGGACCCGTGGCACCGTGCGTCTGCGGCGTGGCCATCGCATGCGAGTGCTCCTGGAGCGGTGGGGTGCGGGGATGAGGGAGAAACGGGAGAAGGGGGAGAAGGGGGGCGCCGCACCTGCGCGCGGCGCCCCGGTGCCCGGGTCAGTCTCCGGGGCTGATCTCGACGGTGTCCTGTGCGGTGGCGAACACCGGGTCGCCCAGCTGGATGCCGACCGGCGCGCGTCCGGCCGGAGCCGTCGCCTCGACCTCCATCGCCGGGTAGACCGACACCCAGGCGTCCCTGCCGGGCCCGCTCGGGACCAGGTCCAGGGGGACGGCCGGGCAGGTCAGGGTGCGGTGGTCGGCCGACAGCACACCCGGGGCGACGACTTCGTGCTGCTCGTCCTCCCAGCGGGTGAACGCGACCCGGTCCTCCGTGAAACGCAGGCCGTCGGGCGCGGTGAAGACCACCTTGACCGCTCCGATGGCGCGCTGTCCGGTGTTGCGGATGACGAACGGCGGGTAGATCCAGCGGTCCTGTCCCGCGGTCGCCGTCAGGGTCCGGGTCTTGATGGTGGCCCGCAGCCCGGTGTCGATGCCGCGCGGCGCCTTGTACCGGTAGTAGACGCTGCCGAGTTGGAAGGCGTCCTCCGGCTTGGCCTCGTCCCAGCGCAGGCTGCTCGGCGTGCCGTCGGGGTTGACGGACTGCGGCCAGACCAGGAAGCGGTAGTAGCCGGTCTTGTCGCCCAGCTGGCGAAGGTCGATGCCGGGCAGGGTCACCTTGCGGCCGGTACCGCTGTCCGCGTGCCCATCGGCCTTCTGCAACTGGGGAGTCGGGGTGTAGTGCGAGGGCGTACCGTCCTCGTGGACGAGCTGGTAGTACACGTGGTCGCTGTTGTTGCTCGGCACGTCCTGCTGGCCCTGGCGCAGGTTGACCAGGTCGATGATGAACTTGTCACCGGGGACGCGCCCGTTGTCCGTGACGAAGCCGAATCCGGCCTGGCTGTTCGGCGAACCGCCCCAGTTGTTGTCGTAGGGCAGCCGGACGAAGGGCCGGCCGGCCTTCTCCGGGTCGCTCTTCTGCCAGGCACCGGCGAGCACCTGGATCTCCGGGTTCGCCGTGCGGATCTCGCCGTTGTCGAGGGTGACGTCGACCCGGATCCGGTACGTGCGGGCGCCCGCGGGGCGGGGGTCGGCGTCGACGTTGAGGTCGCCGCGCAGGGTGAAGGTGATGAGGTCGGCGTCGTCGAGGAAGGTGAGGTCGATGACCTCGTACTCCTGGCCGGTGCCGCCCTGGCCGCGCCTGACCTCGGTGGCGGTGACGTCCGCCTGCTCGTTGCCGGTGTAGGAGTAGCGGACCTCCTTGATCTTCACGCCCATCGGGACGCGGACGCGGCCGTCGTAGCGGAACTCGCTGTCCCAGGTGGCGAATCGGTTGGCGTGGCCGAGGGTGCGGATGCCGGTGACTTCGGGGTCGATCGGTGTGGAGTCCTGGGGTGTCGCAGGAGTGCCCATGCGCGATGTCTCGCTTCCTGCCCGGGAGTGGGTTGACGGTGAGGCGCAGGGGCCACCCTCACGGGGTGGCCCCTGAGGTTCTGCTACGGCGTCTCGATGACGATCGATGCCTGGCCGGCGGCGAAGGGCGGGTTGCCGACCTGGAGGCTCACGTTGACCGTGCCGGGAGTCGCGAAGGAGTCGACCTCCATCTCCGGGTAGAGCAGGACCCACTTGCCGGGGTCGGTGTCCAGCCGCGCCTGGCAGGTGAGCCGGCGGCCGTCGGCCGACCGCTGGGCCCCGTTGACGACCTCCTGGCTGCTGCCCTCGCGCGACGACCGCAGCACGTCCTCCGTGAAGCGCATGCCTTCCGGAGCGGTCAGCACGATCTGCTCGGTGCCGATGGTGCGCCGGCTGGTGTTCGTGATCTGCAGGACCGCCGGGTAGACCCACCGCTGGCCGGGCCGTACCCGTGCGTTCTGCGACTGCGTCTGGACCACCCGGGCGGTGAGGTCCGACTGGGTGCCGGCGATCGTGCCGGAGAGCTGAATGGGGGCGAGGCGGCCGATGCTCGCGGAGCCGTTGTCGTAACGGCCCGGCAGGGCGTCCGTCCGGGCCTGCACCGGGATGGTGTAGATGAGCGAACCGGTGTCGCTGGTCGTGGTGTTGAGGTGCGGGTTCGCCGTGATGACCAGGGTCTGCCCGGAGTCCTCGATGGTGTGGTCGAGGGCGGCGGTGATGATGCCGTGGATGGTGTCGTGGTACGCGTACGTGGGCTGGCCCCTGAAGGTGAAGCCGCCCGGTGCGGTGAAGCGCTGGACGATGTCCCCCGGGTTCACCGGCTGCCCGGTGCCGGAGGTGTACTTCACGGTGAAGACGGCCGGCTGCCCGGGGGCGGCGGTGGGGATCGTGTCCTGGATGACGGTGAGGGCGGTCTCGTCTCCCACCGGTGCGGGGACGACGATCGTCACGGGCAGGCGGTCGACGTTGTCCTTGAGGTTGATGTCGCCGCTGTACTGGATCTCCAGCGTGGAGTTGTAGACGCCCGGAGGCGTGGTGTCGGGGGCGATGACGCGGAAGACGCCGTCCAGGGAGCCCTGGTGGGCCGGCAGCTGCTGGCCGGTGAAGGTGCGGCTGAGCCGCCGGTCGCCGTTGCCCGGCACGCCGACGAGGCCGTCGGCGAGGTTCAGCACCACGGTGACGAACCGCCCGTCGACCGGGCTGGGCCCGCGGTTCTGGATCCGGACGCCGAGGTCGAATGCCTGGCCGCGCTGGACCGCGTACGGAGAGATGCTCTTGCCGTACAGATCCGCGGCGGGCGGCAGCGGCGGCGTCATGTCAGCCACGGCCGTCACACCGCGGACCCGGTGGTTGCTGTAGTCGCCGACGTACAGATTGCCCGCGCCGTCCAGTGTCACGCCGCACGGGCTGTAGAGGCGGGTGGAGAAGGCCGGGCCGCCGTCGTCGACGTAGCCTCCGATCCCGTTGCCCGCGACGGTGGTGATGATGCCGTTGGTGGACACCCTGCGCACACGGTTGTTGCCGCTGTCGGCGATGTACAGATTGCCTGCGGCGTCCAGTGCCACGCCGTGGGGGTGGTGGATGCCGGTGGCGACGGCAGGCCCCCCGTCGGAGATGTAGCCGGCGGTGCCGTTGCCGCGACGGTGGTGATGATGCCGGTGCGGGTCACCTTGCGGATCCGGTGGTTGAGGCAGTCGGCGATGTACAGGTTCCCCTCGGGATCCACGGCCACCCCGGACGGGTTCCGGAGCTGGGTGGCGATGGCCGGTCCGCCGTCGGAGATGTAGCCGGCGGTGCCGTTGCCCGCGACGGCGCGACGGTGGTGATGATGCCGGTGCGGGTCACCTTGCGGACCCGGTGGGTGGACCAGTCGCTGAAGTACACGTTTCCCTCACGGTCCACTGCGATGCCGTGGGGGTGGTGGAGCCGGGTGGCGACGGCGGGTCCGCCGTCGGAGATGTATCCCGCTTCGCCGTTGCCGGCGATGGTGGTGATGATGCCGGCGGCGGTCACCTTGCGGATCCGGTGGTTGCCGGCGTCGGCTATGTAGAGGGTGCCGGCGTCGTCGACGGCCACGTCGACGGGGTCGCTGAGCTTGGTCGCGACGGCGGGTCCGCCGTCGGACACGTACCCCGCCTGACCGGTGCCGGCGACGGTGGTGATGGTCCCGTCGGGGGTCACCTTGCGGATCCGGTGGTTGTGGCGGTCGGCGATGTAGAGGTTGCCCTGCTTGTCGACGGCGAGGCCGAGGGGGAGGTTCAGCTTGGTCAGCGGCGCGGGGCCGCCGTCGGAGAGGTATCCGGCGGCGCCCGTGCCGGCGACCGTGGCGATGGCGCCGTCGGGCAGGCCGATGGGCTGTGGTCCGGTTCCGGTGCTCGATTCGCCTGCCATCACTGCTTCTCCCGTCTGCGGGCATGGCACACCGGGCGCGGGCCCTGCCGCGCCGATGAGGATGCGATGGGTGGTGCGGAGTAGGGCAGACCCTAAACGCAGCACTCCGGGAGCTTTCCCGCTTCTTCCGGACAGCTCGTCAAAAGGCGCGAACGGCGCCCTTGCGCCGCAAAAGGAAACACCAACCGGACCCATGCCCTCCGACGCGGCGGGCCTTCGCGGCCAAGGCGCGGCCCACAAACATCCGAAGGATCAGACCGCCGGGACAGGGAGCCGACACATCCGTCCGGCGTCAATTCGCGCCCGGCGCGCCGGAATTCGCCGGGGACAGCTGGGCGTCAACCGGTGCGCGCACGGCCCGATGACCGGAATGCGGTGTCACGGCGGTTCACGTGGCCGGGGCTGCCGGGGCCGCGCAGCACCCGCCGCTCTCGCCGGGCTGCTCGGCGGAGAGCTCGTCGAACAGCCCGGCACCCCCGCGCACGCCGGTCTCCGGCAGGATCAACTCGACGCGCTCAGCGGCTTCCCGGTCTCCGGCCAGGGCGGCGGCGATGGAGCGGGTCTGCTCGTAGCCCGTCATCGCGAGGAAGGTGGGGGCGCGGCCGTAGGACTTCATGCCGACCAGGTAGACGTCCCTCTCCGGGTGGGACAGCTCCTTCACGCCGTGGGGGTGAACGGTGCCGCAGGAATGGACGTTGGGGACGATCAGCGGCTCCAGTTCGACGGGGGCCTGGAGGCGTTCGTAACGAGCGCGTGCGGCAGGGGACTTGAGGTCGGGGACGCGGTAGGAGATCCGCTCGGCGGCCTGCTTCTCGCCGAGGGTGTCGGCGAGCGGCTGCAGATACCGCTCGGCCCAGGTGGAGAACAGGCGCACGTGCGCCCACTCGCGCACGGCCGCAAGCTTGCACCTTGTTTCGATGCGCGTCAACATAGACATATGTCGAATTCGAGTGAGACGGTGCTGCCGCTGGTGGACGAGGCGGTGGCGCCGTGCTGCCCGCCGCTGACCGAAAGGCCCCTGGACGCGGAAGAGGCCGAGCGGGCCGCGCGGATGTTCAAGGCGCTCGGCGACCCCGTGAGGCTGCGGCTGTTCTCCCTGGTCGCCTCGCACGAGGGCGGGGAGGCGTGCGTGTGCGACATCTCCGACGTCGGCGTCTCGCAGCCGACCGTCTCCCACCACCTGAAGAAGCTCAAGGACGCCGGGCTGCTGACCTCCGAGCGGCGCGGGACCTGGGTGTACTACCGGGTCGCCCCCAGCGTGCTTGCCGCCATGGGCAAGCTGCTGACCGCCCGCGCCTGAACGAGCGGGGCGGGCCGCCCGGTCGGCCGGGGCGGCCCGCCTCCGGCGCTCGACCCGCTAGGCGGCGGAGGCGAACTTCCGCCGCCAGGCCAGCGAGACGTACACGAGCGCGACCAGGACGGGTACTTCGATGAGCGGGCCGACGACGCCGGAGAGGGCCTGGCCGGAGGTGACGCCGAAGGTGGCGATGGCGACCGCGATGGCCAGCTCGAAGTTGTTCCCGGCCGCGGTGAAGGCGAGGGTGGCCGTGCGGTCGTACGCGAGGCCGATGGCCTTGCCCAGCAGGAACGTGCCGAACCACATGACCGCGAAGTACACGAGCAGTGGCAGCGCGATGCGCACGACGTCCAGCGGCTGCGAGGTGATGGTCTTGCCCTGCAGGGCGAAGAGGATGACGATCGTGAACAGCAGCCCGTACAGGGCCCACGGGCCGATCTTCGGAAGGAAGTCGGTCTCGTACCTCTCGCGGCCCAGCTTCTGCTCGCCGATCCGGCGGGTGAGGAACCCGGCCAGCAGGGGGACGCCGAGGAAGATGACGACGTTCAGGGCGATCTTCCCCATGGAGATGTCCAGGTGCTCGCCGTCGCCCAGGCCCAGCCGGCCGGGCAGCAGGTCGAGGTAGAACCACCCGAGCAGGCCGAACGCCAGGACCTGGAAGACCGAGTTCAGCGCGACCAGGACGGCGGCGGCTTCGCGGTCGCCGCAGGCCAGGTCGTTCCAGATGATGACCATGGCGATGCAGCGGGCCAGGCCGACGATGATCAGTCCGGTGCGGTACTCCGGCAGATCCGCCAGGAAGATCCATGCCAGGGCGAACATCACGGCCGGGCCGATCAGCCAGTTGATGACCAGCGAGGAGACCATCAGCTTGCGGTCTCCGGTGACGGCGTCGAGCTTGTCGTAGCGGACCTTGGCCAGGACCGGATACATCATGATCAGCAGGCCGAGCGCGATCGGCAGGGAGATCCCGCCGAGCTCGACCTTGGCCAGCGCGTCGTCGAGGCCGGGGATCAGCCGGCCCAGGCCGAGGCCGACGGCCATCGCGGCCAGGATCCACACCGCCAGGTAGCGGTCGAGCGTGGAGAGTCCGGCGACGACGCCGTGCTCGGCGGGGGCGGGCGCGCTCGTGGCCGCCTCTTCGGTACGGGTCATCAGCACGCCCGCTTCCGGCCGGTCTCGGCGGTCTCCCGGGCGGCGCTCGCCAGGCCCGCGAAGGAGTCGGCCAGGGTGTCCAGGACCTCGGGCTTGAGCTTGTAGTAGATGAAGCGGCCGCACGGCTCGGTGTCCACCACGCCCGCCTCGCGCAGCACCTTCATGTGGTTGGAGAGGTTGGTCTGCTTCGCGCCGGTCTCCGCGACCAGGTGCGTGGTGCACAGCGTCTCGTGGGCGAGCAAGGTCACGATGCGCAGCCTGAGCGGGTCGGCGAGGACGCGCATCAGTTCAGTGTCGACTGACGTCAGCATGGGCTGATACTGTCACATCATTCGAGACTGATGCCAGTACAGGTCATTCGAGACCGACGCCAGTACAGGCTGCATCGTGGAACCCGCCGGAGGGGTCCTCATGACCGCGCCCACACCGCCCGTTCCACCCGGCACCCGCCTCGCCGCCGGCGCCGCCCGCCTGGCCGCGCGGCACACCGGCCGTTTCGCGGCCGAGGCCGTCCAGGCGCTGATCGCCGACTCCTATGCCCGGCTCGCCGCTACCGCGCGGGTCTCCACGCATCTGGTCGTGCTGGCCGAGCGATGGACGGCCGAGCGTCTCGACACCCTGGACCACCTGCGCAAACGGCCGGGCGGCAGGCGGCCCCGGGTGCTGTTCGTCTGCGGCCGCAACGCCGGACGCTCCCAGATCGCCGCCGCCCTGCTCACCCACCGCGCCGCGGACCTGGTGCACGTCTCCTCCGCGGGCGACGCGCCCGCCGCCGTCGAGCCCTTCATAGCCCAGGTGCTGACCGAGGCCGGCGTCGACTCCGGAGGCGGCACCTTCCCCCAGCCGCTGACCGACGAGGTCGTCCGGGCCGCCGACATCGTCGTCACCGTGGGCTGCGGGGACGCATGCCCCCTCGTGCCCGGCCCCCGCTACTTGGACTGGCCCCTCCCCGACCCCGAGGGCGCCCCGATCGCCGTCGTACGCGAGATCCGCGACACCATCGACGCCCGCATCACCGACCTGCTCGCCGCGCTGCCAGGGCCATGAACCACCGTGCCGGCCCCACCTGTCGACCTGATTCGTGAAGGAAGAACCCATGCCCTCCGCCCCCGCCGCGTCCGTGCTGTTCGTCTGCGTGCACAACGCCGGACGCTCACAGATGGCCGCCGGATTCCTCACCCACCTCGCGGGCGACCGCATCGAGGTGCGCTCCGCCGGCTCCCTGCCCGCCGACCAGGTCAACCCCGCCGCCGTCGAAGCCATGAAGGAAGCCGGCATCGACATCGCCGGCCAGACGCCGAAGATCCTCACCACCGAGGCCGTCCAGGCGTCCGACTACGTCATCACCATGGGCTGCGGGGACACCTGCCCCGTCTTCCCCGGCAAGACCTACCTCGACTGGACCCTGGAAGACCCCGCGGGCCAGGGAGTCGAGGCCGTCCGGCCCATCCGGGACGCGATCCGCTCCCGCGTCGTCTCGCTGATCGCCGAGATCGACGGCCGGCCGAAGCCGCAGTGACGCGGCGGCGAAAAAAATTTCCGGCGCTGATGTCGAGAACCCGTGAGTGGCTCCGTCCCCGCAGTGAACGCGACCACAATGGGTCGCACCAGTACCGAGGAGACCACGATGGCCAAGTACCTGCTGCTCAAGCACTACCGCGGCGCCCCGGCCGCGGTGAACGACGTACCGATGGACCAGTGGACGCAGGCGGAGATCTCGGCTCACGTGCAGTACATGCAGGACTTCGCGGACCGGCTCGAGGGGACCGGTGAGTTCGTCGACGGCCAGGCCCTCGCCCCCGAGGGGACGTGGGTGCGGTACGACGGCGAGGGGCGCCCGCCGGTCACGGACGGCCCGTTCGCCGAGACCAAGGACCTGATCGCCGGCTGGATGGTGATCGACGTCGACAGTCACGAGCGCGCCGTCGAACTGGCCGGGGAGCTGTCGGCCGCCCCCGGGGCGGGCGGGAAGCCGATCCACGAGTGGCTCGAGGTGCGCCCGTTCCTGACCGCGCCGCCCACCATCACGGAGTGACCTCCCAAGTGACCTCCGAGCTGAACGAGGCCCTGCTCCGGAGCCTCACCCCGAGCGTGCTCGGGATCCTCGTCCGCCGCGGAGCCGACTTCGCGGCGGCCGAGGACGCCGTGCAGGAGGCGCTCATCGAGGCGGTCCGCGTCTGGCCGGCCGGCCCTCCGCGCGACGCGAAGGGCTGGCTGGTCACCGTGGCCTGGCGCAAGTTCCTCGACGCGACCCGGGCGGACGCCGCCCGCCGCAGGCGTGAGGACCTCGTCGACGAGGAGCCGGCGCCCGGGCCCGCCCCCGGGGCGGACGACACGCTCCAGCTGTACTTCCTGTGCGCCCACCCCTCGCTGACGCCGTCGTCCGCGGTCGCGCTCACCCTGCGCGCCGTGGGCGGGCTGACCACCCGCCAGATCGCCCAGGCGTACCTGGTGCCCGAGGCGACCATGGCGCAGCGCATCAGCCGCGCCAAGCGCACCGTGTCCGACGTACGGTTCGACAGGCCCGGCGATGTCGCCACCGTGCTGCGTGTCCTCTACCTGGTCTTCAACGAGGGCTACTCCGGCGATGTCGACCTGGCCGCCGAGGCCATCCGGCTCACCCGGCAGCTCGCGGCCGCGATCGACCACCCCGAGGTGGCCGGGCTGCTCGCCCTCATGCTGCTCCACCATGCCCGCCGCGCCGCCCGGACCGCGCCGGACGGCGGTCTGGTGCCGCTCGCCGAGCAGGACCGGGCCCGGTGGGACACCGGGTTGATCGCCGAGGGCGTGCGGATCCTGCAGGCGGCCCTCGCCCGCGACCGGCTCGGCGAGTTCCAGGCCCAGGCCGCCGTCGCGGCCCTCCACGCCGACGCGCCCACCGCCGAGGAGACCGACTGGGTGCAGATCGTCGAGTGGTACGACGAGCTCACGCGCCTGACCGACAACCCGGTCGTCCGCCTCAACCGCGCGGTGGCCGTCGGTGAGGCCGACGGACCGCGCGCGGGCCTGGCGGCGCTCGCCGCGCTGGACGACTCGCTGCCCCGGTACACCGCGGTGGCGGCCCACCTCCACGAACGCGACGGCGACCTGGCCACGGCGGCACGGCTGTACACCGAGGCGGCCCACAAGGCACCCAACCTCGCCGAGCGCGACCACCTGACCCGCCAGGCGGCCCGCCTCAACACCCACCGGAGCCGCTGACGGTTACAGCGGCAGCGCGCACACCGCGATCGGTGCCGCGAACGGCCTGCCCGCGAGGGCGAGTTCGCCGGTGGCCGCGTCCACGCGGAAGACGCTCACCGATCCCGTCCGCTGGTTGGCGGTGAACAGCAGCCGCCCCGAGGGGGACAGGGCGAGGTGGCGGGGGAAGCCGCCGCCCACCGGCACGGTGTCGAGCAGCCGCAGGCTCGCGCCGCCCCGCTCCACGGCGTACCGGGTGAGGGTGTCGTCGCCGCGGTTGGCGAGGAAGGCGAAGCGTCCGTCGCCGGTCACCGCGAGCTGCGCCGGGTGGCTCGTGACACCCGGCTTCGTTCCCGTGGGCTGGGGTTCGCCGGGTGTGAGGCGGCCGCTCACGGCGTCGTAACCGCAGACCACGACGGTGTTGTCGAGCTCGTCGGCGACGTACGCGAACCGCCCGGAGGGGTGGAAGGTGAGGTGGCGCGGCCCGGCGCCCGGCCGCATCGTCGCGTACGAGACGCGGCTGAGCCTCCCGGCCGTCGTGTCGAGCCGGTAGGTGTACACGGTGTCGGTGCCCAGGTCGACGGCGAGGACGTGCCGGCCGTCCGGGGCGGTGACGACCTGGTGGGCGTGCGGGCCCTGCTGGCCGGGGCCGGGCGGCGGGGTGGAGTGCGTGACGAGATGGGTCCGCTCGCCGAGCGCGCCGGACGCCTCGATGGGGTGCACGGCCACGCTGCCGGAGGTGTAGTTGGCGCTCAGCAGCCAGCCGCCGCCGGGGTGCACGGAGAGATGGCAGGGCCCCGCCCCGCCGGTGGAACGGGTGCCGAGCACCCGGTGGGCGCCGTCGGCGGAGAGCGCGATCGCGGTCACGCCGCCCTGCTCCCGCTCGTTGACGGCGTACAGCGTCCGCCCCGAGGGATGCGCCGCCAGATACGACGGGTCCGGCACGCCGCCGAGCGTGCCGACGCCGGTGACGCCGCCCGTCTTCTCGTCGTACGTGGCCAGCCCGATGCCCGTGCCGCCGCCCGGCTGCGAGGTGTACGTACCGAGGAACAAGGGCCGTCGCGCAGGCGCCCGCGAACCGGGCGCGGCCGCGGCGCCGGAGGTGACCGCGCCGCAGGCGACCGCGGTCGCCGCGGCGAGCGTCGAACCGATGAACCGCCTTCTGTCCATGACTGCACCTCGGAGTGGGGGGCCGGTGGTGTCGGATGTGGCAGACGTGGCAGACACAGTGGTCCCCGAACACCTCAACGGGCAAGAGGCGCAACTTGAGTTGCATGATGTGCAACGTGATCGGTCCGCCGTACGGGGGAGGCGGTTGGTCCACGGGAGCGATGCGCGAGGCCGGGCGCGGCGGGGAGGGTCGGAGCCCAGGCCCCACGCGTGGCCTGGGAATTCCCCGCCGAGCCGCATCCCGGAGGACACCGTGGCGCACCCCGCCCGCACCGCCGACGCACACGAACAGGCGCCGCCGCCCACCCACGAGCCCGCCCACGAACAGGCGCCGCCCCCACGCCCCTCACCAACCGTCGCGCACCCCGCGCCGTGGTGGCGCCGCTGGCCCGCCTGGGCGCCACGGGCCGCCGCGGCCTGGGGCGTCGCGTACGCGGTCGTGCAGACACTGTGGGCTGCGACCGCCACCGGCGTACCGCTGGCCGGGAACCGGCACAGCCCGGCGGCCCTGCAACTCCTCCTGGCCGCCCTCGCCCTCGCCGCCGCAGGCGCCTGCCTGGCCACCACCAGGACACTCGGCCCGCGCGGCCGGCGCGCGACGGCCGGGGCGCTGGCCGTGCTGATCCCGGCACTCGGCTGGGGCACGATCGGCCTGCCGATGCACTTCGTGACCCTGGCGTCCGGGGCGGGCGTGGAGAGCGCCACGAGCCTGGCGAACCTTCTGCTGGTCACGGCCGGTTCGGCCCTGCTCACCCTGGTCGCCGTCTCGTACCGCCGTCGCCTGCGCGGCAGTTGTCCCCGCTGCGGACAGGAGCACCCGGGCGCCGGCGACGGGCCGCTCGCCCACCCGCCCGCGACCACCGCGCCGCGCCCGACGCGCCTGGCGGCGTACCTGCTGATGTGCGGACTGCTGCCCTGGTCCGTCGTGAAGACCGTCTGGCTGTTCGGCGGCGACGCGATCAGCGTGAGCGGAGAGGCATGGCAGGACGAGGTCGAATCGGAGGCGTCCGGCGCGGCGAGGACGCTCGCGACGGTGGGCATCGACGTGACGGTCCTCGGCGCGCTCCTCGGCATCTTCCTGCTCCTCGGCCTCCTGCACCGCTGGGGCCAGGTGTTCCCGCGCTGGACCCTGCCGCTGGCCGGCCGCCGCGTGCCCCGCCTGCTGCCGCTGATCCCGGCCTGGCTGACCGGATTCAGCCTCGCTCTGTACGGGACGCTGCTCACCGCCGGATCCCTGCTCATGGCCGCCGGTGTGCTGCCGAAGCCCGATCCGGACGGCGTGTTCACCAGCGGCACCGGGCTCGCCTGGATGGTGGCGTTCGGGGGCCTGGCCTTCGGCGGGCTCGGCTGGGGGCTGCTCATCGCCGCCCGCTCGTACGCGGCACGCACCCGCCCCCGATGCGTTCCGGCCACATCCTCCTCAACAGGGGCACGCAACCAGGGAAGTTGACGACCGAGTGCCACTGATTCGCTAGCGTGTGCGAGTGAATTTTCATGCCCGCGCACACGCGAGCGCAGACCCGAGGAGTCGCCGAGTGGACCACAGCCGTGTGAGCCGGATCCGTACGACCCTGGCCGCGATGGGGGTGACGGCCACGGTGGTGACGGCCGTCGCCGCGGCGCCCACCGCGAGCGCGACGCCGGCCGCCCCGGGCGCCGCGGCGTCGGCGCGGTCCTCGGCGCCGTCGCTGAAGCCCGAGCCCTGCACCGGCACCTTCCAGGACGACGCCCGTCTCGGCCCCAAGTGGCTGCCCCGCAAGTGGCAGAAGCCCGTCGGCCCGCTCCTGAAGAACTGGAAGCGCACGGGCAAGCTCACGCCCGCCGCCTTCCTCAAGAAGTACTGGGAGGGCCCGGCGGACACGGGAAGCTGGAAGTACCCGCCCAACGACGGCTTCGAGACGGTCAACGGCCAGGTCGACAAGCACCCGGAGGAGCTGGAGGAGGGCGAGGTGCTCGACCGCTTCGGCTCCGAGTACGGATCGTTCCTCGCGCCCGCCGGGGACTCCTACGCGGAGCGCGCGCTGCCGCCGCAGAACCTCAACACCCGCGACGCCGTGTACGCCTGCGACTATCGCGTCTACAAGGTCGCCAAGCCGTTCCACGTCTGGCAGGGCGGCATCGCCCCCTGGTTCGAACAGCCCGGCGGCGGCGAGCAGATCAAGCTCGACCCCGTGTTCCTCGACCCCGGCGAGGGGCAGCGCCTGAACGTGAAGTGGCTCCTGGACCACGGCTACCTCGAGCCGGCCGCCGGCTAGCGGCGGGACGGGACGACGGTGGACGTCCACGAACTGCGGGCCGCCCTGCGCGCCGCGGGCGTGCCCGACGGCTACTACTGGATCGAGGGCGTCCACGAACCGGCACCCACGCCCCCGGACTTCGCATATCTGCGCAAGGACCGGGACGGGGCGTGGGAGACCGGGACGTACGAACGGGGACAGCACCACGCGCTCGGCCGCGACACGGACGAGGCGGAGGGGTGCGCGCGGCTGTTGCGGCTGCTGAGCGGGCGTTCTCTCCCGTAGCCTCGTCCTGGAACAGGCGCGGGAACATGGAGGAACAGGTGCACGGCGAGTACAAGATCCCTGGCGGCAAGCTGGTCGTCGTGGACCTCGACGTGGAGGACGGCGCCCTGCGGCACGTACGCGTCGCGGGCGATTTCTTCCTGGAGCCCGACGAGGCGTTCCTTGCCCTGAGCGGCGCCTTGGAGGGCGCGCCCGCCGACACCGACGCCGCGGGCCTGGGCGCCCGCATCGACGCGGCGCTCCCCGAGGGCACGGCCATGTACGGCCTGACCTCCGAGGGCGTGGGGATCGCGGTGCGCCGCGCCCTCGCGCACGCCACGGACTGGACCGACTACGACTGGCAGTTGGTCCACGAAGGCCCGCAGGAACCGGCCCTGCACATGGCTCTCGACGAGGTGATCACGACGGAGGTCGGCGCGGGGCGCCGCCCGCCGACGCTGCGCGTGTGGGAGTGGGGCGCGCCGGCCGTCGTCATCGGCAGCTTCCAGTCGCTGCGCAACGAGATCGACCCGGAGGGCGCCGCCCGCCACGGCATCGAGGTCGTACGCCGGATCAGCGGCGGCGGCGCCATGTTCATCGAACCCGGCAACACGATCACGTACTCCCTGTCCGTCCCCGACGCCCTGGTCCAGGGCCTGTCGTTCGCGGACAGCTACGCCTATCTGGACGACTGGGTGCTCGGCGCCCTGGGTGACATGGGCGTCAACGCCTGGTACCAGCCCCTCAACGACATCGCCACCGAGGCCGGGAAGATCGCGGGCGCCGCGCAGAAGCGCATGCTCGGCACGGAGCCCGGCAGCGGGGCCGTGCTGCACCACGTGACCATGGCGTACGACATCGACGCGGACAAGATGCTCGAAGTCCTGCGCATCGGCCGCGAGAAGCTCTCCGACAAGGGCACCAAGAGCGCGAAGAAGCGCGTCGACCCCTTGCGCCGGCAGACGGGGCTGCCGCGCGAGGCGGTTATCGACCGGATGATCGACTCCTTCCGCACCCGCCATGGGCTGACACCCGGCAAGGTCACCGAGGAGGAGATGACGCGGGCGCAGGAGTTGGCGCGGACGAAGTTCACGACCTCGGAGTGGACCGCGCGCGTGCCGTAGGCCCTTTGGCCCGGTGTCAGCCCGGTGTCAGCCCGGCAGGGACCGGCGTCAGCCCGGCGGGAGGCCCAGCAGGGTGCGGGTCTCGCCCACGAGCGCCAGCGAGCCGATGACCACGATCTGGCCGCCGGGGCCGGTGAGGCGGGCCGCCTGCCGCAGGGCCGTATGCGTGTCCGGGGCGCGGTGGACGTGCGGGCGGCCGGCGACGAGGCGGGCGAGGTGGTCCGGGTCGGCGGCCTTCGGGGATGCGGTGCGCGTCAGCAACAGGGGCCATTCCGGGGGAAGTTCGGCCAGCATCTCGTCGGCCGCCTTGGTGCCTTCCACCGCGAACACGAGCGTGGGGGGCGGCCCCGCAGCCGTCATCCGGACGATGTCCGGGAGCACGGCGGCGACGCTGTGCGGGTTGTGCGCCCCGTCCATGAGGACCGACCCGGTCCAGTCGTCCAGCCGGGCAGGCCGCACCAGTTCGAGGCGGCCCGGCCACGTGGTGGCCGCCAGCCCGGCCCGCAGCCGCTCCTCGGAGAAGTCGGGGACCAGGCCGCGTTCGCGCAGCGCGTCGATCCCGGCGACGGCGAGTGCGAGATTGCGCTGCTGATGGGCTCCGCGCAGCGGGCAGGGCAGGTCGTGGTGGATTCCGAGCGGGGTGGCGACCTCCACCGGCCCCTCGTGCGCGGCGGCGGGCGCCTCGGTGACCCGGATCTCCTCACCGAGGCGCCACACCGTCAGCCCGTCGCGCTCGGCGAGCACCCGCCGCACCATGCGCGCCGCCTCGGGCGGCAACTCGCCGAGGATCACATGGTCGCCGTCCCGGACCACTCCGGCCTTGGCCCAGGCGATCTCCGCGTACGAGTCGCCGAGGAGGTCGGTGTGGTCGAGGGCCACATTCGTGATGACCTTCACCCCGAGGTCGAAGGAGTTCACGGCGGTGTCCCGCCCGCCGGCGCTGGCCTCCAGCACCGCCAGGTCGACGCCGACGCTGCGGTAGTGCACCGCCGCCGCGGCGGCACGGAACGCCGGCGCGTCGAGCGGATCGCTCAGCCGCCGGGCCGCGGCGTCGACCTCGGCGTAGGCGGCGGCGTACGCGGCGCGCGAGGCGGGGACGTTGTTCACGCGGATGCGCTCCACGGCCTCCTGGAGCGCGGGGCCCGGCATGCTGCCGACGCGCAGCCCGAGCGCGGCCAGGCCCGAGACCGCGAACGCGCAGGTGGAGCCCTTGCCGTTGGTGCCGGTGACCAGAATGCCCCGCAGCCCTCGGTCCGGTCGGTCCAGGGCGGTGAGCAGGGGAGGCAGATAGTTCTTGACCGGCAGTCTCACCGCCCGGCGTTCGGCGGTGAGGTCGCGGGCTCGCTGATAGTCCATGACAGGAGATGCTGCCGTACCCCCGGCCTCGTACCGGCGGAGATCCGCCACCCGCGGCCGCGTGCCGCGGGACTCGGGGGTGAGGTGCCGCTGCCCGGCCGGTCTCAGGCAGCCGTGTCCCAGGCGGGGAACGGGTCCGCCGCGGGCAGTTCCTCGCCCTCGGCCATCAGGCACGCGGCCAGCGCCGACCGCAGCGCCGCCGTCCGCAGCCCGGTGCCGATGAAGACCAGCTCCTGGGCGGACACCGAGTCGTCGTCCGCGTGGTGCGCGGCCGTCGGCTCGAACCGCGCGACCGATCCGGCCTGCGACCAGAGCCCGGTCACGTACGGGCGGCTCGCGAGCCGGAAGAACCCCTTGGACCGCAGCACCTGGCCATAGGTGCCGCTGTCCATGCCCTTGGTGACGAACGACCACAACCGCTCGGGGTGGAAGGGGAGTTCGGCCCGGAAGACGGTGCTGGAGATCCCGTACTCCTCGGTCTCCGGCACATGGTCGCCGTTCAGCTCCCGCACCCAGCCCGGCGCGAGCTGCGCGCGCTCCAGGTCGAACAGGCCCGTGCCGAGGACGTGGCGAAGATCCACCTGCCCGTGTGTCGCGGTGACGACGCGGGCGGCCGGATTGAGGCGCGCGAGCGTGGCCCTGAGCTGGCCGGCGTCCTCGGCGGCCACGAGGTCGAGCTTGTTCAGGACGATGACGTCGGCGAACTCGATCTGGTCCATCAGCAGGTCGCTCACGGTGCGCTCGTCGTCCTCGTACTGATCGAGCCCACGCTCGACGAGGCCGTCGCCGCCGGTCAGCTCCGGCAGGAAGTTCGCCGCGTCCACGACGGTGACCATCGTGTCGAGGCGGGCGAGGTCCCCGAGCGTCGCCCCGTCGTCGCGCGGGAAGGCGAACGTCGCGGCGACCGGCATCGGCTCGGAGATGCCGCTGGACTCGATGAGCAGATGGTCGAAGCGGCCCTCGCGGGCCAGCCGGTCGACCTCTTCGAGGAGGTCGTCGCGGAGTGTGCAGCAGATGCAGCCGTTGGTCATCTCGACCAGGCGCTCCTCGGTGCGCGAGAGCGCCGCCTCGCCGCCGCGCACCAGCGCGGCGTCGATGTTGATCTCGCTCATGTCGTTCACGATCACCGCGACGCGCAGGCCGTCGCGATTGCCCAGGACATGGTTGAGCAGCGTGGTCTTGCCCGCGCCGAGAAAGCCGGACAGGACCGTCACCGGCAGCCGGCCGTCGTCGGACGTCATGGAGTCGCTCAGCTCCCCGGCCGGATCAGACCGCGCTCGTACGCCTTCACGAGCCGCTGCGGTACGAGGTGCGTGACGCCGTCGACCGTCACGGGCACGAGCTGCGACGTGCTGCCCTTCCACTGGGCGCGGCGGTGACGCGTGTTGCTGCGGGACATCTTCCGCTTGGGTACGGCCATGGGGTCCTCCAGAGGTGAGGGGTGCGGGTCGGGGCGCCGGGTAGGGACGGCCAGAGGCTATATGAAAATGGATCCCATTAACAAAAAGTGCTCCTTACGCGGTGAGCGCCACCGCCGTCGCCCACGCGACGTAGCCCGCGTTCACCACCAGCCGCGCCGCGACCCCCCACGGGCTGTTGAGCACTCCGGACCGCGTACGCGTACGACAGGCGGCGTCGACGTGCGAGACCTGGAACACGGTGAGGAGCCCGGCAGCCGTCCACGCGCCCGCCACACGCGTGTCCGGCGCGGCGACCAGCGCGGCGGTGCCGAGTTCCGCCAGCGCGCTGCCGATGACGAAGATGGCGGGATGCGGGAGCCACACGGGGACCAGGGAACGGAAGTAGGCGGGGAACGCGAAGTGCGCGAGGGCGGTCGTGGCGAGGAACAGGGCGAGGGCGAAGGCCGCGGGTGTGGACATGCGCCGATGATCGGGGCGCGGCCCCGGCGCCGTCTTGAACAGAACGATCGCGCGGCCGCGCCACACGGCCCGCTGCTCGCGGTCGCGGACGAGGTCACCGTCTTCGGGGAGTCGCGTGCGTACGAGGTGACCCGGCACCGTCATCCGGCGTGGAAGGCCGTGCTGCCGCTGCGCGGGAGCGTGCGCGTGGACGGGACCGTCGGCGCGGGAGTGCTGGTGCCGCCGCAGTACGACCACACCTGCGCCACCTCGGACGGTTTCGTCGCGGTCTTCCTGGATCCGTGGCGCCTGCGGGCCGACCGGTCGGGACCGACGTGGCTGGACGCGCGGGGCGTGCGGCGGCTGGTGGGAGCGCTGGGGGAGTGCGCGATCGAGCGGTTCGGGCCGTGCGCCGAGGACGAGGGGCGGGCGCGGTGCGCGAGCGCCCACGCTCACCCGCCGAACGTGGACTCCGACGCGCTCCGCCACGAACTCGCCGCCCTCGCCGGGCCGCCCGCCCCCGTCGACCCGCGCGTCCTGCACGCCGTGCGGAGCAGCGCCGGGGCGGCGCGGCTCGACGGGGTCGCCGCCGAGGTCGGGCTCTCCCCGGCGCGGCTGCGGGCGCTCTTCCGGACGGAGGTCGGGGTTCCGCTCGGCGTGATGCGCCGATGGCTGCGGTTGCGTACGGCGGTGGGCGCGCTGGTGGACGGCGGCGGAGCCGTCGCGGACGCGGCCGTCGCCGCGGGTTTCAGCGACCAGGCCCATCTCACCCGCACCGCGCGCACTCTCGTCGGCCGCACCCCCGCGTCGCTGTTACCGCGCTGAACACGGCACCGGCGTCCGGCACCGCCCGCCGCTGCCGGTTGACCCTCACGTCACGTCAGGCTGCACGCTGTACGGCGACGAAAGGGTGACGATCATGAGCTACACCGTCGGGCAGGTCGCCGGCTTCGCCGGGATCACGATCCGTACGCTGCACCACTACGACCGGACCGGACTGCTCACACCCAGCGAGCGCAGCCCCGGCGGCTACCGCCTGTACGGCGACCCCGACCTGGCCCGGCTCCAGAAGATCCTCTTCTACCGCGAACTCGGCTTCACGCTCGACGAGATCGCCGAGATCCTGACCGATCCGGGGGCCAACGCCCTCGATCAGCTCCGGGCCCGGCGCCGGGCGCTGCGCGAGCAGATCGGCAAGCTGGAACGACTCGTCGAGGTGGCCGAGCGCGCCATGGAGGTGCAGCAGACGGGCGCCCGGCTGAACCCGCGCGAACGGTTCGAGGTCTTCGGTGAGATCACCTTCGACCTGAGCTACGCGACCGAGGCCGAGCTCAAGTGGCAGGGCAGCACCGGGTACAAGGAGGCCATGGCCCGCGCGGCCGCGCACTCCATGGAGGACTGGGCCCGCATCATGGGCGAGGCCGCGGCCTGGCGCGAACGGGTCGTCGCGGCCTTCGACGACCGCGAGCCCGCCGACGGCCCGCGCGTCCGGGAGCTCGCCGAGCAGCACCGGCAGCACATCAGCCGCTGGTTCACCGACTGCCCGCCCGACATGCACCTGCGCATCGCCGACGACTTCGTCACCGACGCCCGGGCGTTCGCGCTCGTGATACCGCCCTCGCAGCAGCGTCCGGGGCTCGCCACCTATCTGCGGGAGGCGGTCCGTGCCAATGCCGTTTCCGCCGATGTGCGCGGCGACGCTCACGGCCGACGTGAGGCTGAAGCTAAACCTGAGGTTGAGAGTGGTGGCGGGGGCGGGCCTGCGGGCGGCGCGCGTGGAGGTGACGGACGGTGAGGATCCTGATCGCCGCCGCCGGTTCGTACGGCGACATCGCCCCGTACACCGGTCTGGGCACCCGGTTGCGCATGGCGGGCCACGATGTCGCCATCGCCACCCACGACGGCTTCGCGCCGCTCGTGCGGGACGCGGGCCTGCGGGTCCGCCCGCTGCCCGCCGACGCGGGAGCTCCGGGCCCCGGGGCGGGACGGCGCGCACTGATGCGGACGGCGAGCGCCTTCGTACGAGACTTGGGGGCCGGACTCGCGGACGCCTTCGAGGAGGGCGACGACCTGCTCGTCCTGTCCACGACCACCGCCCCGCTCGGCTGGCAGCTCGCGGAGGCCCTCGACGTACCGACGATCGGCGCTTACCTCCAGCCGGTCCATCCGACGCGGGAGTTCGCACCCGTGGTGAGCGGCGCGCGTTCCCTGGGCGGCTGGGGCAACCGCGCCATGGGGCGCTTCTCCCTGCGGATGGTCGACCGTGTCTACGCCGACGCGGTCAGGGATCTGCGGTCCCGCCTCGGCCTGCCCGCGGCCGCGCCGGCCGCCGTCCGCGCCCGCCGGGAAGGCGGGGCATGGCCGGTGCTGCACGGCTTCAGCCCGGCCGTCGTGCGGCGTCCGGCCGACTGGCGCGCCGGACTCGACGTCGTCGGCAACTGGTGGCCGCACCACGACCCGGCGGCGCGACTTCCGCCCGACGTCGAGGACTTCCTCGGCTCCGGTCCGCCGCCGGTCTTCATCGGCTTCGGGAGCATGGCGGCGGGCGAGGGCGAGCGCCTCGGCGAACTCGCCGTGGCGGCGCTGCGCCGCGCCGGGCTGCGTGGCGTGCTGCAGTCCGGCCGGGCCGGCCTGGCGGCGGCCGGCGACGGGATCCTCACCGTCGGCGAACTCCCGCACGCCCTGCTCTTCCCGCGGATGGCGGCCGTGGTGCACCACGCGGGGGCGGGCACCGCGGCGGCGGGACTGCGGGCGGGCGTTCCGGCCGTCCCCGTCCCCGTCACCGCCGACCAGCCCTTCTGGGCCGCCCGTCTGACCGCGCTCGGCGCCGCCCCCGCTCCCGTTCCGTTCCGGACGCTCACGGCGGAACGCCTGGCCGAGGCACTCACCCGCGCGGTCCACGAGACGACGTGCGCGACCGCCGCCGCGGCCGTCTCCCGCGCCATGGCGGCGGAGGACGGCGCGGGGGAGTTCCTCAAGGCCGTGGAGCGGCTCGGCCTTGACTGAGAGCCTGCCTTTGAACCCCCGCCTGCGGCCCGACGCCCCGTCACGGCCGCCCCTCCGGCGGCACCTCCTCCGCCTCCGGCACCGGCCCCGGCGCCGTCCCCGCCCCGAACGGGCTCCCGCCGAGGTCCTGCCGGTGATGCGGCGTCAGCCAGCCCGCGAGGTCCGGTCCGAGGGGGACGACGGCGGTGGGATTGATGCCGGTGTGCACCTGGTAGTAGTGCCGCTTGATGTGGTCGAAGTCGACCGTGTCGCCGAAGCCCGGGGTCTGGTACAGATCCCTGGCGTACGCCCACAGCACCGGGTCCTCGGCGAGCTTCCAGCGGTTGCACTTGAAGTGGCCGTGGTACACGGCGTCGAAGCGCACCAGCGTCGTGAAGAGCCGGATGTCCGCTTCCGTGATGCTGTCGCCGACCAGATAGCGGCGGTCCGCGAGCCGCCGTGAGGTCTCCTCCAGACGCCGGAACACATCCCTGCACGCGTCCTCGTACTCGCTCTGGGAGGAGGCGAAACCCGCTCTGTACACGCCGTTGTTGACGTCGCGGTAGATGCCGTCCATCACCGCGTCGATCTCCTCGCGCAGCGGCTCGGGATACAGGTCCGGGGCGCCGGGGCGGTGCAGGGCCGTCCACTCCGTCGCCAGGTCCAGCGTCAGCTGCTGGTAGTCGTTGGTGACCAGCTGGCCGCTGGGGACGTCCACGATCGCCGGGACGCTCACGCCGCCCGGATAGCCCGTCTCCCGCGCGTCGTACGCCTCGCTGAGATAGCGGATGCCGAGGACCGGGTCGCGGCCGTCCTTGTCGAGGGTGAAGCGCCAGCTGCGGTCGTCCTGGATCGGGTCGGCGACCGCCAGCGAGAGCGCGTCCTCCAGGCCGAGCAGGCGGCGGGAGACGAGCGCGCGGCTCGCCCAGGGGCAGGCGCGGCTCACCACCAGGCGATAGCGCCCGGCCTCCACCGGCCAGCCGTCCCGGCCGTCGGCCGTGATGCGGTCGGCGAAGTGGCTGCGCGAGCGCTTGAACGGCTTCTTGCCGTACGCCTCGTTGCTCCCCGCCGTCTGCTGCGCCTTGTCGCTCACCGCAGGCTCCCTTCGCGGCGCGGGGCCGGGGCGGACGTCGGCCCGGCGGTGTCGGCGGGCGGGGGCGCGGGCGCGTCGGCGGGAGGGAGCGCCCGGGTGTCGGCGGGAGGATGCGCGGAGGTGTCGGCAGGGGGATGTGCCGCGTCGGCGGACAGGGGCGTCGGGCCGTGCGGCGCGAGGTCGTAGATCCTGTTCAGCAGCTCGGCCTCGTTGCCCGCGAGGCCCGCGCGCCGCAGCGCCTCGTCGGCGTCCGCGATCGGCACGGCGAGCAGGGCCGCGGTCTGCGCCGTCACGGGTCCGTCCAGGGCGGCGCGCGCGGTGTGCAGCAGCCGCAAGCAAGCCTGTGCCGCGGCCAGTTCGGGGTACGTCGTGCCGGTCATGTCGGTTGGCTCCTTAACGCGCGGGTCCCATGGGTCGAAGGTGCAACTCCCACTCTTGCGCACGGGTCTGACAATTGCCCTTCAACTGCCCGCCAAGCGCCTTGCGCGCCGCCCCGCGGAAGGCCGCGGCTGTGTCATCCGGACCGGCGTACCCGAGGCCCCGCCCTCACCCGGACCGGCGTATCAGCCGCAGCCGCAGCCCCTCCGGCATGAGCGTCAGCCGCTCGGCGACCCGCAGCCGGTAGCCGGGCTCCGGCACCAGGTCGTAGCGGCGCAGCAACAGCGCCAGCACCAGCGTCGCCTCGTGCAGCGCGAACTGACGGCCGATGCAGGCCCGCGCGCCGGTGCCGAACGGCTTGAAGACGTGCGGCGGCCGGGCGCGCACCGCGGCGGGCGCGAACCGGTCGGGGTCGAACTCCTCCGGCCGCGCCCCCCACGCCTCCGGGTCCCGGTGCAGCAGCACCGCCAGGACCAGCGCCCACGCGCCCCGCCGCACCGGATGCACCCCGCCGAGCACCGTGTCCTGCCGGGCCTCGCGCGCGAACGCCGGAGCGGTGGGCCACAGCCGCAGCGACTCGTCGAGCACCCGGCGCACGTAACGGAGCTTGGCCACCTGCTCGTACCCGGGCGTCTGTGCCCGCCCCCACACCTGGTCGACCTCCTCCCGCGCGCGGGTGAGCACGTCGGGGTGGCGGGCCAGATAGTGCAGCGCGAACGACAGGGCGCCCGACGTGGTCTCATGACCGGCCACCAGGAAGGTGATGACCTGGCGGCGGATGTTCTCCGGAGACAGCCGTTCGCCGGTGTCGGGGTGGGCGACGTCCAGCATGCGGTCGAGCAGGTCGCCGCGGGCGCCCGAGGCGTCCGCGGCCCGCCGGGCCGCGACGACCTCGTCCACGGTCCGGTTCAGATACGCGATGTCGGCGGCGTTGCGCCGCTCGGCGCCGCGCAGCAGCAGCGGCGCGAGGGCGGGCGGCATGACGTTGCGGCGCTGGGCGTGGGAGAGCGTGCCGACCATGGCCGTGACGAAGGGGTGCGGCCGGTCCCGCCGGAAGGAGCCGAAGTCGTGCCCGAATCCGGTGCGGGCGATCGTCTCCAGGGTCAGTTTCGTCATGTCGCCGGGCACGTCCACGGCCCGCCCCGCGGCCGCCGCGCCGTCCCAGTGCGCCATGAGCTGCCCGGCCACGTCGAGCATCAGCGGGTGATAGCCCGCCATCGCGTCCCGGCTGAACCCGGGCGCCAGGATGTCGTGCGCCAGCTGCCAGTTGGGCTCGTGGTTGTACGCGGTGAACAGGCCGTCGCCCGCGACGGGCCGCAGATTGGCCACGCCGAGCCCCACGTGCTTGGCGAACCGCGTCTCGTCGGCCAGTTCGCCCGCGAGCCGCGCGCCCCAGACGAAGACGATCTCCTTGCCGAACGCCTTGCGGCGGAAGACGGGCCCGAGGCGGCGGCCGATGCGCATCGAATCCTGCACGGGGGTGCGGAGACGCACGCCGAGCACGTCCCCGACCAGCGGAACACGGCGCGGCGGGTGCGGTATGCGGTGCAGCTGGGGCCAGCCGGCCTCCGCGCCGCGGAATCCCTTCGGCAGGTCCCCGGGCCCCGGCTCGGCACTTCCCGTCGGCTGCGTCGTCTGCGCCATGGCCGCCATCTCCCTTGTGCACGGGTCCCGTTGGAGCCTGTTGTACGTCGATTCAATAGCGGTTTCAGTCTGGTCCGGTTGTTGAACCGACGTCAAGTAAGCTGCCGTCATGGCCGCGAACCCGCAGGAGCGCACGCGCCGCAGGCTCAGCACCGAGGAGCGCAGGGAGCAGCTCCTGACCGTGGGGGCGCGGCTGTTCGCGCAGAACCCCTACGACGACGTCTGGGTCGAGCGGGTCGCCGAGATCGCGGGCGTCTCCCGCGGGCTGCTGTACCACTACTTCCCGACCAAACGGGACTTCTTCGCCGCGGTCGTACGGCGCGAGAGCGAACGCATGCTGCGCCTGACGGCCGCCGAGCCGGGCCTGCCCGTGCGCGAACAGCTCGGCGCCGGCCTGGACGCCTTTCTCGGGTACGTGGAGGGCCATGCCCAGGGCTTCCGCGCCTTCCACCGCGCGGAGGCGGCCGGGGACCCCATGGTCCGCGAGGTCTACCGCGAGGGCCTCGCCGCCCAGGAGCGGCAGATCCTCGCGGCCTTCGCCGCCGACCCCGAGACCGCGCCCCTGACGGCCGAGCTGCCCGCCGTGCGCCTGGCGGTGCGCGGCTGGCTCGCCTTCCTGGTCGCGGTCTGCCTGGAGTGGCTGGAGGAGCGGGAGCTGACGCGCGCACAGGTGCGGGACCTGTGCGCGCGGGCCCTGCTGGGGGCGATCCTGCCGCAGTCCCCGTGACGGAACGACGGGACGGATGCCGCGTTGCCCGAGCGGGCGCCGGATGATCTCAGCCGGCGATGGGCAGCTTTCTGGTAGCGACCACTGAGCCCTGCATCGACCCGTCAGCCGGGAGGAACGAGGGGCAGGATGAGTGCCATCCGAGTCGGAGTGATCGGCGCGGCCGGACGCATGGGCCGCGAGGTGGTCAAGGCCGTTGAATCCGTCGATGACCTGGAACTGGTCGCGGCCCTGCGCCGCACCGACCGACTGGAGAGCCTCACCCGGGCAGGCGTCCAGGTCGCTGTCGAGCTGACGCATCCGGACGCGGTCATGGACCACCTGGAGTTCTGCGTACGCAACGGCATCCACGGGGTGGTCGGTACCACCGGCTGGACCGACGAGCGGCTGAACACGCTGAGAGGCTGGCTCGCCGCCTCACCGCGGACCGGCATGCTCGTCGGTCCCCTCTCCGTCGGCGCGGTGCTGACCATGCGGCTCGCGCGGTACGCGGCGCGCTGGTTCGAGTCCGTCGAGGTCGTCGAGATGCATCACCCCGACAAGGCCGACGCCCCCAGCGGCGCCGCCGTCCGCACCGCCCGGCTCATCGCCGAGGCACGCCGTGAGGCAGGCAGGGCCGCGCAGCCGGACGCCACGACGGCCGCCCTCGCCGGCGCTCGGGGCGCGGACGTCGAAGGGGTGCCGGTACACGCCGTGCGGGCGCGCGGGCTCGTGGCCCACCAAGAGGTCATTTTCGGTGGCACCGGCGAGACCCTCACGATTCGGCACGACTCCATGGACCGCGTCTGCTTCACGCCCGGCTTCCTGCTCGGCGTGCGTCGGGTCGGTTCCGTCCCCGGGCTGACCCTGGGCCTGGAGTCCTTCATGGACCTGGACTGAGGCCCGTCCGAAACGAGGGGTGAAGAAAGACGAGGGGTGAGGAAAATGGCAGCAGAAAGGCCGGAGAGCCCGCCGAGGCCGCCTCGTGTTTCCGACGCCACGCTGCGGGACTCCGCGCACATGGCGGGCGTCGAGTTCGGCCCGAAGGACGCCGCGGCCATCGCGGGCCTCCTGGTCAGGACCGGGGTCGAACTGGTCGAGGTGGGCATGGTGTCGGGCCCGGGAACCAAGGACGCGGACCTCGTCCTGGCCGCTCATGAGGCGGTCGGCCCCGAGCGCAGCATGACGCTCGTCGTCGTGCGCGACCGCCGGCAGGTCGACGCGGCCCTCAAGGAGGCCGAGCGACTGGGCGTACGGCACATCATGTGCTCCATCCCCACCTCCGAGCGGCACGCCGAGCTGAAACTCGGCTCCGCCAGCCTCAAGTTCCTGCAAGTGCACGCCCGTTCGGCGATCTCCCGGGCCAAGGAACGCGGATTCCACGTCACCTTCAGCGGTGAGGACGGCGCACGAACGCCCCCCGAGCGGCTCATCCCGTACGTCACGACGGGCTTCCGGGCCGGAGCCGACCGCTTCCGGCTCGCGGAGACCGTCCCCTGCCTCTCGCCCTGGCAGATGGAGGAGACGATCGCGGAACTCGTGGCGATCGACCGCTCCGAGATCGAGATCCACTCCCACAACATGCTGGGCATGGCCGTCGCCAACTCGCTGGCCGCCGTCCGCGCGGGTGCCCGGTGGGTCTCCGCGACCGTCGGCGGCATCGGCGAGCGCGGCGGCAACACCCCCCTGGCCGAACTGCTCACCGCGCTGCGCGTCCTGCACGCCGACACTCGTTTCGACCTGACCCACCTCACCGAGCTCTCCCGCCTCGCGCTGAAGAGCTCCGGCCTCGGCGACGCCTTTCAGCCGGGGCCGGCCACCCGGCACTCGTACGCCTACGAGTTGGCGGGCCAGCTCAGCCACCCGGAGGCGTACGAGACACTGCCCGCCGAACTCGTCGGCAACACCCGCCGATTGCGCGTACGCAGCCGCCTCACCCCTGCCCTGGTCTCCTGGGCGCTGGCCGGCTCGGGCAGCCGCGTGGACATCGAAGCCTTCACCTCCTGGCTCATCGAACGGCAGGAACGAGACGGCAACCCGCTGCTCGACCGGGACGCGATCCGCGCGGCCGCCGCCGTCTTCCCGCCCGCGTGAACCCCGCCACGACCAAGGGAGACCTCTCATGACGACCGACACGCTCGCCGGCACCTGCCCCGAGTGCGAGACGGACCTGACCGTGCCGACGATGGGAAAGGGAGAGACCCTCGCCTGCCCCGAGTGCATGCTCACACTCCGCGTCGAGGACGTGTCCGACGGCCGCATCACCCTGCACATGGTCGAGACCCAGCTGCGCGACTGGGGCCAGTGACATGAGGCGGACGGTCGCCGTCGTCGCGGACCGGATCGGCTGGGAGGAACGGCAGCTGATCGCTGTGGCCCCGGAGTTCGGCCTCCATCTGGAGTGGGTCAACGACGAGTCGATGTGCCTGGGCCCACCGGACGCGCCGTCGCTCGCAGGCTACGACGCACTGCTGGTGCGCAGCCGCAGCTACACCCGCGGCGGGCTCATCGCCACGCTCGCCGAGGCCACCGGGATCCGGGTGCTGAACACCGCCCGCGCGATCCACATCTGCCAGAACAAGGCGGCTCTGCGGACCGTGCTGCGCACCGCGGGCATTCCCGTCCCGGACTTCCGGCTTGTGCTCTCCCGCAGGGACTTCGAGCGCTGCTTGCGCGAACTGCGACCGCCCCTGGTCCTCAAGCCCGTCTTCGGCGGCATGGGCAGGCGCGTCACCCTGATCCGGCACGCCGACACCGCCCCGTCCCTCTACGACTACGTCGAGGATCTCGGGCACGCCTTCGAGCAGGCATGCCTGGTGGAGCCGTACCTGGGCGACACGTCGACGCGCTGTCTGGTCGTGGGGGACGAATTGGTCGGCGCTGTCGAATTCGCCGGGGACGGCACCGACTGGCGAACCAACGCGGCGCTGGGCAACCGGACCCGAGCCGTGGCGCACGACCCGGATCTGCGCAAGATCCTCAACGGTGTGGTGTCCGAACTGGGGCCCGGAATCCATGGGGTCGATCTCTTCCGCACCCCCGACGGCTATGTGGTCAACGAGGTCAATCACGCCCCGGGCTTCCGGGCGCTGGCCTCGGCGACCGGCGCGGACATCCCTTCGGCCATCGCCCGCCACGTCCGGGAGGTCCTCGCATGATCCGTGCGGGAGTCATCGGCGCTTCCGGACTCGCCGGGGGCGAACTCATCAGGCTGCTCACGCAACACCCCGACCTGGAGCTGACCTTCCTCGGCGGCTCCTCCAGCGTCGGCATGCGTCCCGGCGAACTCCACCCCGGCCTGCGCATCGACTCCGCCCTGACCGTGCGGCACGTCACCGAGAACACCGCCGCCCGGCTCGACGTGGCCTTTCTCGCCACCCCGGCGCCGGTCTCCGCGGAGCTCGCCGCCCTGCTCGCGGACCGGGTCCCGGCCGTCATCGACCTCAGCGCCGCCTTCCGCATCCGCACCCAGCATGTCCACGATCGCTGGTATCCGAAGGTGGAGCGCCGCGCGGCCCTCGTGGACCGCTTCGTGTACGGGGTGCCGGAACTGGTCGGCGATCAGATGACGGACGCCGCGCTGATCTCGCTCCCCGGCTGCTACGCGACCGCGATCACCCTGGGCCTGGCACCCCTCATCCTCGGCATGGGCCTGCACGCGGACAGGGTGCTCGTGGACGCCAAGGGCGGGTCCAGCGGCAGCGGTCTGCGGCCGCGCACCAGCGGCCTGCATCCGTTGCGCAGCGGCGCCATCACGCCGTACGCCCCGACCGGTCACCGGCACGCCGCGGAGGTCACCGACTTCCTGCAGCGGACTCGACCCGGCTCGATCTCCTCCATGAGCATGTCCGCGTACGGCGTCCCCACCGTGCGGGGCCTGCTCGCCAGTCTCTACGTGTTCACCGACCGGGCCGTCGGCCGACGTGAGCTGCAGCGGGCCTATCTGCGTTTCTACAAGGGGCACCCGTTCGTCCGGGTACGGCGGCACACCGAGACGCGGATCCCGGTGCCCGACCCGCAGGCGGTGCTCGGCTCCAACTTCTGTGACGTGACCGCCCTGGTCGACGAGGACGGTGGCCGCATCGTCGTCCTCTCGGCCCTCGACAACCTCGTCAAGGGCGCCGCGGGCCAAGCCGTACAGGCCGCGAACCGACGGTTCGGGCTGCCCGAGGAGACCGGTCTGACGATGCAGCCGGTGATGCCCGCGTGAGTGCGACACCGCGCCAGCCGCCGAATGCGAGGCCGCACCAGCCGCCTGTGGCCGTGGTCAAGCTCGGCGGCAGCTGCCTCGACCTGCTCGACGCCTCCTGGTGGGACGATCTGGCCCGGCACGGACGGGAACGGCCACTGATCCTCCTCCACGGCTGGTCCCGCCCCCTCCAGCGGCTCCACCCCTGCCACCGCCGGCCATCAGCGATGCTGCGGGACCGGTACGGCAACCAGAGCCGCTGGACCACGCCCGAGGTCATCGACGACATCAAGACCGTCAGCTCAGCGGTGAGCCGGGAAGTCCTCGCGCAGCTCCGACAGCGCGATGTCACCGCGGAGTGGCTGCTCGGCAGCGACGGGCTGATCAGCGCGGGCCCCGGCGAGCGCCTGTGGTGGCGAGGCAGGCAGCTCGTCGAGCTGGAGAACCTGGTCGGCCCGCCCACCAGCGTGAACACGGCACGGCTGGACCACACCCGGCCGGGACACGTGCCTCTGGTGACACCGTTGGCACGCAACACGGCCGGCCAGGAGGTGAACACCGACGCCGACCGCGCCGCCGCCGCTGTCGCCGGAGCAGTCGGCGCCGCTGATCTGGTACTTGTCACCGACGTCTCCCACCTGATCGCCGACGGACAGCCTGTCCACTCGATCACCGAGGAGACCGCGATCACCTGGCGCAACAAGGTCGCCACGGGCGGAATGCGCAAGAAGCTGCGGGCCGCGTGCGAGGCCCTGGAACGAGGCGTGGAACGGGTCGTCATCGGCAACGCGCCCGTCACGGCCCTGCTCACCACCCACGCTGGAACTGTCGTCACACGAGCCTGAGGAGCAAACACGTGCTCCGTCCCCGCGTTCTGGTCGTCGACAACGGAACACTGTCGTTACCGCAACTGCGCGGACGCCTGGAGGACTTGGGGTCCCGCACCGACACGGTGGACACGGCCTCGGTGCCGTCCCGGCTCCAGGGCCGCTACCAGGCCATCGTGCTGAGCGGCACCAAGGTGCGCGCCCACGACCGGGAGCACTACGGGTCGCTCATCGACCTCGTCATGACCGCCGACGTCCCCGTCCTCGGAATCTGCGGCGGGATGCAGATCCTCGCGGTCGCCGGGGGTGGCAGCCTCTCCCAGGGGCCCCAGCGGGTCGGCCGCAGCGAGGTGCAGGTCGACACGGAAGAGCCGCTCTTCGCCCATGTGCGGCCGACGGTGACGCTGTTCCAGCGGCACACCCTGTACCTGCGGCGGGCTCCGCGGGGCTTCCGCGTCATCGGCCGCTCCGAGCACGCGCCGGTGGAGTTCATCCGCTCCGACGACGGCCGGCTCGTGGGCTCCCAGGCCCATCTGGAATACCGGACCGACGGCCGCGAAATCCTGCGAGGCTTCACGCGGTTCTACCTGTAGGCGTCTCTGCCCGCCGATGTCGCCGTGCTGCCCTCACGCGGGCAGAAAGCCCGCGCCGAAGTGCTCCGTCAGGGCCCGCCGGGCGTCCTCGGCGTCGTCGGCGAGACGCTCGGCGGCCCACAGGAAGAAGTCGTCCGCGACGGTGTCGATCCAGTCGTACGTCGCGTCGAAGGGCCCGGGATCCGGCGCCGGATACCGCAGTTCCAGCTCCGGGCCGCGCGCCCCGAAGACCGTGAACAGCCGGTTCCCGTCCGGTTCGGACGCCTGCCGCACGGCGACCGAGGAACAGTCCCACCACCGCGGCCCGTACTGCAGCCAGAGCGTCGTCGTGTCCCCGCCCTCGGCGTACAGGGCGGCCGCGACGGGGGCGTCGCCGCGACGGGAGGCGTCCGTGAGATGGACGAACCCGTGGCAGCGGCCGGACCCGGGCGTGAGCAGGCCCGTCGCGGTCTCCAGCGACCAGACACGGCCGTGCCGGTCGTAGTCCTGCAGCACGACCGCCGACGGCGGTGCGGAGGGTTTCCGTATGGCAGGCATCAGTTGCGGCGCTCCAGTCCGAGCTCCTGGTCGACGGCGGCGCTGCTGCGTGTCGCCGCCTCGATCACGGCCGCCCAGCTCCCGTACTTGGCGAACTGCTGGTCGGCCGTCGGCCCCAGCGGGTTGCGGTACTTCTTCATGTTGCGCAGCGGACGTTACGGCCGTATGTGCGCGTGGGAGCCGTGTGACGTCGGCGCGTCAGAGTGACGTACGAGTTCCCTGGGAGGAGTGATGCACGCGTCCCTTTTGCGCCGACACAGTCCCGAGGCCGAGCACGTACTGGTTGAGCCCGGCGCGGGGCACAGCAGGGTGCACGGGGGACGGCCGGTGGGCGCCGGAGGGCGTACGCGTGCGCGAACCCTTCTTATGCTGACCCCATGAGGCGGACATCTTTTGCCAACTGGCCCTGTTCCATCGCGCGCACCATGGATCTGCTCGGCGACTGGTGGACGCCGCTCGTGCTGCGCGAAGCCTTCTACGGAGTCACGCGGTTCGATACGTTCCAGCAGGAGCTCGGCATCGCGCGCAACACCCTCGCCGACCGCTTGCGGCGCCTCGTCGACGAGGGCCTGATGGAGAAGCGCCCGTACCAGAGCGAACCGGTGCGCCACGACTACGTACTCACCGAGAAGGGCCGCGACTTCTTCGGCGTCCTCGCGGCCATGAACAGCTGGGGCAACCGCTGGCTCAGCGGCGACGACGGCGCACCGGTCGTCTTCCGGCACGAGCCGTGCGGCCACGAAAGCACCGCCGAGGTGGTGTGCGCGCACTGCAAACAGCCGATGACGTCCGAGGACACCCGCCCTAGTATGGGCCCGGGCTTCCCGCCCCGCCTCGCCGAACGGGCGGAGGTGCGCAGGCGGTTCGCCCAGCCCTGACGGCCGGCGCCGGACACGGTCTCGCGATCACAACACCGTTTCCGACGCCGCGGCCGCGACGACGCACGCCACGGCCAGGGCGAGCATCAACCCGCGCGTCCACCCACCCACGCTCCGTGCTCGTGGGCATTCCGCCGGCGAGACGTCCGCGAGGGTCTCGCACAAGCGGCATTCGCCTCCCGTCGTGACGGGACTGTCGAGCCAGTAGGCGCCGAACAGTTCGGCTCCTGTGGGCGGGGCCTGATCGGAATCCTCGATGGTCTCCATGTACGGGCCAACGAGGGGCCGACGGGGTCCGGTACGTGCTTCGCAGCTCCGTTGCAGGGATTTCACCGCGGCGTGATCACGCAGATAAGCAGACCTTAGGGGTGCCCGGTGGGGCAACTCCTTGACACCTCAGTCCTGTTGAGCAACTCTGCTGGTCATGGAGTGGACAGGGGTACGTTACGCGGAAGGGCCGAGCGTCGAGGTACGCATCTGGATCGACGCGCCGCCCCAGCGGGTGTGGGCCTTCGCGAGCGACATCGCGCGAATGCCGGAGCGCAGCGGCGAGTTGCAGGCCGTGGAGTGGCTGGACGGAGCCGTCGCCCCCGCGCGCGGGGCGTGCTTCGCCGGGCACAACGAGCACGAGGCGTTCGGCGAGTGGACCACGGTGTCCCACGTGGTCGAGTGCGAGGCGCCGCGGGTCTTCGGGTGGGCGGTGACCGACCCCGAACACCCCAGCGCCACCTGGCGGTTCAGCCTGCGCGAGCGCGACGGCGGCACCGAGCTGACGCACTGGATGCGGATGGGCCCGGCCCGGTCCGGGGTCTCGCTCGCGATCGAGCGGATGCCGGAGAAGGAACAGAAGATCGTCTTCGTGCGGATGCGGGAGCTGGAGCTGGGGATGAGCGCGACGGTCGAGGCCATCAAGGCGCTCGCCGAATCTGGTGCCGAGTCTGGTGCTGGTGCCGACGCCGTCACCGGTGCCGACGCCGACACCGTCACCGGTTCGGAGCGTGACGCCTGATGCGTACCGCCACCACCATCGAGGCGTCCGGCGGCGACTGGCAGGACACCGTCGCCTACGTCACCGAGGCCGAGAAGCTCGGCATGGACATCTGCTGGGTCGCCGAGGCGTGGGGCGCCGAAGCGCCTTCCCCGCTCGGCTACTTGGCGGCCCGGACCGAGCGCATGCTGCTCGGCTCCGGCATCATCCAGCTCGCCACCCGCACCCCCGTCGCCATCGCCCGCACGGCGATCACGCTGTCCAACATCTCCGGCGGCCGGTTCCTGCTCGGTCTCGGCCCGTCCGGGCCGCAGGTCGTCGAAGGGCTGCACGGGGTTCCCTTCGACCGTCCCCTGGCGCGCATGCGGGAGACCGTCGAGATCGTGCGGCAGGCGGCGACCGGCGAGAAAATCGCTTACGAGGGACGGGAGTTCACCATTCCGCTGCCGGGCGGCGAGGCCAGGCCGATGCGTCTGGCGACGCGCGCCGAACACGATCTGCCCGTCTACCTGGCCACGCTCTCACCCCGCATGCTCCGCCTGACCGGCCGCGTCGCCGACGGCTGGCTCGGCACCAGCTTCGTCCCCGAAGGCGCCCGGGCGGCCTACTTCGACCACCTGGACGCCGGACTCGCCGAAGCGGGCCGGAAGCGGACGGAACTCGACATCTGCCAGGGCGCCGAGGTGGCGTTCGCCGAGGACGAGGACGCCCTGCGCGCCATGGTCGCCTGGCGCAAGAAGGAACTCGCCTTCAGCCTCGGCGGCATGGGCTCTGCGTCCACCAACTTCTACAACGACGCGTACAGCCGCCAGGGCTGGGCCGATGTCGCCGCGGCCGTGCGCGAGCGCTGGCAGGCGGGCGACCGGGACGGCGCGGCACGGCTGGTCAGCGACGAGATGGTCCTCGCGACGACGCTCATCGGCACCGAGGACATGGTGCGCGAACGGCTGCGGGTGTGGCGGGCGGCGGGGGTCACCACGGTCCGCTTCTATCCGGCCGGTGACACCCTCGACGCCCGCCTCACCACGCTGGGCCGGGCCATCGACCTCGTACGGGATCTCGATGTACGGGACGTGGACCGGCGGGACGAGGGTCAGGCCGGTTCGTAGCCCTCGTAGTCGCCCCAGCCGGGAGCCTGCGTGACCTGCTCCCACAGCGGCCAGTTCGCCCCCGTCCGCTGGCGCACCAGCTCGCCGGGGAGGGTGAACAGCGGCGCCTTGCCGGGCTTGGCGAGCGCCTGGCCGAGGATCGCGTCACGCAGCGCGGCGGCCGTGTGCAGGCGGGGAAGCACCGCGTGCACACGGTCGGCGTACCCGGCCGGAAGTTCCTTCGCGCTGCCCGCGACGTCCAACCGGGCTCCGGCGCTCACCAGCGCGATCTCGGGGCGTTTGCGCAGGGCGATGCTGTCCGTGGAGTGCAGCGCGATGGCGTCCCAGACCACCTCCACGCGGTCGGCCGACACGCCCTCGCGGGTGAGGAACTCGGCGGCGACGTCGGCGCCGTCGACCTCGAAACGCTGGTGCCGGTCGCCCTCGGCGCTGAGCCCCGCGTCGTGCAGCACGCAGCCGAGGAAGAGCAACTCGTCGTCGTAGTCGCGGTCGGGCAGCACTCCGTCCTGTTCGCCGAGGTACCGGCCGTAGAGGTAGGTGCGCAGGCTGTGGTTGAAGAGCGCGGGGGACTCCAGGGAGCGGGCGTAGCGCATCGCCCGTGCGGCCAAGTCGCCCTTGGGAAAGGGCAGTTCGTCGTATCCGTCGAAGTCGTCTTCGTAGGCGTTGTCCATGACTCACGATTCTTGGACCCCCCACGGATGTCCGCAATGACGAGAAGCCCACCTATCCTGCCAAGCCCGCAGCCCGCAGCCCG
>NZ_AOPZ01000520.1 GCF_000414115.1 Streptomyces aurantiacus JA 4570
GAATGCCCCGCAGGGCCTACACCGCCACCCTTCTCCACATCACCCGTTCGTACGTCCCCTTGACGCCCGTCTCGTACAGGACGCCGACCGCGCCAGGGCTCACCTGGACCAGGTCGGAATAGCCGGCCCGGTCCTGGGACAGGGTGAGGACCTTGCTGAAGGTGAGACCCGCGTCGCGGCTGCGCCAGAGGGCCATGGCCTGGCGGGCGGTGGGAACGGAGGGCCCGGAGAAGAGGAGGGACCCGCTCCAGCCGCTCGATTGGAGGACGCTCGCCTGGACGACGGGCACGTCGTTGAGGGTGGGCTGGACGGCGTAGGGCCGGGAGAGGGTGCGCCCGCCGTCGGCGGAGTAGGAGTCGAGCCGGTTGCCGACGGCGACACCGTGCTGGTCCCGGGAGCTGAGGTACAGCCGCCCGTCGGGAAGCTGCGCGGCACTGGACTCGTTGGAGTTGTGCACCCCGTCGTAGGTGTCGTCGACGAACCCGATCCGCCAGGACCGCCCGTGGTCGTCGCTGTAGAGGGCGTGCCCGCCGTAGTACTTGGGCTCCTGCCCGTTGTCGGACGAGCCGGGCGCGGGCGCGGCCGAGTGGTTGGCGGGCACGACGAGCCGCCCGGCGTGCCGCCCGTGGGTGAGCGCGACGGCGTGCCCGGGCCCGGTCGCGTACCACCGCCAGCGGGGCAGCTTCACGGCGGACGTGATCTCGCGGGGCACGGAGAAGCTGCGGCCGTCGTCCCGGCTGCTCTGCACGAAGACGCGGCGGCTCTGCGCGGCCGTGACCTCGCCGCGCATGATCTGGCCCTCGGTGACGGCACCGCTGTTGTAGGAGGTGAGCAGGACGACGCGCCCGGTCCTGGGGTCGACGACGGGGGCCGGGTTGCCCCGGGTGTCGCCCTTGCCCGCGGCGACCACGGCGAGCGGGCCCCAGGTGCAGCCGCCGTCGGTGGAGCGGCGCAGGACGACGTCGATGTTGCCGGTGTCGGAGTCGCTGGCGCGCCGCCCCTCGGCGAAGGCGAGCAGCGTGCCGCGGTCGGTGCGGACGACGGCGGGGATGCGGAAGGTGTCGTAGCCGTAGGTGTCGGCGGCGTACGGCACGGAGCTGGAGCAGCCGGGCGCGCGGCCTGCGGAGGCCGCCGCGGGCGGGCCGCCGAGTCCGGCGAGGGCGGTGAGCCCGGCCGCGGCGGCCAGTGCCACGGCACCGGCGGCGAAGCCGTCGCGTACTGAGGGACGTCGTCTGCGGATCGCGCGGGTCATACGGCTCATGCGGCTCACACGGCTCCTCACGGCGGGACGTGGGACGTAGGACGTCCCGCGTGAAGCTAATGCGCCCCGGGCGGTACGACAATACCCCTGCGCCGCGACAGAGTTGACGATGTGTTGACGCACGCGAGTGACGGCCGCGCATTCGAGGAGGCCCGCCGGGGGGCCTCCCGCGAGCTCGGGTCAGGGCGTCGGGCCCGGCGTCACCAGGCCCGATTCATAGCCCATGATCACCAGCTGGGCCCGGTCCCGCGCCCCCAGCTTCCCCATGATCCGGCTGACGTGCGTCTTCGCGGTGAGCGGGCTGAGCCCCAGCGCTTCGGCCACCTCGGTGTTGTTCAGGCCCCGCGCGACCAGCGTGAGGACCTGCCGCTCGCGGTCGGAGAGGGCGTCGAGCGAGGCGGGCGCGGGCGCTTCGGCCTCCGGGGTGACGGGGTGGCGAAGGACGCGGGCGATGAGGCGCGCGGTGGGGCCCGGCGACAGGAGCGATTCGCCGGCGGCGACGGTGCGGATCGCGTCGAGCAGTTCGGCGGGCCTGGTGTCCTTGACCAGGAAGCCGGACGCGCCGGCGCGCAGCGCCTCGACGACGTGCTCGTCGGTGTCGTACGTGGTGAGCATCAGGACCTTCACGCCGGCCAGGTCCTCGTCGGCGGCGATCAGGCGGGTGGCCTCGATGCCGTCGAGGTCCGGCATCCGGATGTCCATGACGACGAGGTCGGCGCGCTCGGCGCGGGCCAGGTCGACGGCCTCGCGCCCGGTCCCGGCCTGCGCGACGACCTCCATGTCGCGCGCGGACTCCACGAGCATGGCGAAGGCCGCCCGCACCAGCGCCTGGTCGTCGGCGAGCAGCACCCGTATCGGTCTCTCCGCCTCGTGCACCGGGCTCACCGGTCTCCTCCTTCTCTCCGGCCCTGCTGTCGCCGTGGTCGCCGTTCCAGCGGCAGCACCGCCGCCACCTCGAAGCCCCGGGTGCCGTCCGTCCTGGGGCCCGCCTCCACCGTTCCGCCCACGCTGCGGGCCCGCTCCCGCATCCCGATGAGCCCGAAGCCGGGCGAGTCCCCGGCCACCGCGGCCGCCCCCACCCCGTCGTCCCGCACCGTCACCCGCAGCTCCCCGTCCGCCTCCCCGGCCTTCTCCTCGCCCGCCTCCCCGATCCGCACCGTCACGCTCAGGCCGGGGCCGCCGTGGCGTACCGCGTTGGTGAGGGCCTCCTGCACGATGCGGTACGCCGAGGGCCTCCTGCACGATGCGGTACGCCGCGGCGCCGACCGCGGGCGGCACCGCGAGGTCCGGGACGCGCACCGCGAGGTCCACCTTCGCGCCCCCCGTGCGCGCCGCGTCCGCGAGGTCGCCGATGCCGTCGAGGCCGGGCAGCGGGCCGCGGGACTCGTCGGCGCCGCCCGGGTCGCCGGGCCCGTCGTGGCCGGAGGCACGCAGCACCTCAAGGGTCGCCCGCAGCTCGCCCCGCGCGGTGCGGCAGGTGTCGGCGATGTCGTCGAGCGCGCCCGCGATGGCCGCGCGGTCGAGGCGTTCGGGGTCGGCGGCGAGGACGTGTGCGGCGACGGAGGTCTGCACGCCGACCAGGGTGATGCTGTGCGCGAGCAGGTCGTGCAGGTCGCGGGCGACCCGGAGCCGCTCCTCCGCGACCCGGCGGCGCGCCTCCTCCTCGCGGGTGCGCTCGGCGCGCTCGGCGCGTTCCAGGGCCGAGGCGACGTACTGCCGGTGGACGCGCACGTAGGTGCCGAAGATCAGCACGGCGACGATCCAGCCCATGATCCGCACGATCTCGGTGACCGGGTCCCCGCCGACGCTCGCGTTGACGACGAGGATGGTGCCGATGATGTGGAGGCCCGTCAGCAGTGTGCGGCGGGGGCGTCCGGAGACGGCGACGGAGTAGAGGGCGACCATGCCGACGTGGGTCGCGGCGGTGTGCGTGTAGTCCAGGGCGTGGTACGGCCCGACGAAGGCCATGGTGGCGAGCAGCGCCGTCATCGGCCTGCTGCGGCGCCAGATCATCGGGACGTGGCCGCCGAGGAGGAGCGCCCAGCCGAGCGCGTCCGGCGCCCGGCCGTCCTTGACCAGGTGGGCGAGCACCGCGGCGAGGGCGGCGAGCAGCACCGCGAGCAGCGCGTCCTCCCGCAGGGCGCGCCGTGTCCCCGGCACGGCTCCGGAGAACGGCCACCACGGGCGCGAGGCGGACGGCGGGTACGGCACGTCGTCGGCTCCCCCTTCTCGTACGCGCGTCGCGGGTACGTCCATACGTGGCCCTCATCCTCCTGTACGGCGGCGCCCCTCCGACAGGGAGGGGCGCCGCACGGGTGTTTGCGTTCGCGGGTTCAGGGAGCGCGGACCAGTTCCGGCTCGCTGGGCTCGGGCTCGCGCGGTGGGCGCCGCTCCTTCGACAGCGGTCCCGGCCACCACACCTTCCGGCCGAGCGCCAGGCTCGCGGAGGTCACCAGGTAGGTGCGCACCAGGAAGGTGTCCAGGAGTACGCCGACCGCGATGACGAAGCCCAGTTCGACGAGCTGGACCAGCGGCATGTTGGTGAGGACGGCGAACGTCGCGGCGAGGACCAGGCCCGCGGAGGCGATCACGCCGCCCGTGGTGCGCAGCGCGGTGAGCGCGGCGGGCCCCGTCTCCGCCCCCGCCAGGCACTCCTCCCGCATGCGGTGCATGAGGAAGATGCCGTAGTCGACGCCGAGGGCGACGAGGAAGCAGAAGGACAGCAGGCCGAGCCCCGGGTCGGTGCCCTCGAAGCCGAAGACCGGCCCGAAGACGAGCCCCGCGATGCCCAGCGAGGCGCCCCACACCGCGACCACCGCGAGCAGCAGCAGGAGCGGGGCGATCAGCGAGCGCAGCAGGGCGACGAGGATCAGGAGCACCGCCGCGAGGACGATCGGCACGACCACCCACATGTCACGCCGGTTGGTGTCCTTCAGGTCGATCTGTTCGGCGCTCGGTCCGCCGACGTACGCGCCCCGCGGGTCGAGCTTGTCGCGGAGTCTCTCGATGGTGGCGGTTTCCGCCGCTGTCTGCGGCGCGGCCTTCGCGACGACGGCGATCTCGGTCCACCGCCCCGAACTGCGGCCGCGTTCCGCGCTGTCGACGCCCGGTACGCCCCGCGCGTCGGCGAGCGCGCGGTCCGCGCCGTCGGTGGGCGCGATGACGCTGATGGGCTGGGTGCCGCGCTCGGGGTAGGCGGCGGCGAGGGTCTCCATCGCGGCGATGGAGTCGGGCTTGCTGGTGAAGGAGTCCTCCTGCTTGAGGTTGCCGGGCAGGGCGAACGCGCCCAGGGCCAGGGCTCCGAGCAGGATCGCGCCCGACGCGAGCACGGTGAGCGGGCGGCGTCCGGCCGACGAACCCATCGACTGGAACAGCGACTTCCGCTTCTTCGGTTCGCTGCCGAACGCGGGCACCAGCGGCCAGAACACCCGCCGCCCGAAGAGCACGAGCAGCGCGGGCAGCAGCGTCAGCATCGCCACCAGCGCGCACAGCACACCGAGCGCGCCCAGCGGCCCCATCCCGCGGCTGCTGTTGAGGTCGGCGGCGAGCAGGCAGAACAGGCCCGCGGCGACGGTGCCCGAGGAGGCGAGCACGGCGGGCCCGCAGCCGCGCAGGGCGGTGCGCATGGCGTCGTAGGGACGCTCGACGCGGCGCAGTTCCTCGCGGTAGCGGGCGACGATCAGGAGGGCGTAGTCGGTGCCCGCGCCGAAGACGAGGATCGTCATGATGCCCGAGCTCTGGCCGCTGATCGGGGTGTCGAACGCCTGGTTGAGGCCGTAGGCGACGCCCATGGAGAGGTAGTTGGCGACTCCGGCGACCGCGAGCGGCACCAGCCACAGCAGCGGGCTGCGGTAGATGAGGATCAGCAGGACGGCGACGACGCCGACGGTGGTGTAGAGCAGCGGGCCGTCCAGGGACGTGTAGACCTCGCTCGCGTCGGTGGCGAGCGCGCCGGACCCGCCGACCTTGACGCTCAGCCCGTCCGTCCCGTCGGGGCCCTCGGGTGCCTTCACCACGTCCCGCACGTCGTTGACGAAGGCGTCCCGCTTCTCCTCGTCCGTGCCCGGCGACGTGCTGGCGACCGGGTACATCAGGGTCGAGCCGTCCTTCGACGCCACCCCCGTGGGCGTCGCGACCAGCTTCAACTCCCGCTCCACGGCGGCTACTTGATCGGCTGCCGTGTTCCGGTCGGCGGCGCTCAGGCCGCCGTCGCGGTGGTAGACGAGCACCAGCTCGGTGGTCTCGCCGCCGGGCAGTTTCTCCTGGATCTTGGCGACCTGCGTGGAGTCGGCGTTCGCGGGCAGATAGTCCACGGCCCGGTCGCGCTGTACGTCGCCGAGCTTCCCGGCGAACGGCCCGGCGAACGCGAGCACGGCGACCCACAGGCCGAGCAGCACCCAGGGAACGGCGCGTGGTCGTCGGCGCTTCGTCGTTGTTGCAGGCCCCATCGGTGGGCCTCCCTCCCGTGGCGGTGTCTGGTGCTTACGGCTTCCAGACTTCCGCCGTGAGGGGGCCGATTCGTCGCGCCGGAGGGCGAGTTGAGGGTTACACCCGAGGGAGTCGCGGGGCCGGGACTACTCCCCGGGGAGTACCGGGGCGCGCCGGGGCGGCCGCGTACGTACGCGTGTCAGCGCGGCGTCCGCGTCGCCGCCACGAGCAGCCGTGCCACGTCGTCCGGGTCGATGGTCAGCGCGCAGCCCGCGGTGGCGAGCACATCGCGCTCGGCGGGCGTGTAGGGCCCGTCGGCGAGGGCGATCCGGGCGCCTTGCAGGAGCAGCGCCTCGCGGCCCGCGGGGGCGAGGTGCGGGGCGAGCGGGCCGAGCGCCTCGTGGAGTTCGATGGCGAGGCCGGGCGCGCAGTCCGGGTCGTTGAGCCTTCCGGTGTCGGCGGCGAGCGCGTCGATCAGGGCGCCGAGGCGCTCCTCGGTGCAGTCGTCGAAGCCGGCGCCGCGCAGGGTGGTGACGGCGGCGTCCAGGGCGGCGCGGGCGGCGCTGCCGCCGGTGGTCAGGACGGCGAGGACGACGGTGTGCACGGCGTCGCGGAGCATCGTGGACAGCCGGACGGTGGTGGGGTGGTCGAGCGCGTCCAGGCCGAAGTGGTCCTGGCAGGCGGCGCATTCGACGACGGGTCCCGTCTCGCCGCGGGAGAGCAGCGGCACGCCGAGGAACACGAAGCGGCGGCGGCCGGTGCGCCGTTGGTAGTTGCGGTCCCCGCCGCAGCCGGGACAGAAGAACTCGCCGTCGCAGACGGTGGTCCAGGCGGTGCGGGTGCCGATCAGGCGGCCGCCGCGGCCCGGTAGGCCGGGAACACGATCGCCCCGGCCGCCAAATGGTGCGGTTCTGCCCAAGATACGGGATTCCCGGCCTTTTCGTCCCCGATCTGGCAGCACCACGCACCTCCATGACGCCGCGGCAGCCCTGCCGCGTTGGCGTGATGTTAGCCACATCGATGATGCCGCGTCAGTACCCCGTACGGGAGATGGCCGGTTGCTGGCCTGGACCAGTCCCCCGGCGCGCGCGGGCCCCGCCCGCCACAAGGGCGGACGGGGCCGTAAAAGCACCGGTCGAACGGGAGTTTGGCAGGATCAGCGGGCCGCGCGGTTGACGGCGGAGACGACGGCCTTCATGGACGCACGTGTCGTATTCGCGTCGATGCCGACGCCCCACAGGACGCGGTCGCCGATGGCGCACTCGATGTACGAGGCGGCCTGCGCGGAGGCGCCCTCGCTCATCGTGTGCTCCTGGTAGTCCAGCAGGCGCACGTCGATGCCGACGACGGACTGCAGGGCGTTGAAGAACGCGGAGATCGGGCCGTTGCCGGAGCCGGTCAGGGTGACGTCGGCGCCGTCGACGGTGGCCTCGACGCTGAGCGTGTCGGTGCCGTCGACGTCCGTGATCGTCTGGCCGTTCTTGACCTGGATGCGGCCCCAGGGGCTCTCCGGGTTCGGCAGGTACTCGTCCTGGAAGACGTCCCAGATCGCGTCCGGCGTGAACTCGCCGCCCTCGGCGTCGGTCCGCGCCTGGATGATCTTCGAGAACTCGATCTGCATGCGCCGCGGCAGGTCCAGCTTGTGGTCGTTCTTCAGGACGTACGCGACACCGCCCTTGCCGGACTGGGAGTTGACCCGGATCACGGCCTCGTAGGAGCGGCCGACGTCCTTGGGGTCGATGGGCAGGTACGGCACGGCCCACTCGATGTCGTCGACGCTCTTGCCGGCGGCCGTCGCGCGGCCCTCCATCGCGTCGAAGCCCTTCTTGATGGCGTCCTGGTGGGAGCCGGAGAAGGCGGTGTAGACCAGGTCGCCCGCGTAGGGGTGGCGCGGGGGGACCTCCATCTGCGTGCAGTACTCGTAGACGCGGCGGACCTCGTCGATGTCCGAGAAGTCGATCTGCGGGTCGATGCCCTGGCTGAACAGGTTCATGCCCAGCGCCACCAGGTCGACGTTGCCGGTGCGCTCGCCCTGGCCGAACAGGCAGCCCTCGACGCGGTCGCCGCCCGCCATCACGGCGAGTTCGGCGGCGGCGACGGCGGTGCCGCGGTCGTTGTGCGGGTGGATGGACAGGCACACGTACTGCCGACGGGACAGGTTCCGGGACATCCACTCGAAGCGGTCCGCGTGCGTGGAGGGCGTCGAACGCTCCACGGTGGCGGGCAGGTTGAGGATGATCTCGCGGTCGGCGTCGGGCCCCCAGACGTCCATGACGCCCTCGCAGACCTCCAGGGCGAAGTCCAGCTCGGTGTCGGTGAAGATCTCCGGGCTGTACTGGTAGCCGAACACCGTGTCCTGGTCGAGGATCTTCTCCGCGTACTCCATGACCAGGCGCGTGCCGTCGACGGCGATCTGCTTGACCTGATCGCGCGAGCCGCGGAAGACGACCTCGCGCCAGACCGGCGCGGTCGCGTTGTACAGGTGGACGGTCGCGCGCCTGGCGCCCTTCAGGGACTCCACGGTGCGCTCGATCAGTTCCTCACGCGCCTGCGTGAGGACGGAGATCGTCACATCGTCCGGGATGGCGTCCTCGTCCTCGATGATCGAGCGTACGAAGTCGAAGTCGGTCTGGCCGGAGGAGGGGAAGCCGACCTCGATCTCCTTGTAGCCCATGCGGACCAGCAGGTCGAACATCGCGCGCTTGCGGGCGGGCGACATCGGGTCGATGAGTGCCTGGTTGCCGTCGCGCAGGTCGGTGGACAGCCAGCGGGGCGCGACCGTGATGCGGCGGTCGGGCCAGGTGCGGTCGGGGATGTCCACCTGCTCGTACTTGCCGTACTTGTGGATCGGCATGGAGCTGGGGCGTTGGAAGTTCGGCATGGTGTGCGGGGCTCCTCGGAAGGTCCGGAAGGACGGCCGACGGTCTAGCACAGCACCGAACTCCGCGGGGAGGGGGTCGGCCTCTGCTACAGGCCCTCGCCGCGGCAGCTAAGGAGAAGCAGCCCGAAACGCATGATGCGGGGCAGCCTAGCCGAGGTCCGCGGAGTGCGCGGGCGCGTATCAGTATGCGGGACCGTAGGGACGTAACGGACAAAAGGTGCCGTATATCACCTGGAGGGGACGCCGACGGTCCGTATGCGGCTATTTCACCAATCATGGTGGCTGCTAGTGACAGCGGCATGACCCAGTGCCACATTGCCGCCATGACCGCCAACCCGACGGGTTTCGAGCCCGTCTTCTGCACGATCGTGCCACCCATCGTCCTGGACAAGCTCGCCCAGTCCTCGGACCCCGCGCTCGCGAAGGCCGCCCGCCGCACGCTCCAGCGCGACGCGTACGAGCGCACCCAGCGCCGCCTGACCACCGTCATCGGCGCCCCCTCCGTCGCCGCGCCCAGGGGCGCCGTCGAGGGCAAGCCCTACCGCACCATCCACGACGCGAAGAACAAGACCGAGCTGCCCGGCCGCAAGGTCCGCGGCGAGAGCGACAAGCCCGGCAAGGACGCGACCGTCAACCGCGCCCACTCCGGCCTCGGCGCCACCTTCGAGCTGTTCCTGAAGCAGTACGAGCGCGACTCCATCGACGGCCACGGCCTGCCCCTGAACGCGACCGTGCACTACGGCGAGGAGTACGGGAACGCCTTCTGGAACGGCGAGCAGATGGTGTTCGGCGACGGTGACGGCGAGATCTTCCTCGACTTCACCATCCCCGTGGACGTGATCGGCCACGAGCTGACCCACGGCGTCGTCCAGTACACGGCGAACCTCACCTACTTCGGCCAGCCCGGCGCCCTCAACGAGTCCATGGCGGACGTCTTCGGCTCGCTGATCAAGCAGTACACGCTCGGCCAGACCGCCGCCGAGGCCGACTGGCTGATCGGCGCGGGCCTGCTCGCCCCGCGCGTCACCGGCAAGGCGCTGCGCTCCATGAAGGACCCGGGCAGCGCGTACGACGACGACGTGCTCGGCAAGGACCCGCAGCCCAAGGACATGGAGCACTACGTCAGGACGGGCCGCGACAACGGCGGCGTGCACATCAACTCCGGCATCCCCAACCACGCCTTCTACCTCCTCGCCGAGTCGCTCGGCGGGCACGCCTGGGAGCGCGCGGGGAAGATCTGGTACGACGTCCTGACCGGCGGGCAGCTCGCCCAGGACGCCTCCTTCGCGGACTTCGCGAAGCTGACGGTCGCCGCCGCCCCCGAGGGCGAACAGCGCGAGGCCGTCCAGAAGGCGTGGTCGCAGACCGGCGTGCCGACCACCTAGCCGCCCAGCCGCCCTGGCCGCTTTCGCGCGGGTGCCCCGAGGGGCCCGCTGCGGTAGACAGGAGCCATGCGTATCCAGGTGAAGCGCACAGGAGGATTCGCGGGCATCGAGCGGCACGCGGAGGTCGACACCACCGCGCGGCCGGACGCCCGGGAGTGGCATGCCCTGGCCGAACAGGCACTGGCCGACGGCCGGGGCACGCCTCCGATCGGGGTGCCCGACGGGTTCAGCTACCAGATCACCGTCGACGGGCGGTCCGTGTACTGCGCGGACCCCCGGCTGACGGAGGAGCAGCGGCAGCTGATCACGCGGGTGCTCAAGGAAGGGTCGTAGCGGGGAAGCCCGGGGCGCGCGGCCCCGGAAACCGCTTGCCGCACGGGCGTTGACTTCCGTACCGGCCGGTACGGATGATCGCGCGCATGGCGACGACGCGCGCACCGCTGCCCCGCTTCCCGCACGGCTTCCTGTGGGGGGTGTCCACATCGGCCCACCAGATCGAGGGCTCCGCCGACGAGCGCGGGCCCTCGGTGTGGGACGCGTTCACGGCCCTGCCCGGCAACGTCAAGGACGGCACGACGGCCGCCGTGGCCTGCGACCACGTACGCCGCTACCGCGAGGACGTGGCGCTGATCCGCGACCTGGGCGTGGGCGCGTACCGCTTCTCGGTGTCCTGGCCGCGGGTGCTGCCCGAGGGCACCGGCGAGGTCAGCGAGCGGGGCCTGGACTTCTACGACCGGCTCGTCGACGAGCTGTGCGCGGCGGGGGTGCGTCCCGTGCCGACCCTCTTCCACTGGGACACGCCGCTCGCGGTCGAAGAGGGGGGCGGCTGGCTGAAGCGCGACACCGCCCACCATTTCGCCGAGTACGCCGCCGTCGTCGCGGCCCGCATCGGTGACCGCGTACCGAAGTGGATCACCCTCAACGAGCCCGCCGAGCACACCCTGCTCGGCCACGCGCTCGGGCAGCACGCGCCCGGCAGGCAGCTCCTGTTCGACGCGCTGCCGGCCGCCCACCACCAGCTCCTGGCCCACGGGCTCGCGGTGACGGCGCTGCGCGCGGCGGGCGCCGACGACATCGGCATCGCGAACTCACACGGCCCGACCTGGCCCGCCTCGGACGCCGCCGAGGACCGCGAGGCGGCGGACCTCTACGACGTGCTCCTGAACCGGATGTTCTCCGACCCCCTGATCACGGGCCGCTACCCGGAAGTGATCACGGAGCTGCTCGGCGCCGAAGTCCCGGACCTGGACGCCGACTTGAAGCTGATCGGGCAGCCCATCGACTGGTACGGCCTCAACTTCTACCAGCCGACGAAGGTGGGCGCCCCCCGGCCGGACGCCACCGTCACCGAGTTCTCCGGCCTCGCGCTCCCGCCCGGACTCCCCTTCTCGCCACGGAAGATCGAGGGCCACCCCACGACGGACTTCGGCTGGCCGGTGATCCCCGAGGCCCTCACGGAACTCCTGCTCACCTTCCGCGAACGGTACGGCGACCGCCTCCCGCCCCTGGTCATCACCGAGAACGGCTGCTCGTACGAGGGCGTGGACGACGAGGAGCGCATCGACTACCTGGACGGCCACCTGCGGGCACTGCACCGGGCGCTGGAGGCCGGCGTCGACGTGCGCGGCTATTTCGTGTGGTCACTCCTGGACAACTTCGAGTGGGCCGAGGGCCACCGGCAGCGCTTCGGCCTCGTCCACGTCGACTACGCCACGCAGCGGCGCACACCGAAGGCGTCGTACGACTGGCTGCGCACGGAGCTGCGGGCGCAGTGAGGGGATGCTCCGGAGGGCTCAGAAGCCCAGCTTGCGGAGCTGGCGGGGGTCCCGTTGCCAGTCCTTGGCGACCTTGACGTGCAGGTCGAGGTAGACCGGCGTGCCGAGGAGGGCCTCGATCTGCTTGCGGGACTTGATCCCGACGTCCTTGAGCCGCTTCCCCTTGGGGCCGATGATGATCCCCTTCTGGCTGGGCCGCTCGATGTAGACGAACGCGTGGATGTCGAGCAGCGGCTTGTCGGCGGGCCGGTCCTCGCGCGGCAGCATCTCCTCCACCACGACCGCGATGGAGTGCGGCAGCTCGTCCCGCACACCCTCCAGCGCGGCCTCACGGATCAGCTCCGCGACCATGACCTGCTCGGGCTCGTCCGTGAGGTCGCCCTCCGGATACAGCGCGGGCCCCTCCGGCAGGAGCGGCACCAGCAGGTCGGCGAGCAGGTCGACCTGCTTCTCGCCGACCGCCGAGACCGGCACGATCTCGGCCCACTCGAAGCCCAGCTCCCGGCCCAGCTGGTCGACGGCGATGAGCTGCTCGGCGAGCGTCTTGCCGTCGACGAGGTCGGTCTTCGTGACGATGGCGATCTTCGGCGTCTTCTTGATCGACGCCAGCTCCTTGGCGATGAACCGGTCACCGGGCCCGAGCTTCTCGTTCGCGGGCAGGCAGAACCCGATGACGTCGACCTCGGCCCAGGTGGTCCGCACGACGTCGTTCAGCCGCTCGCCGAGCAGCGTGCGCGGCTTGTGCAGCCCCGGGGTGTCCACCAGGATCAGCTGGGCGTCGGGCCGGTGCACGATGCCGCGCACGGTGTGCCGCGTCGTCTGCGGCCGGTTCGAGGTGATCGCCACCTTCTTGCCGACCAGAGCGTTCGTAAGGGTGGACTTGCCCGCGTTGGGGCGGCCGACGAAGCAGGCGAAACCGGCGCGGTGGACGGCCTGCTCGGACGGCTGGGGTGACTGGGTACGCACGCTCATGGGGCCCATTGTCCCTGATCTTTTCGGGCGTGGGCGCCTTGGGCGGTGGTCCCGGGTGGGGGCTGCGCCCCCTCGCCCCCGCCTTTTCGGCCCTCCGGGCCTCGTCCTCAAACGCCGGACAGGCTGGATACTCGACGGGAAGGGGCGGGACTGGGGCGCCCCGCGAGGGCTCAGCCCGCCTCGGCCGTCAGGCGGACCGCCCCGTCGGCCCCCGCCAGGAACACCGGCGTACCGGCCCCGCCGAGATCCCGCACCGCCGCCAGATCCTCTGCGCGAAGCGCCTCCTCGGCGGACACGACGGCCGCCGCCTCCAGGGACTCCGCCCCGGACGCCACGGCCATGGCGACAGCCGTACGCAGGGCCGACAGGTCGAGGGACGCGAGGGACACCGTCCCGGCGACGTACGTACGCCCCGTCTCGTCCCGCACCGCGGCCCCCTCCGGCACACCGTTGCGGGCACGGGCCGAGCGGGCGAGGGTGACGATCTTCTGGTCCTCGGCGGCGAGGTCGGTGCGCTCAGTCATGGCACGAGCATAAGGAGCCGCAGCAGGCGCTCACCCGGCCACCCGGTACATCGCCCCGCGCCGCGCCTCCGGCGACGCCAGCCAGGCCAGCTTCGCCGCCGTGTCGGCCAGGGGCAGCGGGGTGTGCAGCACGATGGTCAGGTCGGGCCGGGCGGGCACCTTCAGGGCGGTCGACTCCACGTGCAGGATGCCGACGAGCGGGTGGTCGAGCTCCTTGTGCACCTGGCCGGCGGGCCGGATGTCCTGCCGCTCCCACAGCGAGGTGAACTCGTCGCCGGTGGCGTGCAGCCGCGTCAGCAGTTCCTGGAAGCCCTCGTCCTCGGGGTGCTCGGAGCAGGCCGCGCGGAGCTGCGCGACGAGCGTCGCCGCGTTCTCCCGCCAACTCACGCTGCGCGAGCGGTACATGGGGTCCGTGAAGAAGTCGAGGACGCAGTTCTGGGTGGTTCCGGGGCGCATGGCGAGGACCGTCGCGGCCGCGTCGTTGTAGATGACGCAGTTGTAGTAGCGGTCCATGATGTGCGCCGGGTACGGCATCCAGGTGTCGATGAGCCGCCGCAGGCCCTCGCACATGTCCGCGGCGCCCTCCTCGGCCCGCGGCGCGGGCGGGTTGAGGCCCGCGAGCACGTACAGGTGGCGGCGCTCGGTGCCGGACAGCTTCAGGACCCGGGACACGGCGTCCAGGACCTGCGGGGACACGGAGATGTTCCGGCCCTGCTCCAGCCACTGGTACCAGGACGCGCCGACACCCGCGAGGACCGCGACCTCCTCGCGCCGCAGCCCCGGAGTCCGGCGGCGGCCGCCATCCGGAAGGCCCGCCTCCGCCGGGGTCACCCGGGCCCGCCTGCTCATCAGAAAGTCCCGCAGCTCGCTACGGCGACGTGCCTTCGCCCCGTCGGCCCGCTCCTCGACCTGGCCGGCCACCGCTCCCCCTCGTCATCCGTAGGCGCTCGTCCCGGCCGCGACGGCCGCACCGGACGTGCCTGGTGTTCACACCACCAGCATAAGTTCCCGCTCCCCACGGCTATTCCTGCCGACGGACGCTGTTGACCATGGCGATAGACACTTCCGCTCCCTCCCCGACCGCCGTTGCCTCCCCCACCACCGCCGAGGCCCCGAAGGCCGTCGACACCCCGAAGGCCGTCGACGCCGCGCAGGCCGCCGCGACCACCGGAACGGCGCCCCGGCTCTCCCGCCGCGACCGGCTCATCCTCTTCGTCCTCTGTGCCGCGCAGTTCATGGTCGCGCTCGACTTCTCCGTACTGAACGTGGCGCTGCCCGTGCTCGGTGCGGACCTCGGCATGAGCCATGCCGCGCTGCAGTGGGCGGTCACCGCCTTCGCGCTGCCGTCCGGCGGTTTCCTGCTGCTCTTCGGCCGGTTCGGCGACCTCTTCGGGCGGCGCAGGCTGTTCCTCGGCGGGCTCGCGCTGTTCGGCGCGGCTTCGCTGCTCGCCACCTTCGCCTGGGACCCGGCGTCGTTCCTCGCGGGGCGGGCACTGCAGGGCATGGGCGCGGCGGCGATCGTGCCGACCGGCATGTCGCTGCTCACCACGACCTTCCCGGAGGGCCCGCAGCGGGACCGCGCGCTCGGCATCTCCGGCACGCTGCTCTCCCTCGGCTTCACCGTCGGCATGGTGCTCGGCGGTGTCCTCACCGACACCCTCGGCTGGCGCTCCACCATGGGCCTGCTCACCCTCTTCGCCCTGATCGTGCTGCCGCTGGCCCCCGGCCTGCTGCCCGAGTCCCGCACCCCGGACCGCCCCCGCCTCGACATCCCCGGCGCCGTCACCGTCACCGGCGGCCTGCTCGCCCTGATCTACGCCCTGTCCACCGCCGCCGAGCGCGGCTTCGGCGGCGCCGACGTGCTCGTCACGCTGATCGCGGGCATCGTCCTGCTGGCCCTGTTCGGGTACGTCGAGTCGCGGGCCGCCGCGCCGCTGGTGTCGCTGCCGATGCTGCGGCGCCGCACGGTGGCCTGGGGCAACCTGGGCGGCCTGGTCACGTTCTCGATGATGTCGACGGTCGTCTTCGTCCTCACCCTCTACCTCCAGGACGTCCTCGGCCTCTCGGCGTTCGAGACCGGTCTGGTCTTCGGCGTGCAGGGCGTTCTGTCGGTCGTCGCGGGCATGTACGCCCCGAAGGTCATCGGCCGCTTCGGGCCGCGCCGCACGCTGGTGGGGTCGCTGCTCGGGCAGGGCGTGTTCGTGGCGGCGCTGGTCGCCGTGGGCGAGGGGGCCTGGTCGGTGTGGCTGGCGACGGCCGCCGTCTCGGTGGCCAGCATGTTCCACCTCGGGGCGATCGTCTCGTACGGGGTCACTGTCACGTCGGGCGTCCCCGACACGGAGCAGGGGCTGGCCACTGGCCTTGTGACGTCCACCCAGCAGGTCGGGATCACCGTCGGCATCCCGCTCCTCGGCGTTCTCGCCACCACCACGGACGAGGTTCTTGCCGGTACGCGTACCGTCCTCGCCCTGGACGCGGCCATCGTCCTCGCGGCGGCGGTGCTCGTGGCCTTCGGCCTGCGCCGGAGGGTCTGACCGCCGCTCCGCGGCGGATTGTTCTCCCACCCACCCACCCGTTGCGGCC
>NZ_AOPZ01000521.1 GCF_000414115.1 Streptomyces aurantiacus JA 4570
CGCGCTGCGCGGATCTGCGCCCGGGCGAGCCCGATCTTCTCCATCAGCCCGCCGTCCGTGCTGCCCGAGCTGTCGGTGTCGGAGGTGCGCATGAAGATCCGCACGTTCCACGACAGCGCGAGCGCCGAACCGCCCATGAGGTACAGGTCGTCGACCGGCCCGGCCATCGGCCCGGCCAGGCACGCGGCCGTCAGCCACGCCGACCCGGCCGCCGTGGTGATCGCAGAGTGCAGACGGCGCTGCTTGCTCGCCGCCTTGCCGATCACCCACGCGCCGCCGGTCATCGCCACCGACGTCAGGGTCAGGCCGACGGCGGCCGCCGGGGAGGCGGCCCACCGGTCGTGACCGAGCACCCCGGCTAGGCCCACCCCGGCCACACCGAGCCAGGGCGGCAGATGCGGCTTGGCACGGTTCAGGAGGTAGTTGCCGACCCCGCCCGCACCCGATC
>NZ_AOPZ01000522.1 GCF_000414115.1 Streptomyces aurantiacus JA 4570
CCGGGCCCCGCCGACTCCCCCGGGTCGCCCGCCACGGCGAGCCCGACCGCGATGCCGCCGACGAGGCCGACGGCCACGGGGGCGGGCCAGGTCGGGCGGGCCGGACCGTACGCGCCGACGGCGTGCAGCGCGACCAGCTCCGCCGCCCAGGCCAGGGCGAGCGGCCCCAGCCAGTCGAAGGGGAGCCGGTCCAGGGCGGCCGCAGCCGACCAGCCGAGGGTCGTCGTCAGCATGGCCGCCAGGGCGGTGACGGGTGCGCGTCGGCGAAGGAGCAGCGGGGCCGTGTGGGCCGTCAACAAGGCTGAAAGCACGGCCAGTTGGCTGGCATTCAGGTCGGGCAGGAGCGGCTCCGGTCCGGCGCACGACAGCAGGAGCGGCGGCGCGGCGCAGAGGACGAACACCATCGCGTCCAGGGCCAGGGCCCGAACCCGCGGCCGGACTCCGGGAATCGGCAAGGCCGCCTCAATCCCCCATCCTCCGCCGCGAGTCGGCCCGGCGCTCACCGTTCCCCCCAAGCCCTCGACCCGCTCCCGCATACCCACGAGCCCCCGGCCCGAGCCACCCAAGGGCGCACCACCGTCCACCGACAGGGCTGCCGTCGGCCTCGCGTTGACCACTGTGACCTTCAACTCCCCCTCGCTGTAGCGCAGTCGCACCGCGACGGGCGCCCCGGCCGCGTACCGCATCGCGTTCGTCAGGGCCTCCTGGACGACGCGGTACGCGGCGACGGAGGTGTCGCCGGGCAGCGGGCGCGGGCGGCCCTCGGTGGTGAGGGCGACGGGGAGGCCGAGGCGTTCCAGGCCCGCGCACAGGTGCGGGACGGACTCGTGGGGCGCGCGGCCGTCGGCCTTCTCGTCGCCGACGGCCCCGACGAGGCCAGACCAGCAAGAGCACACGTCTGAACTCCAGTCACCGAT
>NZ_AOPZ01000523.1 GCF_000414115.1 Streptomyces aurantiacus JA 4570
GCGGGCGGGGGCACCGCCGCCGGTCGTGGTGGTCGGCGTGGCGGGCGGCTGGGCGGCGGCCGCGTCGGGCCTTCGGCACGCGGCGGAGACGGCCACGGCGGCGCACGGCCTGCCGGACCGGGACTGGTACGACGCGCGGCGCCTGGACATCGACCTGCTCCTGTGGCGGCTGCACCAGCACGACACCGCCGCGCTCGCCGCGTTCGTGGACCGCGCGATCGGCCCGCTGCGCGACCACGACCGGCGCTCCAAGCCGCCGCTCCTGCCCACCCTGCAGACGTATCTGGCGCACGCGGGCCGCAAGGCGGAGACCGCGCGCGAGCTGCATCTGAACCGCCAGACGCTGTACAACCGCCTGGCCCGGATCGGCGAGCTGCTCGGCACGGACCTGGACGACCCGCAGACGGTGCTCGCCCTGAGCCTGGCGCTGCGGGCGCGGAGGCATGTGGCGTAGCCGGACGTCGCCGGGCGCCGCCGCCGAACCAGTACTCAGTACGAGGTGAGCGGCTGGGTCAACTCGTCGTAGACGCTCAGCACTTGAGTGACCGTTTCGTCCTCGGTGGGCCAGGTCGCGGCCTGGGCGGTGCCCTTGTCCTTCAGCTCCCGGCGGCGCCCGTCGTCGGCGAGGAGGCGGACGACGGCGTCGGCGAGGGCCCCGGGGTCGCCGTAGGGGACGAGTTCGGCGGCGTCGCCGACGAGTTCGGGGATGCCGCCGACGGCGGTGGCGACGAGCGGCACGCGCGCGTGCAGGGCCTCCTGGGCGAGCAGGGCGCGGGACTCCCACTGGCTCGGCAGCACCACGAGGTCGGCGGCGGCGAGGAGTTCCGGCACGTCCTCGCGCCGTCCGATGAGCCGCGCGGGCAGGCCCTCGGCATCGATGCGGGCCTGCAGCGCGGCGCGCAGCGGCCCCTCCCCCGCGACGACGAGCAGCGGCAGCGGTACGAGCCCGCTCCAGGAGTGCGCGGCGTCCAGCAGGACGTCGTAGCCGCGGTGGGCGTCCAGGGTGCCGACGGCGAGCAGCAAGGGGCGGTCCACGGCGCCGAGTTCGGCGCGGATCTTGTGGCGCGGCCCGTCGGGCTCGGCGTCCGCGTCGTCGTCGCGGCGTGCCGTGGGCAGGGCGACGGGGGCGAGGCGGGCGTCGCGCGCGCCCCGGCCGCGGGCCCGGTCGACAAGGTCGGAGGAGGTGCCGAGGACCACGGCGGCGGCCTTGGCGACGCGCCGCTCCAGGACCCGCAGGACGTGGGCGCGGGCGCCCGCGG
>NZ_AOPZ01000524.1 GCF_000414115.1 Streptomyces aurantiacus JA 4570
TCCAGGCCGAACGCGTACGACAGGCGGCCGGAGACCACCGCGCCGGCGTTGCCGGTGAGCAGATACCCCTCGACGCCCTCCGGCGGCTCCTGGACGCCTTCGCCGTAGCCCTGGTAGCCGGAGCCGATGAAGACGCCGGTCTGGTGGCCGCGTACGGAGGTGGGCGCGATACCGGCGCGCTCGAACGCCTCCCAGCTCGAACGCCTCCCAGGTGGTTTCCAGGAGGAGGCGCTGCTGGGGGTCGATGGACAGGGCCTCGCGCGGTGAGATGCCGAAGAAGGCCGCGTCGAACTCGGCGGCGTCGTAGAGGAAACCGCCCTCCGCCTTGTAGGCCGCCGCTCCGGCGCCTTCCCAGCCGCGGTCGGCGGGGAAGCCGGAGATGGCGTCCGTGCCGTCGGCGACGAGCCGCCACAGAGCGTCGGGGCTGGTGGCGCCGCCGGGGTAGCGGCAGCTCATGGAGACGATGGCGATCGGGTCGTCGGCCGTCGCGGGCGCGCCCGCCGATGCCCCGGCGGTCGTGGTGCTCGGCGTGTCGCCCAGTGCCTCGCGGCGCAGGTGTTCCGCCAGGACGGCCGAGGTCGGATAGTCGAAGACGAGGGTCGTGGGCAGCTTCAACCCAGTCGCGGCGGCGAGCCGGTTACGGACCTCGACCGCCGTCAGCGAGTCGAAGCCCAGCTCACGGAACGCCCGCCCCGGCTCGACGGCTTCCGCACCCGCGTAGCCGAGGACGGCGGCGGCCTGGGCCCGCACCAGGTCGAGGGCCGACCGCTCCTGCTCCGCGGGCGGCAGGGCGGCGAGCCGCTCGGCCCAGTCGGAGCCCGTCACCGGGCTCTTCGCGCCGGACGCGACGACGGTCTCCGGTCCGGCGAGCGCGCGCCGCACCTCGGGCAGGTCCCCGATGAAGGGGCTCGGCCGCACCGACGTGAAGGCGGGCGCGAACCGCTCCCAGTCGACGTCCGCGACGGCCAGGAACGTCTCGTCGTACGCCACCGCCTCGGACAGTGCCGCGACCGCGCGGCCCGGTGCCATCGCCGTGACGCCGAGGCGCCGCAGGGCTTCCTCGGCCTCCTCTCCGGCCATGCCACTGCCGCCGCCCCACAGCCCCCACGCGACGGAGGTCGCGGCGAGGCCGCGGGCGCGCCGGGCTTCGGCGAGCGCGTCGAGGTGCGCGTTGGCGGCCGCGTACGCGCCCTGGCTGCCGCTGCCCCAGACGGCCGCGTTGGACGAGAACAGCACGAAGGCGTCGAGCGAACCGGTGTCGAGGAGTGCGTCGAGGTGCGTGGCACCCGCGACCTTCGCCTCCAGGACGCCCGCGATGTCGGCGGTGGTCATCGTCGCCAGGGGCTGCTCCTGGCCGACGCCCGCCGCGTGGAACACGGAGCGCAGGGTGCGGCCCTGGGCCGCGAGGTCGTCGAGAAGGCCCGTGACGGCGTCCCAGTCGGACACGTCGCAGGCGGCGACGGTCACTTCGGCGCCCAGCTCCTCCAGCTCCGCCTTCAGTTCACCGGCGCCGGGAGCGTCGAGACCACGACGGCTCGTCAGTACGAGGTGCTCGACGCCCTCGCTCGCCAGCCACCGCGCCACGTGCCCGCCGATGGCACCCGTGCCACCGGTGACCAGCGCGGTGCCGCGCGGCGTCCACTCCGGGGCCGCGCCCTTGCCCGTGTCCACGGGGGCGTGGGCGAAGCGGCGTACGAACACGCCCGTGTCCCGCACCGCGAGCTGGTCCTCGTCGCCGGTACCCGCCAGGACGGCGGCGAACCGGGACGCGGCCCGCGCGTCGTACGCCCGGGGCAGGTCGATCAGACCGCCCCACCGGTCCGGGTACTCCAGGGCCACGACGCGCCCCAGGCCCCATATCTGCGCCTGGACGGGGTGCGTGTCCCGGTCGCCGCGGCCGGTGGCGACGGCTCCGCCGGTCACCGCCCACAGCCGGGACCCGATCCCGGCGTCCCCGAGGGCCTGCACCAGGGCGACGGTGCCAGCGAGCCCCGCCGACACGGCCTCGTGCGCGCCGTGGGCGGACTCGTCGAGGCCGAGCAGCGAGACGACACCGGCGAGTTCCGCCGCGTGGGCCACGTCCCGCAGCTGCCCGGCGAGTGCCTCACGCGTCAACTCTGCGGCGGGTAGGGCCAGTTCGACGATCTCCGCACCGGCCGTGGCCAGCGCTTCCCGCACGCCCGCGGCCCACGGGTGCTCCGCCACGTTCGACGCCACGTGCTCCGGCACCACGACGAGCCAGCGGCCGGAGGGCCCGGACGTCGGCAGGGTGCCGCTCGGCAGCGGCTTCCAGGTGACCCGGTAGCGCCAGCCGTCGAGGGTGGACCGCTCGCGCCGCTGCCGCCGCCACGACGACAGGACCGGCAGTACGGCCCCCAGTCCGGCGGACGCGGGATCGTCCGCCACGTCCAGCTCGGCCGCCAGTTCCTCCAGGTCCTCGCGCTCCACCGCTTCCCAGAACCGGGCCTCCACGTCGGCCACGGCGGAGAGCGGCGTACCGTCCGGCACCCGGCCGTCGTCCGTCAGCCAGAAGTACTGGCGCTGGAAGGCGTAGGTGGGCAGGTCGACGACCGTTCCCGCGTCGGGGTAGAGGGCCTGCCAGTCGAGTTCGGCGCCGTGCGCGTGGGCCTCGGCGAGCGAGGCGGCGAGGCGGTCGGCGCCGCCCTCGTCGCGGCGCAGGGAGCCCAGCGAGACGGCTGCCTCCTCGCGGCCCGCGGCCTCGATGGTGGCCTGGAC
>NZ_AOPZ01000525.1 GCF_000414115.1 Streptomyces aurantiacus JA 4570
CGACGCTCTTCCGATCTAACCCCGCCCCGGGCGCCCGGCGCGCCGCCGCGGCCTGGCGGACCGGCCGGCTGCGCGCCGCCCTGCCGATGCTCGCCGTCGACCTGATGGCCGAAGTGGACCGCTGCTTGAGCGAACTCCCCTCTCTCGACGAGATGGTGACGGGCCGTCTGTTCGCCGCCGTCTCCTGGGGCCGTACGGTCCTGGCCTCGCTGCACGCCCAGGAGTCCCTGGCCGGCGCCCTGTTGGCGCAGCGCTCCGGTGCCACGGCTGTCGGCGAGGCCCTGGCCGTCCTGTCCGAGGCGCGCGCCGCCGAACCCGACGACGCCCGGCTCATCGCCCGGCACCCCGTCCTGCTGTCCCTGCTGCCGCCGTCGCTCGGCCCGCGCGCACCGCTGCCCGCCCGGGCGCCGTGGGCCGGGGTGGCGCGCGGCGCGGCGGCCCTGCCCGCCCGCGAGGGGCTGCGCCTGCGCATCCGCTGGGTGCAGGAGATGCAGGCCGGGGCGGTGCGCGAGATCG
>NZ_AOPZ01000526.1 GCF_000414115.1 Streptomyces aurantiacus JA 4570
ATCGAGGTCGCGCGGCGCGCGGGCGCCCCGGTGTACGGCGTCGCGCTGCCCGGCCACTTCGTCGTCGGCTTCGGCTCCCCGGACGCGTACGGCAAGCCGGAGCAGGTGCTCGCCGACCCGTTCAACGGCGGGCGGCTGCTGTCCACCGACGACGCCGAGCAGCTGGTCGCGCAGGCGTCGGGCGGCAGGCTGAATCCCTCGCTCCTGACGGCGGCCGACCCGCTGAACATCATGCTGCGCATCCTCAACAACATCCGCGCCTGGGCCGCGGCCCGCTCCGAGCGCTCGCACGTGGCGCTCTGGGCCCTCGAACTGTCCCTCCTGCTGCCCGCGCACCCGGCGCGGCTGCGCTACGAACGCGCCCAGTTGCTCGTCGAGCGCGGCGACTTCCTCGCGGGGGCGCGGGGCCTCGACGAGTACGCCGAGGTGGTGGCGTCGATCGAGCCGACCACGGCGGAGCGGGTACGCCTTGAGGCGCGGGCGGCGCGGGCGAAGCTCAACTGAGGCGGTGCGCGTCCTACGTACGAGGTGGACGGCGCACCCCCGAGGCCCGGCGGCGCGCGGCTTGGCCGTCGCGAGGACCGGTAGCGATCGGTCCGGCCGGGCACGAGGGACGTATGCACCCCCGACCCGCCCGCGCCGCGCGGTGGCGCCGGGCCTTCGCCGCCGAGGCCAGGGCCGAGCGGCCCGACCTCGCGCGGCTGTGCCTGCTGATCGGCGCGGAGGCGGATCCCGCGCTCGACGACCCGGGCATGGCCGCGGCGCGGC
>NZ_AOPZ01000527.1 GCF_000414115.1 Streptomyces aurantiacus JA 4570
GCGCGGCGTCCGCGTGCTCGTCCGCGTACGGAAGGTGCACCGTCTCCACGCCGGGCAGTGGCTCGACGCCCTCGGCGACCGCCACCAGCGTGGGTGCCGCGTCGTCCAGGACGCGGGCGCCCGGCCGTACGGCGGTGCCGTGGGTGTCGACGACGACCCGCAGCGGCTGGGCGGCGCCCTCGATGCCGCGCACCGCGAGCTGCGGGTCGTCGGCGCGCTGGGTGCCGGAGCCGACGACGACGGCGTCGCACTCGGCGCGCAGCCGGTGCACGTCGGCGCGGGACGCTGCGGAGGTGATCCAGCGGCTGGAGCCGTCGGCGGCGGCGACGCGGCCGTCGAGGGTGGCCGCGTACTTCCAGGTGACGTGGGGGCGGCCGGTGCGGACCGAGGTCAGCCAGGCGGTGTTGACCGTCTCGGCCTCCTCGGCGAGCAGGCCGGGCTCGACGTCGACGCCGGCCGCGCGCAGGGTGGCGGCGCCGCCGGTCGCGTCGGGGGTGGGGTCGGCGACGGCGTACACGACGCGGGCGATGCCGGCGTCGAGGAGGGCCTGGGCGCAGGGGCCGGTGCGGCCGGTGTGGTTGCAGGGTTCGAGGGTGACGACGGCGGTGCCGCCGCGGGCCTTCTCGCCGGCCGCGCGCAGCGCGTGCACCTCGGCGTGCGGTCCGCCCGCGCGCTGGTGGTAGCCCTCGCCCACGGTCTCGCCGGTGGCGTCGAGGACGACGCAGCCGACGACGGGATTGGGGCTGGTGAAGCCGAGTCCGCGCGTGGCGAGCGCGAGGGCGCGTCGCATGGCGGCTGCTTCGGCTGCGGTGGCCACCGGGTCCTCCTGCCTCTTCGGGCACGGACTCCGGGGCCTGTCGATGACGACAGAATTTCACGAGCAGGGACACCGGCATCGCTCATCGCCGGGACCGCCGACGCCGAAAGAGACCGGTCCCCTGCGGAACCGAGCCATTACGGCGACACAGCACACATGACACATGTGCCCGCTCGCCGCGCACTGCCTCCCATCCGGACTTTCACCGTCGGTCCAGGAGTTTCACCTGGTCAACCGACCGCTGGAGGCGGCCGGGTCGCGGACTGTAACCGCCGGTTCGGAATTGCACCGACCCCGGAGTGCGCTGCTTCTGGTACCAGGCCAGTGTGCCACGCCTGGTCACGGCCGCGCGGGCGAGATCCTGTGGGCTGGCTCACAGGAGATCCGAGGGACCGCGCGGGGAGATTGGTCCATACCTATTGACGCTCTGGTCTAGTCCTCTTAACGTCTGCGTCACTCCGAGGAGAGGCCCGTCCGGTGTGCGCACGCCGTGGGCCACCGTCCCCGTTCGCTGTGCGACACCGAGCCTCCCCAGGAGGAACCGACGTGCCCACCCCCACCCGAGCGAGAACCACGCTCCTGGCAGTCGGCGCCGCGGTCGCCGGACTGCTGATGAGCACCCTCTCCGCGACGGCCTCGCACGCCGCCGACAACGAGTCCTGCCGGCCCGACGGCCTCTACAAGACCCCCGGCGTCGACGTCCCCTACTGCTCCGTCTACGACGCCGAAGGCCGCGAGAAGATGGGCGCCGACCACCAGCGCCGCGTCATCGGCTACTTCACCGGCTGGCGCACCGGCAAGAACGGCGAGCCCGCCTATCTCGCGTCCGACATCCCCTGGAACAAGGTCACGCACCTCAACTACGCCTTCGCGCACATCGGGAGCGACAACAAGATCTCCGTGGGCGGTGCCGGCGAGAAGAACGCCGCCACCGGAATGACCTGGCCGGGCGTCGCGGGCGCGGAGATGGACCCCGCGTACGCCTACAAGGGTCACTTCAATCTGCTGAATAAATTCAAGAAGAAGCACCCGAACGTGAAGACGCTTGTCTCCGTGGGTGGTTGGGCCGAGACCGGCGGATACTTCGGCGACGACGGCAAGCGCGTGAACTCCGGTGGCTTCTATTCGATGGCCACCAACGCGGACGGCTCGGTGAACCAGGCGGGTATCGAGACCTTCGCGGACTCCACCGTCGCGTTCATCAAGAAGTACGGCTTCAACGGCGTCGACATCGACTACGAATACCCGACGACGATGAAGGACGCGGGCAACCCGCTGGACTGGCAGCTCGCCAACGGCCGCCGCGCGGGCCTGGTCAAGGGCTATGCGGTGCTGATGAAGACGCTGCGCGAGAAGCTGGACCGGGCCGGTGCCGCCGACGGAAAGCACTACCTGCTGACCGTCGCCGCGCCGTCGTCCGGCTATCTGCTGCGCGGCATGGAGACGTTCCAGGTCCAGAAGTATCTGGACTACGTCAACATCATGTCGTACGACCTCCATGGCGCCTGGAACGAATACGTCGGCCCGAACGCGTCGCTGTACGACGACGGCAAGGACGCGGAACTCGCGGCGGCGGGCGTGTACGGCAGCCAGCAGTACGGCGGGCTCGGCTATCTCAACACCGACTGGGCCTATCACTACTTCCGCGGTTCGATGCCCGCGGGCCGCATCAACATCGGCCTTCCGTACTACACGCGCGGCTTCAAGAATGTGCAGGGCAGCACGGACGGGCTGTGGGGCAAGGCGGCCTCGACGAACTGCCCGGCCGGGTCCGGGCTCACCAAGTGCGGTGACGGCGCCGTCGGCATCGACAACCTCTGGCACGACAAGGACGACAACGGCAAGGAGTCCCCGGCCGGTTCGAACCCGATGTGGCACGCCAAGAACCTGGAGAAGGGCGTCGTCGGGGACTACGTGACCAAGTACGGCTTCGCCGCCGACACCAAGCTCACCGGCACCTACGCCCGCAAGTACGACTCGACGCTGGTCGCGCCGTGGCTGTGGAACGCCGAGAAGAAGGTCTTCCTGTCCACCGAGGACGAGCAGTCGGTGAAGGCCAAGGCCGACTACGTGGTCGACAAGGGCATCGGCGGCACCATGGTGTGGGAGCTCGCCGGTGACTACACGTACAACGCCGCGAAGGGCCAGTACGAGATCGGTGACACGCTGACGACGGCGATGTACGACAAGTTCAAGTCGGCGTCCCCGTACGGCGCGAAGGTCGCCGGCAAGGACCTGCCCGCCAAGGCCGTCGACATCGGCGTGCAGTTCGGCGAGTTCAAGCTCGGCGACTCCAACTACCCGATCACGCCCAAGCTGAAGATCACCAACAACACGAAAACACCGCTCCCGGGCGGCACGGAGTTCCAGTTTGACTACTCGACCTCCGCTCCCGCCAACGCGTCCGACCAGTCGGGCTTCGGCACGAAGGTGATCAGCAGCGGCCACACCGGCAGCAATGTCGGCGGCCTGAAGGGCGACTTCCACCGGGTCTCGCTGAAGCTGCCCGCCTGGCAGACGCTGGCCCCCGGCGCGTCGGTGGACCTGTCGTTCAACTACTACCTGCCGGTGTCGACCCCGTCGAACTGGACGGTGAACATCGCCGGTACGACGTACGCGCTCGCCGGTGACCTGGCGCGCGGCACGACCGTGGTCGAACCCGGCACGGGCCCAGGACCGACCGACCCGCCGGACCCGACCGACCCGCCCGGCACGTGCACCCCGCCCGCGTGGAACGCGTCGTCCGAGTACGGCAGCGGGACGACCGTGTCCCACAAGTCGCACACCTGGAAGGCCAAGTGGTGGACGAAGGGCGAGGAGCCCGGGACCACCGGAGAATGGGGCGTGTGGCAGGACCTCGGAGCCTGCTGACCGCACGACGGTGACCGCCCGGCTCCGGCCTCGGCGGCGCCCCGGACGGTTCCCCCACAAGCGCCCGGCGGCGGGAAGTACATGCCCTTGCCCCGCCGCCGGGCTCCCCACACGCTGCGCGCCGCCGCCCCCGGGCCCCCAACGGCGCTCACATACTGAAAAGCTCCTCCTGCGCCGCATCCCGCGCGGTGAGCAGCGCCCCCCGCAGAACCGCCGCGCCGCCGAGCGCGCTCGCCCGCACCTCCGTGTGCAACGGCGACATCGCGGCCACCCGTTCCGCCACGCGCTCGGCCAGCGCGTGGCCGCCAGCGCACCCCAGCTCGCCGCCGAGCACCACACACCCCGGGTCGAGCACCGCCGCCACGGACGCCGCGCCGATGGCCACGCGGTCGGCGAGCGCGTCGAGGAACGGGGCGTGGCCCCCCTCGACGGCGCGGCGCACCACCGCGGCGGCGGCCGGCTCGCCCGGCTCCGGCTCCGCCTTCAGCCCGTGCTCCGCGGCCAGGTCCTCCACGGCGGCCGAGCCCGCCAGCGAGTGGAAGCCGCCGTCGCAGGCGGTCGCCGACGGCAGCCCCGCGGTGCCGGGCACGGGCAGGAAGCCGATCTCGCCGGTGCCGCCGGAGGCACCGCGGCGCAGGGTGCCGTCGAGGACGACGGCCGCGCCGGTGCCCGCGCCGAGCCACAGCAGCACGAAGGTGTCGCGGTCGTGCGCGGCGCCGTCGCGCCGCTCGGCGCGGGCGGCGAGGTTGGTCTCGTTCTCCACCAGGACGCGCGCGGGCAGCCGGTCGGTGAGGGCCGCGACCAGGCGGCGGTGCCAGGCGGGCAGGCGCGCCGAGTCGCGCAGATCACCGGTCACCGGGTCGATGAGGCCGGGGGCGCCGACACCCACCGTGTGCAGCCTGCTCGCGCCGCCCGCCCGTGCCGTGCGCTCGACCAGGGCCACGGCCCGCTCCACGGCGGGCCCGGTCCCGGTGCCCCCACCGATCGGCACGGACGCCTCCGCGAGCTGCTCGCCGAGCAGGTCGGCGACGACCACGGTCACGCTGTCGGTGCGCACGTCGAGCGCGGCCAGGTGGGCCCGGTCGGCGACGATGCCGTACACGCGGGCGTTCGGGCCCCGACGCCGCTCGCCCGTCTCCCCCACCACCGCGATCAGACCGGCGTCCTGAAGCCGCTCGACGAGATCGGCGACGGAGGGCCGGGACAGCCCGGTGAACTGCTTCAACTGTCCCGCCGTCAGGGGCCCCTCGCTCTGCAGCAGACGCAGCGCCAGCCGGTCGTTGATGGCCCGAGCGGTGCTCGGTGATGCGGGCATGGCGGGATCCTTCCACAGCGCTCGCGCCGGTCCGTCGGGGCGGCTTCGGTGAAGGGCGCGATATTCGGTTCCCTGATCCTCTTTTATCAGGCAGGGTTCCTGATAGTTTACGGCAGCGGTCCCGGAGGCGACGGTGGAGGGGCGGAGCGGATGAGTGAGGGGCAGGGCCAAGTGGTTTACGGCAAGGCGCAGTTGAGCCGGGCGCGGCTCGCGGTAGCGGTCATCTTCTGCGTGCACGGCTCGGTCGCCGGATCGTTCGCGACCCGGGTGCCGTGGATCCAGGAGCACGCCGACCTGAGCGCCGGCATGCTCGGTCTGGCGCTCGCGTTCCCGGCGATCGGCGCCTCGGTGGCGATGCCGCTCGCGGGCTGGGTGAGCCACCATTTCGGCGCCCGCGCCGCGCTGCGCGGGCTGCTCGCGCTGTGGACCCTGGCGCTCGCACTGCCCTCGCTCGCGCCGAACCTGGTCACGCTCTGCGCGGCGCTGTTCGTGTACGGCGCCACGTCCGGCATGGCGGATGTGGCGATGAACGCGCTCGGCGTCGAGATCGAGACCCGCATGGACAAGTCCATCATGTCCGGTCTGCACGGCATGTGGAGCGTGGGCGCCCTGCTCGGCTCGGCGGGCGGCACGGTCGCGGCGCACCTGGGCACGGACGCGCGCGTGCACCACACGCTGGCCGCCGCGGTGCTCACCGTGGCCGGCCTCATCGCCTGCCAGGGCGTGCTCGACCTGCGCAGCGCGCCGGAGGAGGAGCCGCCGCCGCGCTTCGCGCTGCCGCCGAAGTCGGCGCTGCTCATCGGCACGGTCGGCTTCTGCGCCGTGTTCGCGGAAGGGGCCAGCCTGGACTGGTCCGCGGTGTATCTGAAGGACGTACTCGACTCCTCGGCGGGCCTGGCCGCCGCGTGCACCACGGGCTTCACCCTGACGATGGCCATCGCCCGGCTCGTCGGCGACAAGGTCGTGGACCGGTTCGGCGCGGTACGCACGGTGCGCGTGGGCGGGGCGTTCGCCGCGCTCGGCGGCCTCCTCGTGGTGACGGCGCCGCACGCGGCCCTCGCCATGACCGGCTTCGCGCTGATGGGCCTCGGCATCGCCGTCGTCGTGCCGCTGGCCTTCGCGGCGGCCGGGCGCAGCGGCCCCAACCCCAGCCAGGCCATCGCGGGCGTGGCCACGATCACGTACACGTCGAGCCTGATCGCGCCGTCGGCGATCGGCGCGCTCGCCGACGCGACGAGCCTGGTGGCCTCCTTCGGCCTGGTCACCGTGCTCGCGTGCGGGGTCATGGCGTTCGCCGGGGTGCTGCGCACGGCAGGGCGGGCGTCCGCACAGGCGCCCGCCGCTCAGGCGACGACGGCCGACCGGAAGGGCTGAGGCGGCCTCACCCCGCGATCGAGTCCAGCTGCTCGGCCGCGGGGCGCAGTGCCCACAGGTCGCCGCCGGGCGGCGTCTCCAGCTTCGGCACCGCCGCCCTGGCGGTGGCCGAACCGGCGTCGGCGGCGGCGTGCACGATGTCGCTCGCCGCGTACCGGCGGAACTCCCTCTCGGGGTGCGGCCACGTCGCGGCGCCCGTCGCGGCGGGCAGCAGATAGTCGACCGCCTTGAACAGGCTCTGCCCGTCCGGGCCTTCGTACGCCCACAGGTTCACGCCGACGTGCTCGCCGATGGCGGCGAGGCGCGTGTACGCGACCAGGTCGAACGTCGAGTAGTGCCAGCTGCGGGTGCGGGTCAGCTCCTGGGGCTGGCTGCCGTCGGCGGCGATCTGCGGGTCGATGCGCTTGGCGCGCGCGTCCAGGACGGTCTCGCGCGCGAGCCGCTTGTCGCCGTTGGCGTAGGCGAGAGCGGCGAGCTGCATGTCGTAGAAGGTGCCGTGGTTGTTCTTCGCGGCGGCCTCCTGCTGGCCGAAGTCGCTGTCCACCAGCCACTTCTGGAAGCTCTTGGTCCAGGACGACATCTTCGTACGGTCCGTCCTGGTCCAGCCGGGCGCGCCGGTGCCGAGGATCGCGATCGCGTCGACGACGGACGTGTACGACTGCGAGAAGTCGATGATGCCGATGGCCCGGCCGTCGTACTTGCAGGGGATGAACTGCCCGTGGTTCAGGTTCGGGTTCATCCGCGTCGCCGGGTCGAGGAACCAGGTGCGCAGGATCTTCGCGGCGTGCTCGGCGTACTTCCTGTCGCCCGTGTAGTACCAGGCGAGGGTCAGCTCGTACGTCGAGTCGAAGACGTTCTCCACGTCGCGGCGGTCGGTGCCGGTGTCGACCTCGGGGTTGCGCTCGCCGTCGCGCTGCTCGTACGGGCAGCCCCAGGGGTTGTCGGGGGTCTTGGGCTCGGTCGGCCACCAGTAGGGGGCCTGGCTCAGGTAGTCGTGGGGGTCGCCGCTGGGCGCGGGCTTCGGCTTGTCGACGACCGTCCACGGGCCCTTGCCGAGCCATCCGTCGGCGCGAGCCGTCAAGCCCCGCAGGGCGAGGCGGAGTTGAGGATCGCCTTGGCCGAGCCGCCGCTTGGCGTCGGCCAGACGTCTGCCGTCGAGGACGGCCGTGTCGGGGACCTTGGGCCTGGCGGCGGCCGCGGCCGCGGGGGCCGCCGGGGCAGGGGCCGCCGGAACGGCCGTCATCAGGAGGGCGGCGACGGCGGCCGTGGCGGTGAGCAGGGCGCCGATGCGGGTACGGGCACTCATCACTCTCCCATCAGATACATGAACTCCGTTCAGTGACTTGGCCATGTCAACGTACCGGAAGCGCGCCGGAAAGAACCCACCCTTACCTCGCATTAACATGTCGACGCTGATCGTCGACATGACGACACAGCCCGCCCCCTCGACGACATGGCCCGTCCCTGCGACGACACGGCCCGTCACCCGCGCACAGAAAGCGAACTCACCATGGACCTCGGCGTGCGCTGGAGACTGCACGGGGACGGGCGCACCCCCGCGCCCGGAGCCGTCGTCCGCCCCGATGAACGGCTCTCCTGGCCCCGGACCTTCGGCCTCGGCGCCCAGCACGTGGTGGCGATGTTCGGGGCGTCCTTCGTCGCCCCGGTCCTGATGGGCCTGGACCCGAACCTCGCGATCATGATGTCGGGCGTCGCGACGGTCATCTTCCTGCTCGCCACGCGCGGCCGGGTGCCCAGCTACCTCGGCTGTTCCCTGTCCTTCGTGGGCGTGGCCGCGGTGATCCGGGCGCAGGGCGGCTCCAGCGCGACGGTGACGGGCGCGGTGTTCGTGGTCGGCGCCGCGCTGTTCCTGGTGGGGCTCGCGGTGCAGCGGTTCGGGGCGCGGATCATCCACGCCGCGATGCCGCCGATCGTCACCGGCGCGGTCGTGATGCTCATCGGCTTCAACCTGGCTCCGGTCACGGCCGCCACCTACTGGCCGCAGGACCAGTGGACGGCACTGTTCGTGATGCTGTTCACCGGATTGGCCGTGGTGTGCCTGCGCGGATTCTGGTCACGCGTCGCGATCTTCCTGGGCCTGATCTTCGGCTACGCCCTGTCCTGGCTCCTGGACGCCGTCTTCGGCAAGATCCACTCGCTGGACGGCTCCGGCAAGCTCACCGACCACTGGCGCCTGGACCTCTCCGCGGTCGGCCACGCGGACTGGATCGGCCTGCCGTCCTTCCACGCCCCGAGCTTCGAGTGGTCGGCGATCCTCGTCGCGCTGCCCGTCGTGATCGCGCTGGTCGCGGAGAACGCGGGCCACGTCAAGGCCGTCGGCGAGATGACCGGCGACCCGCTCGACGACAAGCTCGGCACCGCGATCTCCGCGGACGGCGCCGCGTCCATGCTCTCCACGGCGGTCGGCGGGCCGCCCAACACGACGTACTCCGAGAACATCGGCGTGATGGCCGCGACCCGCGTCTACTCCACCGCCGCGTACTGGGCGGCCGCCGCCTTCGCCCTCCTCTTCGGCCTGTGCCCCAAGTTCGGCGCGGTCGTCGCCGCTATCCCGGGCGGGGTCCTCGGCGGCATCACGGTCATCCTGTACGGCATGATCGGCCTGCTCGGCGCACAGATCTGGATCAACGCCGAGGTGGACCTGCGCAATCCGCTGAACCTGGTCCCGGCCGCCGCGGGCATCATCATCGGCGTCGGCAACGTCTCGCTGAACTTCACCGACAACTTCTCCCTGAGCGGCATCGCCCTGGGCACGATCGTCGTCATCACCGGCTACCACGTCCTGAGGGCGTTCGCTCCCGCCCACCTCAAAACCCAGGAACCCCTCCTGGATGAGGGCACGTCGAAGTACGACGACGAGCAGCCGAAATAGCCGACCGGCGGTAGCAGATCAGCCCGTCCGGCGCTTGAGGACGGGGCCCGAAGGGCCAACAAGGGGGGAAAGGGGCGAAGCCCCATGGGAACGCGGCCCAAGGCGCCCCGCCAGATCCCCCTTTCTGGGGAAGCGCCTGCCAGCCGCCCCCAAGTCTCGCCCCCCGGCTGGGACCCTGCCCCCATGGCGCAGACCGAGGGGTTGGCCGAGCACAAAGTCGACGCAGTCGTGGCACGCATGCGTGCCCTGGACGCCTCGTGGCCGCACCGCGACGGCGTCGCCGTCTTCAACCGCGTGTATCTGGCGGTCACGCGGGAGGTCGGCCGGGGCGTCGCCGCCGGCCGGTTCCCGGACGCCACGGCCGCCGTCACCCTCGACGTCCGCTTCGCCGAGCGCTATCTGGAGGCCGTGGACGCGGCGGCGGCCGACCGGCTCCCGCCCGCGTGCTGGCGCCCGCTCTTCCAGCTCCGCCGCCACCCCGGCGTACGGGCCCTGCAGTTCGCGCTCGCGGGCATCAACGCGCACATCGGCCACGACCTGGCGCTCGCCGTCGTGGACACCTGCCACGGCCTCGGCTGCGAACCGGCGGACCTGGAGGACGAGTTCGACCGGGTCGGCGACGTCCTCGTCTCCCTGGAGGAACGCATCCGGGAGGACCTGATGCCGGGCCCCGACCTCTTCCAGGTGGCCGACCCGCTCACGCATCTGCTCGGCTCCTGGAGCCTGGACCGGGCCCGCGACGGGGCCTGGTCGGCGGCGCGCGTGCTGTGGGCGTTGCGGGACTTCCCGGACGTGGCGGAGGAGTTGCGGGGGCGCCTCGACGACGCCGTGGGACTCGTGGGGCGGATGCTGCTCACGCCGCTGCCGGATTGAGCGCGGTCCCGGTTAGCGTGGGCGGGTCCGTCCCCGACACACAGGAGCCGCAGTGCCCTCTTGCCGACTCGGCCTTGGCCTCCCGCAGATGAAGCACTTCGACCTCGGCCGCGACCTCCCGATGGTGGCCCGCCGCGCCGAGGAAATCGGTTTCGACAGTCTCTGGGTCTTCGAACGCGTCCTGTTCCCCGAGGCCCCGGCCCAGGGCCTGTACGGCATCCCCGGCAAGCCCTGGCCCGAGAACTACCGCTCGGTCGCCGATCCCCTGGTCGCACTCACACTCGCCGCCGCGGTCACCGAGCGCGTGCGCCTCGGCACCGGCGTCCTGGTGGCGCCGCTGCACGTACCCTTCCAACTCGCCCGCGCCCTGGCCTCGTTGGACGCGGCGAGCGGCGGGCGCGTGGTCGCGGGCCTCGGCACGGGCTGGTCCCTGGACGAGTACGCGGCGGCGTCGGTGGCGCCGTACGAGGAACGCGGCGATTTCCTCGACGAGGTGCTCGGCGTGTGCCGGGCGGTGTGGGGTCCGGACCCGGTCGCGTACGAGGGGACCTGGACGACGATCACCCCGTCCGAGGTCGGTCCGAAACCGGCCCGGCCGATCCCGGTGCTGCTGCCCGCGGGCAGCCCGCGTGCCGCACGCAGGCTTGTGGACCACGCCGACGGCTGGCTGCCCGTCGCGTCCGGCGCCGCGCGCCTGGCCGAGCAGTCGCGGCAGCTCGAGGATCTGGCCGCCGAGCGCGGCCGTACGTCGCCGATCCGCACCGTCCTGCGCGCCAACACGCGGTACACGCCGAAGGCGTACGACGGCCCCGACCGCGCTCCTTTCCGGGGCAGCGTCGAGCAGATCGTCGACGACCTGGTGGCGCATGCCGAGGCCGGAGCGGAGGAGATCCTGGTCGACCTCCAGTCGAGCGTGCGCGACGCGCGGGAGCTGAGCGACGTGGCCGCGGAGGTGCACGCGGCGGCGCGGGCGGCCGGGCTCTGAGGGCCCGGGGCCCCACGGCGGGGCCCCGGAATCCGCTCAAGGACAGGCTCTCAGTCCTCCGGCAGCTCGACCGGCGCGATCTCGTCGTAGAGGTCGCCGGGCCCGGGGTTCGTCGCGTCCGTCGCGCCGCCGAGGTGGTGCATGACGCCCCACACGGCGTTCAGCGCGGTCGTCACGGCGCCCTCGGCCCAGCCGGCCGTCCAGGAGATGTCGTCGCCCGCGAGGAAGATGCCGCGCTTGTCCTCGGGGAGGCGGTCCTGCATGAAGTGGGTGAACAGGCGCCGCTGGTAGCGGTAGTGGCCCGGCAGGTTCGCCTTGAACGCGCCCATGAAGTAGGGCTCGTTCTCCCAGGACACGGTCACCGGGTTGCCGATGATGTGCTTGCGGATGTCGACCTTGGGATAGATCTCGCCGAGCGACTTGAGCATGACCTCCATGCGCTCGTTCGCCGACAGCGGCAGCCACTTGAGGCTGTCGTCGCACCAGGTGTAGGAGAGGCAGATGACGGCGGGCTGGTCCGGCCCGTTGTCGAGGAGGTAAGTACCGCGCGTCATCCGGTCGGTGAGCGTCATCGACATCACGTCACGGCCCGTCTCCTCGTCCTTGTCCAGCCAGAACGGCCGATCCACGGGCACGAAGAGCTTGCTGGACTCCATGTAGTGGGTCCGCTCCATCGCCGTCCAGTGGTCGATGGGGAACAGCGAGTCGTCGCACTCGATCTTGGAGAGCAGCATCCAGGACTGCGCGGTGAAGATCGCCGCCTGGTAGGTGCGGATGTCGCCCGACGCGTCCGTGACGGTGACGCGGTTCCCGGCGGTGCGGTGCAGACGGGTCACGGCGGGCTTCGGCTCGCCGCCCTCGTGCAGCGAGCTCAGCGACGTACCGAGCGCCCAGTGCACGATCTTCTGCGGCTCGCGCTCCCACAGGCGCAGCGGGAGCTGCTGGCTGCCGCCGACGATGCCGCGGTGGTGGTCGTCGGCCTCGGTGTAGACGACGCGCAGGATCTCCAGGATGGAGTTCGGGAAGTCGGTGTCCCAGCCGCCGGTGCCGAAGCCGACCTGGCCGAAGATCTCGCGGTGCCGGAAGGACTTGAACGCCTCGGACTCGCAGAGGAAGCCGTAGAACGTCTGGTTGTCGAGCTTCTCGACGAGCTTCGCCCAGATCTCGCGGATCTTCGGGACGTCGCGCTCGCGCAGGGCGCGGTTCATGTCGGAGAAGTCGGCGCCCTCCTCCAGACAGGCGTTCCAGGCGTTCATCACGTCGCGGTAGACCTGCGGCAGGTCGTCGACGGACGTCGCGTAGTGGGACTCGCCCTTGAGGTCGACGACCGTCGAAGGGGTCGACTCCGCGAGGGGGTTGGGGAAGGGCTGGGTCTTGAGGCCCACCAGGTCGATGTAGTGCTGCAGCGCCGTCGAGGACGGCGGGAACCGCATCGCGCCCATCTCGGCGGTCAGCGACGGGTCGCAGCCCTCGAAGCCGACGGTGCGAAGGCGGCCGCCGATCTGGTCGGCCTCGTACACGACGGGCTTGAGGCCCATCTTCATCAGTTCGTACGCGGCCACGATGCCGGACAGGCCGCCACCGATGACGGCGACCTCGGTGCCGTGCTCGGTCGCGGGTATCTGGCCGAGGCCCGCGGGGTGCGCGAGGAAATCGTCGTACGCGTAGGGGAAGTCCGGCCCGAACATGGTGATCGGCGGCTGCGCGTCGGTGTGCTGGACGGCGTTGGGCACCGTGGACGTCATGGGCTACGGACTCCTTGCGGGAACGGCGGAACGGCGGAGCGGGGCAGGCGGAAGAGGAGGGGCGCTCGGGCGACCCTCAGGTCAGGGACCCGTACAGGCCGGGGCGGCGGTCGCTCAGGTAGGGGTTGGCCTCGCGCGAGGCGGCCAGGAAGGCCGGGTCGGCGTCAGCGAACACCAGCTCCTCGCCGCGCCCGGCCCGCGCGCGGGCGACCCCGTCGGGCCCGGCGAGCGCGGACAGGCCGACGAACTCGAACTCGCCCTCGGGGCCGACGCGGTTGACGTACGCCACGTACATCTGGTTCTCGAAGGCGCGCACCGGCACGACGGACTCGGCGACGAACTGGAACGGGTGCATCTGCGCGGTCGGCACGAGCAGCAGGTCGGTGCCGGCGAGGGCGTGCGCGCGGACGTTCTCCGGGAACTCCACGTCGTAGCAGATCATCAGGCCGACCCGCAGGCCGTCCAGCTCGGCCTGGACGACGGGCTGTTCGCCGGGTGTGAAGTGGTCGCGCTCGAAGCAGCCGAAGAGGTGGGTCTTGCGGTAGTTCGCGAGCCGCGCGCCGTCCCGGCCGATGAGCTGGACGGAGTTGAAGACATGCTCGCCCGCGCGCTCCGGGTAGCCGTAGGCGACGGCGAGATCGTGGCGTACGGCGATGTCGGCGATCGCGTCCGCGGCCTCGCCGTCGGCGGGCTCGGCCAGGCGGGGCACGTCGTCACCGATCGCGTAGCCGGTCAGGAACATCTCGGGCGTCACGAGCAGCCGGGCGCCCGCCGCCGCGGCCCGCTCCGCGGCTTCCTCGACGACCTTGAGGTTGGCGGCGACGGAGCCGGGACGCCCCGAGCTCTGGAGCAGGGCTGTGCGCAGCGGCGGCATGGCTGACCTCAGGGGCGTGCGGAGGGGCAGGAAGGGCGACAAAAAAGCGTCAGGGGTTCGCAAAGACGGTACGTTCCGCGGTCGTGGCCGGGCAAGACGCGACCGTTGCGCCGCTCTGAGCGATTTGTTGCGCCTGGGGCGAGGGCGGCGGCGATTCGTTGCGCGTGGTCCGCGGCCATGGTCGTACGGGTGCTCAGCCCTCGGGCGCACACCCGGCGGCGGCTCCTCCCCCGCGCGGCGGAAGCGGAGAGCAGCCCTGGGCGGGACGCCCGGAGGCCCCCTGCCACGGGATCGTGATCTCACCCGGAAACGCCGGGCGAACAGCCTGAACGAACAGACGGAGGGCTTCCCGTGAGCCGTATCGCCTTCACCCGCACCAGCACCCGCGCCCTCACCGTGGGCGCCGCGGTCCTCCTCACCGCGGGGGCCGCGGGGGCGGCCATGGCGTCCGGCGAGGACGTCACACACCCTGGCCGGTCGATCGCCGCGCACTCCGCGGGCAAGGCCGAACCCCGCGAGGCGGCCGCGCTGACCGGCAAGGCCAAGCTGTTCCGCAAGACCACGGAGGACGTGACGTTCACGTTCGACGCGCACCTGGCCAAGAAGGACGTCAAGCGTCCGGACAGGGCGACCGGGACGTTCAAGTTCGTGCACCTGGAGAAGCCGGGCGGCAAGGGCGGCTGGGCCAAGGGCCGCATCGACTGCCTGGTGACCGGCGGAAAGGTGGCGACGACGACGGGCATCATCACCGAGACCAGTCCCGGCCTGATGGAGAAGACGAGGGGCGGCCGCGTCGGCTTCAGCGTCCACGACACGGGCAAGGACAAACTGGACCGCGTCGGCTACAGCTGGGCGGCGACGGGCGGCCCCACCGGCGACAAGAAGCTCCCGAAGTGCAACAGCGCGGCCCCGTTCGAGAAGGTCAAGCAGGGCACGGGCGACTTCCACGTAGTGCCGTGGAAGGTCCCATACCCCACCTCCTGACGCTTCCGGGTGCTGCCGCCCGGACGGGGGTCAGGCGGCGGCACCCGGAGGAACTGTTCCCCAAGGGGCGCGGGGAACTGCGCGACAAGCCACGGCGCGCCCGCAGTCGCGAGGCCACCGAACCAGGCAGCCCTCTAGGCGGGCGAGCCGGAGGAGAATCGCCGCATCAGCGGCGAAAGCACGAGCACCGACTTGGTGCGCTCAACAAACGGCTCCCCGGCAATCCGCTCAAGCACCCGCTCGAAGTGCCGCATATCCGCGGCAAAGATCTGCACGATCGCATCCGCCTCCCCGGTAACGGTGGAGGCGGACGCGATCTCCGGGTACCGCTCAAGACCCCGCTGAATCGCCTCCGGCGAGGTATTCCGCCGACAGTAGATCTCGATGAACCCCTCGGTCTCCCAGCCGAGCGCGGCCGGATCGACACGGACGGTGAACCCGGTGATCGCTCCGGTGGCCCGCAGCCGGTCCACGCGCCGCTTCACGGCGGGCGCGGACAGGCCGACGAGCTGGCCGATGTCGGCGTAGGAGCGGCGGGCGTCCTCGGCGAGGGCGTGCACGATGCGTTCGTCGAGATCGTTCAGTCGCACAGGGGGTCGTTCACTTTTCTGCGTGTCGCTTCACGCGTGTCACTTCACTGCGGAGACCTCTCCGGCGGGCTCGGTCTCCAGACGGGAGCGGCGCATCCCGTACAGGAAGTAGAACACGAGCCCGACGGCCATCCAGACACCGAAGACCACCCAGGTGACGGAGTCGAGGTTGAACATGTTGTACGCGCAGAAGCCGAAGCCGAGGACCGGGAAGAGCCAGCCGAGCGGCACCCGGAAGGTGCGCGGCATGTCCGGACGCGTCCGGCGCAGCACGATCACGGCGATGTTGACCAGGCCGAAGGCGAAGAGCGTACCGATGCTGGTGGCGTCGACGAGCTTGCCGAGCGGGATGACGGAGGCCAGGGCGCCACAGAACAGGGACACGATGACGGTGTTCACGCGGGGCGTGCCGGTCTTGCCGCTGACCTTGGCGAACTTCTTGGGGACGAGGCCGTCGCGGGACATCGCGAACAGCACGCGGGTCTGGCCGTAGAGAACGGTCAGGACGACGCTGGCGATGGAGATGACGGCGCCCGCGGCGAGCAGGGTGCCCCAGACGGACTGGCCGGTGACGTCGTTCATGATCGCGGTCAGCGACGCCGCGGAGTCCTCGAACTCCGTCCAGTTCCACGCGCCGACGGCGACGGCGGCGACCAGGACGTACAGCGCGGTGACGATGATCAGCGAGAGCATGATCGCGCGGGGCAGGTCGCGCTGCGGGTTCTTGGCCTCCTCACCGGCGGTGGAGGCGGCGTCGAAGCCGATGTAGGAGAAGAACAGGCTCGCTCCGGCGGCGCTGACGCCGGCCACGCCGAGGGGCATGAAGTCGGAGTAGTTGCCGGACTTGAAGCCGGTGAAGCCGACGGCGCAGAACAGCACGAGGGCCGCGATCTTCACGATGACCATGATCGTGTTGGCGCGGGCGGACTCCTTGGCGCCGCCGAGCAGGAAGACCATGGCGAGCAGCACCACGATCAGGCCGGGCAGGTTGATGATGGCGCCGTCGACCTCGCCGGGCGCCGCGGACAGCGCGTCCGGGATGGTGACGCCGATGGTGCCGTCGAGCAGCTCGTTCAGGTACTCGCCCCAGCCGACGGCGACGGCCGCGACCGACACGCCGTACTCGAGGACCAGGCACCAGCCGCACACCCAGGCGACGAGTTCGCCCATGGTTGCGTATGCGTACGAGTACGAGGATCCGGCGACCGGTATGGAGCCGGCCAGCTCGGCGTACGAGAGGGCCGAGAAGAGCGCGGTGAGGCCGGCGATGACGAAGGACACCGTCACGGCGGGGCCGGCCTTGGGGACGCTCTCGCCGAGCACCACGAAGATGCCGGTGCCGAGCGTCGCGCCGATGCTGATCATGGTCAGCTGCCACATGCCGAGGGTGCGCCGCAGCGAGCCGCCCTCGCCCTGGCCGCCTTCCGCGACCAGGCGTTCCACCGGCTTGCGCCGCATCAGTCGAGTGCCAAGGCCCGCCGTGCCCTGAGGGCTTTGGCGGGTCTGCGGGGGTGCGCCCTGATCGAGCACGCGCGGGCTCCTTCATCGCTGCCGGTAGAGGTGGCAGGGAGCCGCGGCGGTCCACACAGGAAACGGGAACCACCGAGCAGGCAGTCCCCGCCACGCCACGTACAGCGCCCGACTCTACGAGCTGGCAGTTCCCGCCCGTAATGCAGCAACGTTGCGCATCAACGAAAGATCATTGCGTACGACGCACCTGAGCGCATGTTCGTTGCGCCGCCCGTTTAGTCCGTTGCGTTCCGGCAGGAAAAGACGACAGGCGGGTCCTGCCCCCGAAGGGGCAGGACCCGCCTGTCGAGGGGCGCGGGGAACGGCGCGATCAGCCCCCACAGCCCGCAGATCCAAACGATCCGATCCAACAGTCCCGCACAGCGCAGCGTCTAGCTCCAGCTGGCGTGCAGCGGCTTACCTTCGGCGTAACCGGCGGCACTCTGAATGCCGACGGTCGCCTTCTCGGCGAACTCCGCCAGGGACGCCGCGCCCGCGTACGTGCAGGAGGAGCGGACGCCCGCGATGATCGAGTCGATCAGGTCCTCGACGCCGGGCCGGGCCGGGTCCAGGAACATCCGGGAGTGCGAGATGCCCTCCTCGAACAGCGCCTTGCGGGCGCGGTCGTAGGCCGACTCCTCGCTGGTGCGGTTGCGCACGGCGCGGGCCGAGGCCATGCCGAACGACTCCTTGTACAGGCGGCCGTTGGCGTCCTGCTGAAGGTCGCCCGGGGACTCGTACGTGCCCGCGAACCAGGAGCCGATCATGACGTTCGACGCGCCGGCGGCCAGCGCCATGGCGACGTCACGCGGGTGCCGGACGCCGCCGTCGGCCCACACGTGCTTGCCGAACTTCGCGGCCTCGGCGGCGCATTCGAGCACCGCGGAGAACTGCGGGCGGCCCACGCCGGTCATCATGCGCGTGGTGCACATGGCGCCGGGGCCGACGCCCACCTTGATGATGTCCGCGCCGGCCTCGACGAGGTCACGCACGCCCTCGGCGGCGACGATGTTGCCGGCCACGATCGGGACCCGCGGGTCGAGCGCGCGCACGGCCTTGACCGCGGCGATCATCGACTCCTGGTGGCCGTGCGCGGTGTCCACGACGAGCGTGTCGACGCCCGCGTCGAGGAGCTGCTTGGCCTTGCCCGCCACGTCGCCGTTGATGCCGACGGCGGCGGCGACGCGGAGCTTGCCCTGCTCGTCGACGGCCGGGGTGTAGAGGGTCGCGCGCAGGGCGCCGGTGCGGGTGAGGATGCCGGCGAGGCGGCCGTCCTTGTCCACCGCGGGCGCGTAGCGGCGGTTGGCGCCGTCCAGCTTGTTGAAGGCGTCGATCGGGTCGATGTCCGCGTCGAGCAGCAGCAGGTCCTTGGACATGACCTCGGAGAGCTGCGTGAAGCGGTCGACGCCGGTCAGGTCGGCGTCCGTGACGACGCCGACGGGCCTGCGGTCGGCGTCCACGACGACGCCCGCGTTGTGGGCGCGCTTGGGCAGCAGCGCGAGGGCGTCCGCGACGGTCTGCGTGGGGTCGAGGACGATCGGGGTGTCCAGGACGTGGTGGCGCGTCTTCACCCAGGAGATGACGTCCGTGACCACCTCGATCGGGATGTCCTGCGGAATGACGACGAGGCCGCCGCGGCGGGCGACGGTCTCGGCCATGCGGCGGCCCGCGATCGCGGTCATGTTGGCGACGACCAGCGGGATCGTCGTGCCCGTGCCGTCCGGCGACGCGAGGTCGACGCCCTGGCGCGAACCCACGGCGGAACGCCTCGGCACCATGAAGACGTCGTCGTACGTCAGGTCGTACGCGGGCTGGATGTCATTGAGGAAACGCACGTGCTGCTCATCCCAGTCGATCAGAGGTGGCCCCCGAACAGGACAGCCGGGGGAAAAGCACGTACTTCATTGTCCCATGCCGGAGGGATTGCGCTGCCTGGGACGATCCCCCAGACGGCGCGTGAAGGCCCTGGTCGGATCCTCCAAGCGCGCGGCCGGTCCACGCCGGTCACGGGGGTCACCGAGGGGTCTCAGCCCGCCGACGGCTCCACCACGAGCACGACCTCCAGGCCCCGCTCGGGCTCCTGCCCCTGCCCTTGCTCCCGCCAGTACGCGACCGCGTCGGCGAACACCTCCTGCGCGACGGCCCAGTCGTCCGGTGCCGCCTCCGCGTACTCCCGCCACCCGGAGACGACGAGCAGCCGCCCTCGCGCGCCCGGCGCCCAGGACAGGTCGGAGAGGCAGTCGGCGAGCGCGTCCCAGTTGCGCCCGAACCAGTCGGGCAGCGTCAGCGCCGTGGCGCAGCGGTCCATGAAGGCGGCCTTGTCGCGCACGCCGGTCAGGTCGAGCGCGAGCGTGCCCCAGCCGGTGCCGCGCACGGCGTCGAGGACGGGCGCGAGCGGCCCGCCCTCGTCTGCCCGGTCCGCACCGTCAGCCGTCGTCACAGCGTCGTCTCCCTCATCTCGGTACCGTTCATCTCGGTACCGCTCATCTCAGTACCGCTCATCTCAGTACCGCTCGGAACGACGCGTAATGGTCGTCCGTGTAGTACGTCTCGCCCTCGCGGCCGGTCACGATACGCCGGGCCCCGCGGTCGCGCTCCCCGGGCGTGCGGACGGTGTACTCGCGGTAGTAGCCGCGTGTCTCGCGGGGCAGCTCGCCCTCGAAGTTGCCGAAGACGCTGCCGTCCTTCCGGTACGGGAAGGGCCCGCCCTCGTCGATGAGGCGCAGCGTCCGCCGTGCCTCGGCGGGCAGCCGGCCGGCCTGGACGGTCTCCATGCCGCGCGCCCACGCGGGCGTCGACGCCGCGTCGCCCGTGGCGCCCTGCCGCTCACTGCCGCATCCCGTCACGAGGACGGCGAGGCAGATCAGGACCGCGCCGAGCAGACGGCCCGGGGACCGGAAGATCATGCGCTCGATGCTGTCACAGCTTCCCCGCCCCGGCGCGCGCCGACGCCCACGCGCCGGTCACCACCCCCACCTCGATGAGCCCCTCGCGCGGACTAGTCGTCCGGGTCCGCCCGGTCAAGCGCGGGCCGCGGCGCCGATCCGGCGATCAGGAGCTGGTCCGCCGCGGCCGTGTCCGTGACCAGGCTGGTGACCAGGCCGGACCGCAGCACCGCGTCGATCGCGGCGGCCTTGCGCTGGCCCCCGGCGATCGCGACGACCTCGGGGATGCGGCGGAGCCGGTCCGCCTCGACGGTGATGCACCGCTCCCCCAGGTCGCGCCCGACCCGGCGTCCTTCCGCGTCGAAGAGGTGCGCCGACATCTCCGCGGCGACGCCGAGCGAGGCGTAGTGCGCGCGCTCCTCGTCGGTGAGCATGTCGTGGACCGTGGAGATGCCCGGCTCCCAGGAGCCGATGGACACGGCGGCGACGGTGACCTTGTCGAAGTACTCGAAGGCCCGCGCGATGCCGGTCTGGTGGCGCAGCGCGGTGGCGGTCGCCGCGTCCGGGAGGAGCATCGGCGCGTAGATCGGGTGGGCGTCGCCCCCGGAGACCTGCGCGGCCCGCCGCACCGCCTCGACCGAACCGCGCTCCGCGGTCCCGGCGTCGTACACGCCCGTGAGCTGCACGACCGTGCACGGCGGCAGCACATCGAGCGCGGCCGCCATGTGGATGGTCGAGCGCCCCCAGGCGAGCCCGAGCACGTCGCCCTCGTTGACCAGCTCGGCGAGGAGCCCGGCCGCGACCTCGCCGAGGTTCTCCGGGTCGGGGGAATCCTCGATGTCCTCGGTGGCGGCCGGGGACTCGACGACGACCGCGTGCCGCAGGCCGTACCGGGCGCGCAGCGCGTCGGAGCGCTCGGCGTCCAGCTCCGCGGGCACGCGGATCTCGATCCGTACAAGGTCACGTTCGAGAGCGGTCTCCAGGACCCGCGCCACCTTGAAGCGGCTGACGCCGAACTCCTCGGCGATCTGGATCTTGGACTTGCCCTCGAGATAGAAGCGGCGGGCCATGGCCGCCGCCTGCACCAGCTCCGCGGGTCCCATCCGCATGGCTGACCGACCCGCCGACATGGCCGACACGGCGCTCTCCTCACTGCTGTTCACCACATACGTACACCTGGATTCGCTGTTCATCCTTGCAGATCCGGCGTACTTGATCAGCCCTGATGGGCCGCGTTCACGTTCCCGTGGCCAAGCCGTTGGCCGCGCGGCGGCCCCGTCGTGCCCGCCGTACGGCTCAGTGACCGCACGCCCACCCGGCGGACGCCGTGGCCGACTCGGCCTGAGTGCGCAGTGCACGTACCGCTTCTGCCGGGTCGTTCGCCCCGTACACCGCCGATCCGGCCACGAAGACGTCGGCGCCCGCCTCGGCGCAGCGCTCGATGGTGGAGGCGGAGACTCCGCCGTCGACCTGGAGCCACAGCTGGAGACCGTGCTTGCTGATGAGCTCGCGGGTGCGGCGGATCTTGGGGAGCATGATGTCGAGGAAGGACTGGCCGCCGAAGCCGGGCTCGACGGTCATGATCAGGAGCATGTCGAGCTCGGGCAGCAGGTCCTCGTACGGCTCGATGGGGGTCGCCGGCTTCAGTGCCATGGACGCGCGGGCGCCCTTCGCGCGGATCTCGCGCGCGAGCCGCACCGGCGCCGCGGCCGCCTCCGCGTGGAAGGTGACGGATCCCGCGCCCGCTTCGACGTACTGCGGGGCCCAGCGATCTGCGTCCTCAATCATCAGATGGCAGTCCAGAGGCGTGTCCGTCGCCCGTGCCAGGGACTCTACGACCGGCACCCCCAGGGTGAGGTTCGGTACGAAGTGGTTGTCCATGACGTCGACATGGAGCCAATCCGCGCCCTGAACGGCCCGTGCCTCGTCGGCGAGGCGGGCGAAGTCGGCGGAGAGGATGCTGGGGTTGATCTGCGCGGCCATGCCCCAAGCCTGCCATGCCCCGCGGTGGCCGCCCGCCGCGGTCCCGCCAAGGTCACGCAGGGGCGCACGCGGGGTGTGCGGGCCATCTCCCCCGGCCCGCGCACCGCGTGCCATGCTGTCCGTCCACCGGCAGCGTGTGGGGCGGCAGGGGGACAGCCATGCCCAGGACTCGGTCTGGTACTCGGTCGGACGGCGAGCGGCGGACACGCCGGGGCGTGGCCTGGCTGGTCTGCGGGCCACGCACCAAGTGGCTGGTGCTCGTGTTCTGGCTGGTGGCCCTGGTCGTGGCCGCGCCACTGGCCCAGAAACTCACCGACGAGCAGGACAACACCACCTCGTCCTGGGTGCCGCGGTCCGCCGAGTCGACCCAAGTCCTGAACGCCTCCGACGGGTTCAGGCCCGAGACCATGCCCATGGTGATCGTGTACGCCCGCGAGGACGGCCCGCTGACCGGCGCCGACCGGGCCCGGATCGCGGACGGCGTGAGCGAGGTCAAGCAGCTGCGCTCGCACTGGATCCGCGGCGACGAGACCCGCGGCCCGGCCTTCGACAAGACGGGCGACGCCGCCGACCGGGCGCGGGCGGCGCAGGTGTACGTGCCGCTCACCATGAACAACGACACCTGGAACGACCTGCCGGACGCCGTCGACGACGTCAAGGACAAGGTGGGCGGCAGCAAGGACGGCCTGGACGTGTACGTCACCGGGCCCGCCGGCGTCTCCGCCGACTTCGCCAAGGCATTCGCCGACATCGACTCGACGCTGCTGCTCGCCGCGGGCGCGGTCGTGGTGGTGGCCCTGCTGATCACCTACCGCAGCCCGATCCTGCTGTTCGTCCCGCTGATCTCGGTGTTCGTGTCGCTGTACGGCGCGCAGGCGCTGATCTATCTCCTTGCCCGGCACGCGGGCCTGACCGTGAACGGCCAGAGCGCGGGCATCCTCACCGTCCTCGTCTTCGGCGCAGGCACGGACTACGCGCTGCTCCTCGTCGCCCGGTACCGGGAGGAGCTGCGCCGCCACGAGGACCGGCACGAGGCGATGGCCCTGGCCCTGCACCGCGCGGGGCCCGCCGTGCTCGCGTCCGGCGCGACCGTGGTGCTGAGCATGCTGGTGCTGCTCACCGCCGAGATGAACTCCACCCGCGGGCTCGGCCCTGTCGCGGCGATCGGCGTCGCGGTGGGGCTGCTCGCCATGCTGTCGCTGTTCCCCGCCCTCCTGGTGATCTGCGGCCGCTGGCTGTTCTGGCCGGTGGTCCCGCACCTCGGCTCGTCCGACCCGGCGGAGCGGGGCGTGTGGGCGCGCATGGGGCGCCGGATCGCCGGCCGCCCCCGGATCACCTGGGTGGCCACCTCCCTGGCCCTCGCGGTGCTCGCCCTGGGCCTGATCCAGTTGCGCGCGGCCGGGGTCAGCAACGAGGACTCCTTCATCGACAAGCCGGACTCGGTCACCGGTCAGGAGGTGAAGGCCGAGTACTTCCCCGCGGGCGCCGGGGATCCGCTGGTCGTCGTCGCGGACAAGGAGCAGGCGGCCGACATCAGCCGTGCCGTGGCGGGCACCCGAGGCGTGCAGCGGGACAGCGTCGGCGTACCACCGGGGACGAAGGCCGAACACGACGGACAGGTGCTGATCGAGGCGACCCTCACCGATCCGTCCGACGGCCGGCAGGCCAAGGACACGGTGGAGCGGGTCCGTGACGCCGTGCACGACGTGCCCGGCGCGGACGCGCGGGTGGGCGGCGGCACGGCGACGCTGCTCGACATGGACAAGGCGACCATCCACGACGACAAGCTGGTCATCCCGCTCGTCCTGCTGGTCGTGCTGCTCATCCTCGGTGTGCTGCTGCGCGCCGTGGTGGCTCCGCTGCTGCTGATCGGGACGGTCGTCGTGTCGTTCTCGGCGGCCCTGGGCGTCAGCGCGCTGGTCTTCCGCCACATCTTCGACTTCCCGGGCGAGTCCACGGACTTCCCGCTGTTCGTCTTCGTCTTCCTGGTGGCGCTCGGCATCGACTACAACATCTTCCTCACGACCCGTATCCGCGAGGAGGCGGTCCGCCAGGGCACCCGCCCCGGCGTGCTGACCGGCCTGGCCGCGACCGGATCGGTCATCACGTCCGCCGGGCTCGTCCTCGCGGGCACCTTCGCCGTCCTCGGCACGATCCCGATGGTGGGCTTCGTCGAGATCGGCTTCGCGGTCGCGCTCGGCGTCCTCCTGGACACCTTCATCGTCCGCTCGATCCTGGTGACGTCGCTGTTCCTGGACGTGGGGCCGAAGGTGTGGTGGCCGCACAAGCTGTCCCACGAGACAGCTGACACCCGAACTTCAAGCCCACCCGGCATGCGAAGCCCGTCCGGCGATTGAGGACGAGCCGCGAGGCCCGGCGATTGAGGACGAGCCGCGAAGCGGCGACAGCGGGCTCAGCCCGTACGCCGAATGACCGCCAGATACATCGCGTCCGTGCCGTGCAAGTGCGGCCAAAGCTGCACATCCGGCCCGTCACCGAGCGCCGGAACGCCGGGCATCAGATCCCGCGCGTCGACCAGCTCCGCGGCCCCCCACTGCTTGAGCACGTCGTCGACGACGGCCCGCGTCTCGGCGAGGTGCGGCGAGCACGTGGCGTACCCGACGACGCCTCCGACGCGCACGGACTCCAACGCCGTACGCAACAGCGCACGTTGCAACGGAGCAAACCCCTCCAGGTCCTCCGGCCGCCGCCGCCAGCGCGCCTCCGGCCGCCGCCGCAGGGCGCCAAGTCCCGTACAGGGCACGTCCATCAGCACCCGGTCGAAGGTCCCGGGCTGCCACGGCGGCCGGGTCCCGTCGGCGGCGACGACCTGGTAGGGGCCGGGGTTTCCGGCCAGGGCCTGGGCCACGAGGCGGGCCCGGTGCGGCTGCTTCTCGGCGGCGAGCAGCGCGGCCCCGCGCTCGGCGGCGAGGCCGGCGAGCATGGCCGCCTTGCCGCCGGGCCCGGCGCAGCCGTCGAGCCACTTCTCGTCGCGCCCTTCGAGCGGCGCGTTCGCGAGTGCGATCGCCACCAACTGGCTGCCCTCGTCCTGGACTCCGGCCCGACCCGCGCGCACCGGCTCCAGGGATCCGGGTTCGCCGCCCTCGCTGAGCCGCACGGCGTACGGCGACCAGCGGCCGGGAAGCGCCGAGTCCGCGTCCAGCGAGTCGAGCAGCTCGTCGGCGGTGGCCCGCCCCGGCCGCGCCACCAGGGTGACCTCGGGCCGCTCGTTGTCGGCTTCGAGCAGGTCCTCGATCCCGGCGCGGCCGCCGCCGAGGGCGTCCCACAGCGCGGAGACGACCCAGCGCGGATGCGAGTGGACGACCGCGAGATGGTCCTCGGGGTCCTTGTCGTAGGGCGGCGCGACCTTCTCCAGCCAGCCGTCGAGATCGTCCTGCGCGACCTTCCGCAGCACCGCGTTCACGAACTTGGCCCGCCCGTCGCCGAGCACGACCCGCGCCAGCTCCACGGACGCGGACACGGCGGCGTGCGAGGGGATGCGGGTGCCGAGGAGCTGGTGGACGCCCAGGTTCAGGACGTCGAGGACGGGCGGGTCGACCTCGCGCAGCGGCCGGTCGATGCAGGAGGCGACGATCGTGTCGTACGTCCCCTGCCGGCGCAGCGTCCCGTACACCAGCTCCGTGGCGAGCGCCGCGTCCCGCGCGTCGAAGTCGCCCTTGTCGCGGGCCTTGCGCAGCAGCGGCGGCAGCACGAGGTTCGCGTAGGCGTCGCGCTCGTCGACGGCCCGCAGCGCCTCGAAGGCGAGGATGCGGACGGGGTCCTTCTGCGGGCGGCGGTACGGCTTGCCGGACTTCCCGGGCCTGCCCTGGGACCCGGGCTTGCCCTGGCCTCCGGACTTGCCCTGCGTACGCGGTCGCCGGCTCGGCTGGTCGTTCAAAGGTGCTCCGCTGCTGGTGATGGGGCGAACCATGCCAGCGTACGTCGCCCGCGCCGACGGCTACGCGCCGAGGCGCTCCCCGGAGGTGATCCGCGCGCCGCGCGCCCAGTCGGCGGCGGCCATCGGCTTCTTGCCCTGCGCCTGCACCCACAGCAGTTCCACGGCGTACGAGCCCGTGCCGACGTACAGGTTCTTCTTGCCGGCGGCGATCTCCCCCGGGGCGAGGTCGGTGCGGTCCGGCACCGGCGTGGCCTGGATCAGCTTGAGGCGCTCGCCGCGGAAGACGGTCCACGCGCCGGGCGCGGGCGTGCAGCCGCGGACCACGCGGTCCACCCGCAGCGCGGGCGCCGACCAGTCGACGGCCGCGTCCTCGACGGTGATCTTCGGCGCGATGCTGACGCCGTCCGCGGGCTGCGGCACGGCGGACAGGGAGCCGTCCTCGATGCCGTCCATGGTCGCGGCGAGCAGCCCGGACCCCGCGAACGCGAGCCGCGTCAGCAGGTCACCGCTGGTGTCGGTGGCCCGGATCTCCTCGGTGACCGTGCCGTACACCGGACCGGAGTCCAGCCCCTCCTCGATCAGGAAGGTGGAGGCCCCGGTGATCTCGTCCCCGGCCATGATCGCGTGCTGCACGGGCGCCGCGCCGCGCCAGGCCGGCAGCAGCGAGAAGTGCAGGTTCACCCAGCCGTGGGCCGGGATCTCCAGGGCGGACTTCGGCAGCAGCGCGCCGTAGGCCACCACCGGGCAGCAGTCCGGCGCGATCTCCCGCAGCCTGGCCTGGAACTCCTCGTCACGCGGCTTCGCGGGCTTCAGCACCTCGATCCCGGCCTCCTCCGCGCGCTCGGCCACCGGGCTCGCGACCAGCCTGCGGCCACGGCCCGCGGGCGCGTCGGGACGGGTCACGACGGCGGCCACCTCGTGCCGGCCGGAGGCGATCAGGGCGTCCAGGGCGGGGACGGCGACCTCGGGGGTGCCGGCGAAGACGAGCTTCACTGGGTGGTACTCCGGATTCTCTGGGGTGGATTCTCTGGGTGGCGGGCGGCGGCGCACCAGTCTATGGGCCCTGCCCGGAGGTTTCCCGGGGGCGTACGCATGACTGTGCGCCCTCTGCATATGCGCGTACGCCCCTGGACCGTGACCCCTCACGGCGTAGCGCGTTGGTCAAGAAAAAGTTGACCACAACGGGCCGCACACGCGGCCCGCTCCTCATTGCACAGGACCGCCAACCCGTCCCCGGGTGCCCACAGCCCCACCCTGCTTGCTTCCCCTCCCCCTCCCCCTTTACCCCCTCTTCCTCCCCTCCCCCCCTTCCCCTC
>NZ_AOPZ01000528.1 GCF_000414115.1 Streptomyces aurantiacus JA 4570
GCCCGTCGCGCCGCCGCGGCCGACGCCGCCGAGCGGGCCCGGCGCACCAAGGTGCTCGCCCGCCGTCGGCGTACGACCGTCATGCTGTTCCTCGCCTTCACGCTCGGCACGATCGTCGCCGCGGTCGGCGGCCTCGCGCTCCTGTGGGCGCCCGCCGGGCCGGCCGCGCTCAGACGTGGGCGCCCGCCGGGCCGGCCGCGCTGCTGAGCGCGTACATCGTCTATCTGCGCCGCCAGGAACGCCGCCGCTTCACGTACACGATGGACCGGCGCCGGGCCGAGGCCGCGGCGCGGCGGCTGCGCGAGCGGCAGCCGCGCGGGCGCGAGGCGGGCGCCGAGCCCGTCGCCGAGGAGCCCGCCCCGGAGGACGACACCGGCCTTTCCGCGCTGGCCGCGGACCGTCGCGCCCTCGTCGAGCAGACCGACCACGCCGAATGGGTCGACCAGCAGCGCGAGCGCCAGCACGGCCCGGGGCGCGGCGACAGCTGGGACCCGGTCCCGGTGCCGCTGCCGACGTACGTGACCGCGCCGGTCGCCCCCCGCGCCCCCGGCAGCGTCGACCTGGGCGCGC
>NZ_AOPZ01000529.1 GCF_000414115.1 Streptomyces aurantiacus JA 4570
GGGACTGGGGAATGCCCCGCCAGGGAACTACCTGCTCAGCGCCCCGAACCTCCGCACGGCCAGCGGCAGGAACAGGCCCACGAGCATGAGGGGCCACACCACCGCGAGGAGCCCCGCGTGCTCCGCCGCCCAGGACGTGCCGGTCACCCCGGGATCATTGCCGAACAGATCCCGCACCGCCGTACCCGTCGCCGACATCGGGTTCCACTCGACCGCCGCCCCCAGCCAGTCCGGCATGTTCTGCGGGACGGTGAAGGCGTTGGAGAGGAAGCCGACCGGCCAGACGAGGATCTGCACGGCCATCACCAGCTCGGGCTTGCCCACGACCATCGCCAAGTAGATGCCGATCCACAGCATGGCGAACCGCAGCAGCATCAGCAGGCCCATGGCCCCCAGCACCCCGGCGGGCGACCCGTGCCAGCGCCAGCCGATCACGAGGCCGACGCCCATCATGACGACGAGGGAGGCGAAGGACTGGAGCATGTCCGCCACCGAACGGCCCACCAGGACGGCCCCGTTGGTCATCGGCATGGCCCGGAAGCGGTCCACGACGCCCTTGTTGAGGTCGGTGGTGACCGCGACCATCGTGGCGTCCAGGCCGAACACCATGGTCAGCGCGAACATGCCGGGCACCAGGAACTCGGCGTAGTCGCCCTCGATGCCCTTGCCGCCGCCGATGAGGTAGTTGAACATCAGCAGCATCATCACGGGGAAGGCGAGCCCCACGAAGACCTGCACCGGCTGCCGCGCCCAGTGGGCGAGCTCGCGCCGCGTCATCGTCCAGGAGTCGGTGACCGCCCAGCCGATCCGCGAGCCGCCCGCCCCGGCCGCGGCCACCGCCATGGGCGTACCGCCAGTCGTCGTACTCACACGGCCTCCTTCATGCGGTCCTGGTCGTCCGTACGCCCCGTCAGGCGCAGGAACACCTCGTCGAGGGTCGGCCTGCGCACCGCGATGTCCTCCGCCTCGATGCCTTCGTCCTGGAGCGCCCGCACGACCCGGGTGAGGGCCCCCATGCGGTCGCCCACGGGCGCGCTGGCCAGGCGCCGGTCGGCGTCGACCGTCACGTCGTCGTGGGCCCCGTCGGCGCCCGGCAGCAGCCGTGCCGCGCGCACCAGTTGGGCCCCGTCGCGCACCACGACGTCGATGCGGTCGCCGCCGAGCCTCGCCTTCAGGTCGTCCGCGGTGCCCTCCGCGATGACCCTGCCGTGGTCGATCAGGGAGATGCGGTCGGCCAACTGGTCGGCCTCCTCCAGGTATTGCGTGGTCAGGAGCACCGTCGTGCCGCCGCCGACCAGGGAGCGCACCGCGTCCCACACCTCGGCGCGGCCGCGCGGGTCCAGGCCCGTGGTCGGCTCGTCCAGGAACAGCACCGCCGGTTCCGTGATCAGCGACGCCGCGAGGTCCAGACGGCGCCGCATGCCGCCGCTGTACTGCTTGACCGCCTTGCGGCCGGTGTCGGCCAGACCGAAGCGGTCCAGGAGCTCACCGGCCCGCACGCGCGCGTGGCGCGCGCCCAGGTGGTAGAGCCTGCCGAACATCTCCAGGTTCTGCCATCCGCTCAGCTCCTCGTCGACCGCGGCGTGCTGGCCGAGCAGGCCGATGCGGCGGCGCACCTCGCCCGCCTGCCGCCCCGCGTCGTGCCCGGCGATCTCCACGCGCCCCTCGTCCGCCCGGAGCAGCGTGGCCATGATCCGCACCGCCGTGGTCTTGCCCGCGCCGTTCGGCCCGAGCACGCCGTGCACCGTGCCCCGCGCGGCCACCAGGTCGAGCCCGTCCAGGGCCCGCTTCTCGCCATACCGCTTCCGTACGCCTTCGACGACGATCGCGTCCGTCATCCGTCTCCCTCCGGATCACCTAGTCAAGCTTGACTAGGTGGACGAAGGTAACCCCGGGAGGCGACTTAGTCAAACTTGATTAATAGAGGTGCGCGGTGACCTGCGGGTTGCCCGCGGAACGGTCAGCGCTCGTCTCCGGGATGCCTCTCCGCCGTCGCGAACGGGTTCTCCTCGCCCTCCGCGAGGACCGCCACGAACGGCTCCCCCTCGCCGGCGAAGGTGTACGCGCCGTTCTCGATCCGCTCGATCAGGCCCTCGGTCCACTCCGCGCCCGCGTCGGCCGACGTCACCCAGAGATTCATGATCTCGCCGATGTGGCCGAGCTGCCCGGGGCCGTCCTCCGGCGTGTAGTACTCCGTGACGGAGTGGCGCCAGCTCTCCAGGGCGCGCATCCGCTCCTTCAGAAGCGCGACGACCTCCTCGCGCGGCAGGTCGACCATGAAGCCGACCCCCGCCGAGAGCACGTCGGACTGCTGGTCGTGCGCGACGGTGGTCAGGGCGGCGCGGAGAAGGGCCCGGAACTCCTCCGTGCCCTTCTCCGTGATCTCGTACTCGGTGCGCGGCGGGCCGCCCGCGACGGACGGCGCCGTCTCGTGCTCCACCAGCAGGCCCTGCTTCGCCATCTGCTTCAGGGCGTGGTAGATCGAGCCCGGCTTGGCCTTGGACCACTCGTGGGCGCCCCAGTACTCCAGGTCGTTGCGCACCTGGTAGCCGTGAGCCCGCCCGTGCTGACGGACGGCCCCCAGGACCAAGAGCCGGATCGCCGACATTCACCGCACCTCTCCGAGACAGCCACTCAACTTTGACTAGCGTATCCCTGGGCCATCGCGACCAGCTCGAAGGCCGTCCTGCCGTCCAGGGACTCCCGGATGATGTCGGCGTGCCCCGCGTGCCGGCCGATCTCCTCGATCAGGTGCAGCATCAGCCAGCGCATCGACACCGCGCCGTCGTCGGGGAACCACGGCTGGTCCGGCAGCGGGAAGGTGTCGTCGAGGCTCGGCACCGCGCGGAGGAACGCCTCGGTCTCGGCGGCCACCTGGTCCCAGAAGGCGAGCACGTCGGCGAGCGTCTCGCCCTCGACGAGGCGGAAGCTGTCGGCCCAGGTCGCCTCGGTCCGCTGCCGCTCGTTGGGCCGCTGCTGGGCCAGGCGCAGCCAGTTCAGCTCGGTCTCGGCCACGTGCTTGACGAGTCCGCCGAGGGACAGCTCGCTGGCGCTCGGCCGGGCCGACGCCTGTGCGTCGCTCAGGCCGAGCACCGAGCGGCGGATACCGCCGCGCTGGGCCTCGACGAAGGCGATCAGTGCGCCGCGCTCGTCGCCGGGGGTTTCCGCGTTGACGTGGGTGACCATGGCGTCCGCCTCTCTTCGCCCCGTAGGGCCGCCGGGCTTTCCGACACCACAGACGCTACGGACCCTTGCGGACAGGTACTGTCCGCAAGGGTCCGCGACCTACGAGAAACCACGACCTACGAGGAAAACGGGAAGCCCGGGGAGTCAGAACGGGAAGCGCGAGCGTCCGTACTGCACCGAGATCCACTTGTGCGTGGTGAACGCCTCGATCGTCGCGTCGCCGTTGAGGCGCCCGATGCCCGAGTGCTTCTCGCCGCCGAACGGCACGATCGGCTCGTCGTGCACCGTGCCGTCGTTGATGTGGATCATGCCGCTCCTGATGCGCTGTGCGAGCCGGACACCGCGCTCGGTGTCGCCGGTGTGGACGGCGCCGCTCAGGCCGTACGGAGTGTCGTTGGCGATGCGGACGGCCTCGTCCTCGCCGTCGAAGGGCAGCAGAAGCGCGACCGGGCCGAAGATCTCCTGGCGCAGCACGGGAGAGTCGTCGGGCAGGTCGGTGAGGACGGAGGGGCTGACCACGTTGCCCTCGGTGCGGCCGTGCAGCAGGGCCTTGGCGCCCGCCTGGACGGTCTGCGCGACGAGCGACGAAACCCCGTCCGCCTGCGAGGAGTTGATGAGCGGACCGATGTGCGTCTCCGGGTCCGCCGGGTCGCCGACCTTCAGGGACTTGACCTTGGCGACGAACTTCTCGGTGAACTCGGCCTCCACGGCGCGGTCCACGAGGATGCGGTTCGCGGCCATGCAGACCTGGCCCTGGTGCACGAAGCGGCTGAAGACGGCGGCGTCGACGGCGTAGTCCACGTCGGCGTCGTCGAGGACGATCAGGGCGCTGTTGCCGCCGAGTTCGAGGACGCAGCGCTTGAAGTTCTGCGCGCAGACCGTGGCGACGTGGCGGCCGACGGCGTCCGATCCCGTGAAGGAGATGACGCCCGGCACCGGGTGCTCGATCAGCGCGTCGCCGATCTCCGCGATGTCCGTGATGACGACGTTCAGGACGCCCGGCGGGAGGCCGGCGTCCTCGAAGATCTTCGCGAGCAGGCCCCCGCCGAGCACCGGGGCGTTCTGGTGCGGCTTCAGGACGACGGCGTTGCCGAGCGCGATCGCGGGGGCCACCGACTTGATCGAGAGCAGGAAGGGGAAGTTGAACGGGCTGATGACGCCGACGACGCCCACCGGCAGGCGGTAGAGGCGGTTCTCCTTGGTGTCGTCGGGCGAGGGGAGTATGCGGCCCTGCGGGGCGAGGGCGAGGTGTATCGCCTCGCGCAGGAACTCCTTGGCGAGGTGGAGTTCGAAACCGGCCTTGACGAGCGTGCCGCCGAGCTCCGCGACGATCGCCTCGGTGATCTCGGCCTCACGGTCCTCGATGATCCGCAGGACCCGCTCGAAGATCGCGCGCCGGGCATAGGGGTTGGTCGCGCCCCATGCCTCCTGTGCGCGCTGCGCCGCCCGATACGCCTGGTCCACCTCGTCCGCGGTGGCGACGGTGATCGACGCCAGCTTCTCCCCGTTGTACGGATTGAAGTCGATGATGTCCCAGGAACCGGAGCCGGCCTTCCACTCACCGTCGATGTACTGGTGAGCCAGATCGGTGAAGAAGGACATGACGCGAGACCCCTTGCCGCAGAAGTGCAGACACCTGATTTCACGTCATCCTACTGACGATTCAGGTCAGTTGGAGTAGACCACGCAGAAGGTCACGACTGTCGGCCGGATTCGGACAGTCCTGCTGCAACTCGGCCATCGCACCCTCGTACTGGGCGACTTCTTCGCGCTTGTCCAGATAAAGGGCGCCGGTGAGCTGCTCCAGGTAGACGACGTCGGAGAGATCGGACTCGGGGAAGCTGAGCATCGTGAACGCGCCGGACTCGCCCGCGTGTCCGCCGAAGGTGAACGGCATGACCTGCAGCGTCACATTGGGGCGCTCGGAGATGTCGATGAGATGCTGGATCTGACCGCGCATCACCTCCCGGTCGCCGTACGGACGGCGCAGCGCGGCCTCGTCCAGGACGCACTGGAACTTCGGGGCACGCTCGGACACGAGCAGCTTCTGGCGCTCCAGGCGCAGGGCCACCCGGCGGTCCACATCGGCCCGGTTGAGCCGCCCGCCACGGCCGGACTTGCCGGTTCCGCCGGGCTTGCCTGCGGCGGCGGCCTTCATGCCGCGCTCCACGACCGCGTGGGCGTACGCCTCGGTCTGCAGCAGCCCGTTGATGAACTGGACCTCATAGACACGGATCAGAGAGGCGGCACCCTCCAGACCGATATATGTCTGGAACCAACCGGGCAGAACGTCCGAGTAACTGTGCCACCAGCCCGTCAGGTTGGCCTCCTTGGCGAGCGAGAGCAGCGCGTTGCGCTCTGCCTCGTCCATGACGCCGTAGAGCGTCAGGAGGTCCTCGACGTCCCTCGACTTGAAGCTCACCCGTCCCAACTCCATGCGGCTGATCTTCGATTCGGAAGCGCGGATCGAGTAGCCGGCCGCCTCACGGGTGATGCCCCGCGACTCCCTCAGGCGCCTCAGTTGCGAGCCCAGCAGAATGCGCCGTACCACCGAGCCGCTCGACTCCCCAGCGGTCACTTCGCTCAGTCCTCCCCAAGGTGTGAGACCCGCAGTCTGCCATTAAACGCTTCAGGCCGTACTCGTTCGGTTACGGAAACGGAAAGCCTCCGGAAGGTCTGCACAAGAAGTCGTAGGAAGAAATGGGCTAGAAGCAGCCTAGGAACGGTCAAGTCCGGCGCGTGCACGTGCATCTGCCCTTGCATCTGCTGTACGCATTCGGAACCATGGTCCGCGCGTCACTGCAGCGCCATCGCTGTGCCGCCCGGCTGTACCGACCGCGCCACCGCACGATCGCTTTGTACCGCGAACCGCGAAAACCGGGGAGTGCCTCGCATGGGGACGAATGGATCGACCATGCTCGAGCCGTTACGGCAGGGCCTTCCTCCGCTCGACCCCTCCGCGGTCTCCAGTGCGGCCTCCTGCGCTCTTCCCGCCCGGTACGAAGCCGTCGGCAGCGCACGGCAGTTCACTCGCAAGACGCTGGTGACGTGGGAGCTGGAGGAACGCTTCGACGACATCGCGCTCGTCGTCTCCGAACTCGTCACCAACGCCCTGCGGCACGCCCTGCCCGCGGACACCCCGCGCGCCGTTTGTCCGGTCGGCGGTACTGAGGACGCGCCCGTGCGGCTGCACATGATGCGCTGGACCTCGCGCCTGGTGTGCGCGGTACGGGACCCCAGCGACGAGAGCCCGGTCGCGCGCGAGGAGGCGGAGGACGACTTCTCCGCGGAGTCGGGCCGCGGTCTCTTCCTGGTGGACTCGTTCAGCGACGGCTGGGGCTGGCACCCGCTGGCGGGCGCGCTGAACGGCAAGGTGGTGTGGGCGCTGTTCCAGCTGGCCTAGGCCGCGTGGCCCGCCGGTCCCTGGAGACCGGCGGCCAGGGGAACAGCTCCGCCCCGCTTCCCTCTCTCAACGGCTCGGCGCGGTCAGTCGCCGATCAGCCGCCGATCAGCCGATCAGGTCGTCGAACTCGCCGTCCTTCATGCCGAGCAGCATGCACTCGATCTCGGCGCGCGTATAGACGAGCGCGGGTCCGTCGGGAAACCGCGAGTTGCGGACCGCGACGTCTCCGCCCGGAAGTTTCGCGAACTCCACGCAGGCGCCTTGCGAGTTGCTGTGCCTGCTCTTCTGCCAGACCACCCCGTGAAGATCCGTGGCCGCCATGCCGTTGAACACGTGGTGCACAGGTCGCTCCCCGGTGGTGCCGTGGCTGTTGTTGTAGCCGTCAACTGTCCCGGATCATAGCCGTGTTCATGTGCCGATGCATGGGCAGATGCACGTGCACGCGCCGTGGTGAGCTGGTTACAGCCCCTCCCGCCGCTTCCCCAATGCCCGCATGACATGCGAACGACAGCCCCCGTCCATCTGCTCCGGCGGTGCTCCGCGCCTTGTCCGCCCCGGGTTGTCCGGATCGAATACCTCGTGCACTTAGGCAGACGCAGGGAGAAGCGTTCTGGCTCCTTTTTGGCCGAAGACGCAACACCGCCGCCGTGCGACGTTCACTCCCGTGCCTGCACCCTACTTCCCGGTAACGGGCGGGAGGGCGGGAGGTGCCGTCGCGCGGCGGCGGTGCGGTGCGGTGCGTTGCGGTGTCCCGGCGGTCTCAGCGGTCTCAGCGGTCTCAGCGGGACGCGACCGGAAGGAGACCCATCTCGCGGGCGTTCTTGATGGCCTTGGCCAGTTGGCGCTGCTGCTGGGAGCTCACACGCGTGACCCTGCGGCTGCGGATCTTGCCGCGGTCGGAGATGAACTTCCGCAGCAGGTCGGTGTCCTTGTAGTCGATGTACGTGATGCCCGCGACATCCAGCGGATTGGGGCGGGACTTGAGCGGCTTGCCGCGGTCGGAGCGGCGCGCGGACGAGGACGAGGGGCGGGACGGGGACAACGTCAGACCTCCAGGAGAGCGTCGAAGGCAGGGGGCAGGGTCTTCCAGGCGGCGCGCCCGGCGGCGTACTCCTCGTCCGTGAGCAGGCAGGACTCCAGGACCTGGGCGAGCCCGTCGCGGTCGAGGCCGGGCGAGGTGAAGACGAGGTGCTGGCAGCAGTCCCCGTGCTCGGGATGCCAGTCGAGCGCGGCGGCGGCCCGGCGCACCGGCGGGACCATCTCCCAGGCGGCGTCCGGCAGCGAGGCCAGCCACGGCCCCGCGTTCTCCACGCACAGCGCGCCGCCCGCCGCGTCCCACGCGAGCAGCGTGTCGGGCCGGTCGGCGAGCCAGAAGCGGCCGCGGCTGCGGGCGGCGGCGCAGGTCAGGTCCTCCAGGGCGGCGTACAGACGCTCCGGGTGGAAGGGCCGCTCGCGGTGCCACACGAACGTACTCACACCGCTGTCGTCGGCCTCGGCGGGCAGCAGCGCGCACGCCGGGTGCTGCGCCGCGGCCGCCGCCTCCACGTCGAAGCCGCCGAGCGCGGCGCCCGCCAGGTCACCGTGGCCGATCAGAACCTGGCGGGCTGTCGGATGGAGCTGCGCGAGCAGCGCCCGGTCCTCGGCATCGGCGTCCTCGGACTCCAGCACGGCGAGCACCGGCGGGTATTCGAGCTGGCGCGCCCAGGTGTCGGCGACGGTGCGCTGGTCGGAGGCGGCCGCGGCGAGCCCGGCCTCCATCAGGTCGTCGCCGTTGGCGAGGTAGGGAAGCAGCAGGCTCGGGTCGACGGCGGTGATGACGCCGCTCAGGCGCAGCGCGTCCGAGCCGTGCCCGGCGATGACCTCGGCCATCGCCTTCGGCTCGACGGAGTCCCAGAGCTCGACGACCGCGAGCCGGGTGAGCCCGCCCTCGGCGAGCCGCTCCAGCTCGGGCACCAGATCCTCGCGCAGCGCGCAGCAGGCGCAGTCGTTGACCAGCGGCGCCTCGCCGGTGGAGAGCACTCCCCCGGCGTCGCGCACGGTCCGGGTGACCGTGCCGTGCGCGGCGGTCGACAGGTCGTGGTGCAGCGCGACGCTGCCCGGCACCGTGGCGAGGAGCCGGGCGACGGCGGCGGCGCGGGCGTCGGCGTGCAGGCCCGCGACGACGGCGACGTCCATGCGGCCGGCCGCCGGCTCCGGTCGGCCGCCGTCGGCGTGGGCGCCCATCAGCGTCCGCCGCCGTAACGCCGCTCGAAGCGCTCGACGCGGCCCGCGGTGTCGAGGACGCGCTGCTGCCCCGTGTAGAAGGGGTGGCTCGCGGAGGAGACCTCCACGTCGATGACGGGGTAGGTGTTGCCGTCCTCCCAGTCGATCGTCTTGTCGCTGGTCGCCGTCGAGCGGGTGAGGAAGGCGAAGTCCGCGGCCTTGTCGCGGAAGACGACGGGGCCGTACGGCGGGTGGATTCCGGGTCGCATGGGGATCAGCGCTCCTCTCGGAAGTCGACGTGCCGACCGGCCACCGGGTCGTACTTGCGCAGGGTCAGGCGGTCGGGGTTGTTACGGCGGTTCTTGCGGGTCACGTAGGTGTAGCCGGTTCCGGCGGTGGACCGGAGCTTGATGACCGGGCGGAGTTCGTTGCGAGCCATGAGGGCTAGTATATGAAAATGAATCCCGTTTCCAAATGGGCGGGAGCGAAACCGAGCGAGAGGTGCGTCACCATGTCCGCCCACTGCCAGCTCACCGGCGCGAAGCCGGGGTTCGGCAACAACATCTCCCATTCGCACCGGCGCACGCCGCGCCGCTTCGACCCCAACATCCAGCGCAAGCGGTACTGGCTGCCGAGCGAGGGCCGGTACGTACGCCTGCGGCTGAGCGCCAAGGGGATCAAGACCGTCGACGCGATCGGCGTCGAGGCCGCCGTGGCCAGGATCCGTGCGCGCGGGGTGAAGGTCTGATGGCCAAGCAGAGCAAGATCGCGAAGAACGAGAAGCGCCGCGTGATCGTCGCGCGGTACGCCGCGCGCCGGGCCGAGCTGAAGGAGATCATCCGGCGGCCGTCCACGCCCGACGCCGAACGGCTCGCCGCCCAGCGGGAATTGGCCCGCCAGCCCCGCGACGCCAGCGCGACGCGGGTGCGCAACCGGGACAGCGTGGACGGGCGTCCGCGCGGGTACGTCGGCACGTTCGGCCTGTCCAGGGTGCGTCTTCGTGAGCAGGCGCACGCGGGATTCCTGCCCGGGGTCCGCAAGTCCTCCTGGTAGCTTGGCGCGCGATTCAGTGGGCCGCGGCCCACTGGAACGAACGCTCCATTTGGCTAAACGCGGCTCCACATAGGGGGACTTCAGTGCGTACTCGTGTCCGTAATGTCCGCAGCGTGACGATCGGCGCCGCGGTGGCCTCGCTGGCCGCCGCGCTTGTCCTGACCGGTTGCAGCAGTGACGGCGATGACAACGGGGACAAGGGCAAGGACAAGGGCGCGGCGGACGGCGCGGCGAAGACGCCCGGCTCCGGCGGCTCCGACGACGCGGGCTCGGGCGACGAGGGCGCGACCGGCGGCAGCCTGGAGGGCAGCTGGGTCACCACCACCGGTGGCAAGCCGGTCGCGCTCGTGATCACCGGCAAGCGGGCGACGCTGGTCGGCGAGCACGTGTGCAACGGCACCGCCGACGCGCAGACGCTGAAGCTCAAGTGCGCCGACGGGGACATGGACCGCACCGACGGGCGGGTCGAGTCCGTCGACGGCAAGACGCTGAAGGTCGCCTGGCAGGGCTTCGGGAAGGACGAGTTCCTGAAGACGAAGAACGGGAAGCTGCCGGAGGGGCTGCCTACGGCGGACATTCCGCAGTCCTGACGTCTGCCGCAGTTCTGAGGCTGCGTTCCGTCAGCGGGTCGTGGGGCCTTTCTGGTCCTGCGGCCCGTTCGGCTTTTTCCGTACGTTGCTTTCGGAGCCGTCCACCAGCATCGGCGGGGGCGCCGTGTCCAGGGCGTCGGAGAGGTCGTCCAGTGCCTTGCGGAGCAGGGTGCCGCCGCGGCGTACGACGCGGTCGGGAGTGTCGCCGGACTCCCAGGTGTCCAGGGCCTCGTGGACCGGGTCCCAGCGGGGGACGCGGCGTTCGCGTACGGCCTTCGCGCCCTGCTCGGTGGCGGTGCGCAGGGCGTCCGCGAGGCGGGCCGCGGCGGGGACGGGAGGTGTGCCCCGGTCCGGGACGTGGGCCTCCAGGAGCATCGCCACGCGGCCCGCCTGGGCCAGGGCCTGTTCGGCGTCGGCGGCCGCGGCGCGGGAGAGGCCGCGGTGGCGTACGGGTTCGTGCTCGGCCCGTTCGACCGCCTCCTGCCAGGCGGCGCGGGCGTCGCGTGCGGCGAGGAGCGCCTCGCGGACGTCCGGGCAGTTCTTGCCCCCGGGGTCCGCGTAGTGGCCGACGACCGCCGCGGCGTAACGGCCGGACGCCGTCAGCCAGTCGGCGAGGCGGGTGCGCAGGCGCGGGGTCTCCCAGGCGGGGTACAGGGCGTACGCCGTCATGGCGAGGATGCCGCCGATGAGCGTCAGGACGACGCGTTCCGGGACCGTCTGGGTCCACTGTTCGCCGCCCATGCCCAGGAGGAAGACGACGTACGCGGCGACGCATGCCTGGGCGGCGATCTGGCCCGTGCGCATCAGGAGGTACATCAGGCCCGCGCTCGCCACCGCGAGGGTGCCCGACAGGTAGGTGTCCGGCTGCGCGAGTCTGACCACCGCCGTGGCCAGGGCCACGCCCACGAGCGTGCCGCCGAAGCGGGCGACCGCGCGGGCGTATGTCTGGGAGAAGTCGGGGCGCATGACCATGACCGAGGCCATGGGGGCCCAGTAGCCGTGGCCCAGGGGGAGGTAGTGGCCCACGGCGTAGCTCGCGGTGGCGACGGTGGTGACCCTTACGGCGTGGCGGGTCACCGCCGAGCGGTGCCTCAGCTCGGCGCGCATGGCCCTTGCGGCCGCGGGGACCAGTGCGGTGAGCCCTGGTCGGACCAGGTTGCCGCCTGTCGTCGTGGCGCCGTTGGCCTGGGCCTTCTTTGGGTCGGGGGCCGGGCCTGCTCCGGGAGTCGGGCCTGGTCCTCCCGCCACCTCCACCACGTCCCGCAGGAGTGTGCCCAGGCGGCGGGCCGCCCTGTGGGGCGGGCCCGTGAGGATCGCTGCCGTGTCCGGGGTGCGGAACGTCGACGCCGCTGCCGCGGGGAGGTCCACGGGGCGGCCGTGGCGGATCGCTCGGGCGGCCGCGTCCAGGACGGCGCCCGCCGCGCCGAGGAGTTCGCGGACGCGGTCGCGTTCGGGGCCCTCCGCCGGGACGCCCAGCGCCGGGTCGGCGAGCGAGGCGAGGACGGGGCGGATGCGTTCGGCGAGGCCGCGGGCGCCGTGGAGTTCGGCGGGGCGGGTGCGGGCCTGGCGCGGGGTGATGTGGGCGGCGGCGCGGGCCGTCATCAGCGGGGCCGGGTCGAACGGCGCGACGGGGTCGTGGCGCAGACGGCGCGCGTAGTCCGCCTCGGCGGCCAGGGCGTCGGCGAGGGCGTCGCGGTGGGCGCCCCAGCGGCGTACCGGGAAGACGATCACCAGGGCCGCCTGGATGGCGCCGCCCGCGACCATCATCGCGGCGTGCCCGGCCGCGGCGGCGACGGACGTGGGCAGGGTGATCGTGACGAGCATGATCGCCACGTTGGAGGTGGCGATGAGGCCGATGGTCGGGCCCGCCGCCCAGCTCAGGCCCGCGAGGAAGGTCCACAGGGCGAGCAGGGCGAGGAAGAGGAGGAGATGGCTGCCGGTGAGGTAGCCGAGGAAGGTGGAGAGCGCGAGGCTCGTGCCGGAGGCGATGGCCAGTTCGGGCCGGGGGCGCCAGCTCCGCTGGAACGTGGCGATGGCCGCCTGGAAGGCGCCGAAGGCGGAACTCGCCGCGGCCGCGGGGCCGAACAGGGTGAGGCTGAGGCCGATCACCAGCGCCAGGCCCGCCGCCCCGCGCAGCGCGACCAGCGGCTCCAGCCGCCGCCGTTCCACGGCGAGACCGGAGCGCGCCGTCTGCTTCAGGGCTCGCCACCAGGTCACTCCGGCGATGATACGGGGCATATGGGGCAGATTGGCCGGGCGGGGTGGGGGCTGGGCGTTCGGCTTTCCGCCCGGTGGGGGCTGGGCGTTCCGGTATGTCCCCTCCGGTCGGTTCGGCGGCTACCCGCCGGTGGGGGTTGCGGGTTCGGCCCGCTTCGCGCGTACCGCGGTCAAGTACTCCTCGATCGCGTCGCGGTTGCGGGTCAGGCACTGCACGCGTTGGGTCATGCGGTCGCGTTCTTGTTCCAGGGTGGCCAGCATCTCGGGGGTGGCGTCCGGGAAGTGGATGGCGCGGGGCTTGTCCAGGCAGGGCAGGATCTGCTTGATGATGCGGGTGGGCAGGCCCGCGTCCAGGAGGCCGCGGACCTGGAGGACGCGGTCCACCGTCGCGGCGTCGTAGTCGCGGTAGCCGTTCGGGGTCCGGTCGGCGACGATCAGGCCCTGTTCCTCGTAGTAGCGCAGCAGCCTGCGGGGAGTGTTGGTGCGGTCCGCCAGTTCTCCGATGCGCATGGTTTCACCCCGTTGCTTCACACGTGTGTGAAGGTTAGCGCTCCAGTGGTGGCGCGTGGGCCACCCGGGCCCTGTCCGCGGCCGCCGCGCCCTGCGCCCAGCCCTCACCGTCGCGGGCGCCGCGCACCCGGGGGTCGGTGACCGCGACGTCCCGGGCCGCCAGGACCGGGAGCAGGGCGCCGTCGTCGGCATCGGTGTGCGTGACGGGGGCCGCGGCGGCTTCGAGGCGGGCGCCGAGGCGTTGGGCGTACGCCATCAGGAATGCCTGCCGGAACGCCTTCGTGCGCTTGCGGCCGCCCGCGCGCTGCCCCGCCTCGGCCTTGGTCATCGCGGCCGTGCCCTGCACGAGGAGGGAGGTGTGGAGGAGTTCCACCACCTCCAGGTCGGGTTCGAAGCCCACGACCGTGGAGAAGGAGTACGCCTCGTTCCAGACGGCGCGGCAGCGGTTCGCGCCGGCGACGGCGTCCAGGAGGATCGCCTTGGCCGTCTCGTACGGAGCGTCGACCCCGATACGGCAGGCGCCGGGCGCGTCCTTCGCGTGCGTGCGCGCGGCGAGCAGCGCCTCGTCGACGCTGTGCCGGGCCATCAGCTCCTGCGCCTTGGCGGTCAGCGCCTCCGCCTCCTCCGGGTAACCGGTCGCCTCGGCCTTGGCGAGCAGGGCGCGGATGCGGGTGAGGGCGCGGGGCTCGTCGCCGGGGTGGGGCGGGGGTACGTGCAGGGGGGTGCCGGGGGCCGGGGCGACAGGCTCGATCGGGGGCAGGCGCAGCAGCAGGCGGTAGAGGGCCAGTACGGCCGTGGCGTGGGCGAAGCGGTCGGGGGCCCGCCAGGGCGCGTGCTCGTCCAGGGCGGCGAGCTGGGCGGGCCAGCGGGCGGGCAGCCGGTCGGGGGCGTAGCGGCGGGTCTCGGCGCGGACGAGGGCGGCGGCGAGGCGTACGTGGGGGTCGTCGAGTTCGCGGCGGACCAGGCGCAGGACGTCGGCGGGCTGCCAGCCGCGTTCCCACGCGCGGCGTATCAACTCCTCGCCGCGCGCGGCGAGTTCGGCGTCGGCGGTGGGGTCGGCGGCCAGTAGGGACGCGCCGGTGTCGAGGCCGTCGTCCGCGTGCCCGGCCTGCGCGTCTCCCCCGTACAGCGCCGCCGCGAAGGCCCTGTCGATCACCGATTCCATACCCCTAAGGGTAGGGCCGGCCCTACCTTCGACCGGCCCGCTGGTGGTCGTGAGCGCGGGGCCCCGGCGCGGTTGGCTCGACTCATGATTCTCGCGTCGCTACGGGCCCGGTGGGCCGGATTCCTTGGTGCCTTCGTGGCCGTCTCCCTCGGGGTGGCGCTGACCGCCGCGATGGGGGTGGGCCTCGCGGCGAGCCTGGACCCGCCGGTGCGGGAGCCGGAGCGGTTCGCCGGGTCGCCGGTGGTGGTGGCGGGGCGGGACGCGCTCACGGTGCCGGTGCGGCGCGGGCCGGAGATCCGGCACGTGTCGAAGAAGCTCGCTCATCCACACCCTGTGGACAGAGAGCTGCTGCGCGCGCTCGGCCGCCTGGGGCAGATCCGTACAGACCGTAAGCCATCGGACCGTACGCCACCGGACGCCGTGGGTGTGGCCGCGCCGGTCGGCGCCGTGCGCGCCGCGGTCGCCGCGTCCGGCAGCGGGGCGCGGGTGCTCACCGGCGACGACCGGCGCCTGGTCGACCCCGCCACCGAGCGGGACGCGCGGGCCCTGGTGGCCGTGAACTCCTTCCTGGGCACGGCGGGCGGGGTCGCCGCGTTCGTGTCGGCGTTCGTGACCGCGTCGACGTTCGCGTTCGTGGTGGCGCTGCGGCGGCGGGAGATCGGCCTGCTGCGGGCGGCCGGGGCGAGCCGGGGGCAGGTGCGGCGGTGGCTGCTCGGGGAGGCGCTGGCCGTGGGCTCGATGGCCTCGGCGGCCGGGTGCGCGGGCGGGGCGTGGGCGGCGCCGGTCCTCGCGGGGGCGCTGGTCGACGCGGGGGTGGCGCCGCCGTGGTTCACGGTCGCCGACGGGTTCTCCTGGACCTGGTGGCCGTACCAGCTCGCCTTCTGGACGGGTCTTGTCGTGGCCGTCGCCGGGGCGTGGAGTGCGGTGTGGCGGGCGGGGCGGGTGAGTCCGGTGGAGGCGCTGCGGGACGCTTCGCTGGATGTGGGGGTGCTGCCGCCGGCGCGGCGGGTCGTGGGGAGTCTGCTTCTGGCGGGCGGGCTCGGGCTGCTGGCGTGGACGCTGTGGTCGGAGCCCGCGGATCTGCTGAAGCGCAAGACGTATACGACGCAGCCGATGGTGCTGGCGACGGGGGTCGCTGCGCTGGCGCCCGTTCTGGTGCGGTACGTGAAGCTGCCGCTTCGGCGGCCTCGGGTGCGGGCAGGGCGTGGCGGCCCAGCCGCCCACAGGGTGAGCAGTCTCTTCCGGATCGCTCGGGCCAACGTCGGCGGGTCCGTGCGGCGGACCGCCGCCGTGGCCTCGCCCGTGCTCGTCACCGTCGCGCTCGCCGGGTGTCTGTTCGGGTCGGCCGCGACCGTCGGCGGGGCGAAGGCCGCGGAGGCGAGGGCGCGTACCGGTGCTCAACTCGTCGTCACCGGGGACGACTTGCGGCCGGTCGGCGGGCCCGTGCCGGGCGCGACCGTCGCCGCGTCCGGCGCCACCGCCGTCTTCGTACGCGAGGACGACGGCACCGCGCTCGTCCGCACCGAGGCCCGCGCGGTGCCGGACCCCGGGGCGTTCGCGGCGGTGACGCGGCTGCCCGTGGTCGCCGGTGACGTACGCCGCCTCGACGACCGTTCGATCGTCGTCAACGAGGAGTGGGAGCGGCACCGGGTCGGCGAGCGGGTGGACGTGTGGCTCGGCGACGGGCGCCGGGCGCGGCTGCGGATCGCGGCGGTGCTCGCGCGCGGCACGGGCGACAACGGGGCGTACGTGACGGCCCGCAACGCCCCGTCCGCCCCGCTCGACCGCGTGGACGTGACCCTGCGGGACGGCGCCGACCGCGCGGCCGTGGCGGCGGCGCTGCGGGCGGCGACCGGCGGCCAGGTGCGGCCCGCCGGGGAGTGGCTGGGCCGGGGAGTGGCTGGCCGCCGAGTACCCGCCCGGCATGAAGCACCAGACGCGCCTCGGGCTGCTCATGCTGCTCGCGATCTGCCTCGCGTACACGGCGATCTCGCTGCTGAGCACGCAGCTCATGACGGCGCCGGTGCGGGCGCCGGAACTGCGCTCGCTGCGGCTCGTGGGGGCGACCCCGGGACAGATACGGCTCGTGGTCGCCGCCGAGGCGGCCCTCGCGGTGGGGGTGGGCACGGTGCTGGGCCTCGCGGTGACGCTGGTCGGCCTCGGCGGCCTGAGCGCGGCGCTGGCGAGCCTGTCGGCACCGGCGGGGGTGGTGGTGCCGTGGGGGGTGATGGGGGCTTGCGTGGCGGTGTGCGCGGTGGTGGCCGTGGGGGGCGGGGTGTTGGGGGTGCGGCGGGGGCCGGGGGTGGTGGGCTACGGGGGTGGTGGGCTAGGTGTGTGGGCGGAGGCGGGGGGGCCAGGTACGCGGGCGGGCGCCCCGGAGCCTGGATGGCTAGGAGTCGCCGCCCTCGTCGATCAGGCGGCGGACCTCGCGGTCGATGAGGCCGAGGCGGGCCTCCGCCACCAGGGGGACGGCGCGGCGTTGGCGGCGGGCCTCGTGGACGTCGATGTCGACCGTGACCAGGCCCGGTTCCCACTTCGGCGCCTGCGCGACCACCGTGCCGCGCGGGTCCACGACCCGCGAACCGCCCCAGAACGTCGCCCCGTTCTCGTTGCCGACGCGGTTCACGAAGACGACCCAGCACTGGAGCATGCGGGCCGTATAGGAGAGGAGAGTGTCCCAGTACAAGCCGGTGTCCATCGCCTCCGGGTCGAGGCTCGCGGCGCTGTTGGTCGGCACGACGATCACCTCCGCGCCGTCCTGCACCGCCAGCCACGGCAGCACCGGCTGCCAGGCGTCGTTGCAGACGAGGGTGGCGGCGCGGCCGTGGTTGCCGGGCAGGTCGTAGGCGCGCAGGTGCTGGCCGGGGCTGACGTGCTTGCGCTCCTCCCAGGCGAGGTAGTTCGGCAGGTACAGCTTGCGGTGGGCGTGCAGGAGGCCGCCGCCGGAGTAGTAGGCCGACGTGTTGTAGGCGCGCAGGCTGGTGTGCTCGTGCAGGCCGACCAGGACGTCCGGGCCGTGCAGGGAGAGGGCGAGGAGGCGGGGGTCGTCGGCGGCCAGGGACGTGTCCCTGCGCAGGGCGCCCAGGTGGTAGCCGTGCAGGCTCAGTTCCGGGAACACGACCAGGTCGGCGCCCTGGGCTGCCGCCTGGGCCGCCTGTTCGCGGGCGACGTCGAGGTTCTCCTCGACCTCTCCCAGTACGCAGTCCGTCTGCGCCAGCGCTACTCGCATGGGGTGAGCCTCGCAGGGGGTGTGGGCAGCGGCATGTCGGGAGGGGCCGGGTGGGCCGTGGGCCCTGCCGGGGGCTCCCCCAACCCCGCCCCTTCCCGTAACCAGGGGGCTCCGCGCCGCTTCGCGGCTCGTCCTCAAACGCCGGACGGGCTAAGAATTCCCGGGCCGTTGGGGCCTGCGATCGCGCCCAGCTGGGCCAGGCCGGCCAGGACGTCCGTGCACGTCCAGTACTCGGCGAACCTGCCGCCGGACACCCGCAGGATGTCGTGGCCGCTGAAGGAGACGGCGGTGCCGACCGGGGCCGTGGCGTCGGGGAGGCCGCCCGTGTAGCGGGCGCGGAGGGTCCAGCGGGCCGCGACGAGGTCGCCGTCCACGATCGGGCCGACGTCGACGGTGAGGGTGATGTCGCCGAACACCGCCATCGTCTGCTCGATCTCGGGGAGCAGCCGGGCGGGGCCCCGGGTCGCGCCCGAGTCGGTGCCGTCCGGGCGGGCCTGGTGGACGACGAAGTCGGGGTCGAGGATGTCGTCGGCGTGGCGGAAGTCGCCGCGCCACAGGTCGCACCAGCGGTCGTACAGCTCGTACGAGTCCTGGTGGTCGCGCGGCAGAGTGGTGGGCGGAGTGCTGCTCACGATGCTCCTCAGGTAGAGTGTGCGTCACACAATCTCTGCGTGACGCAGGTAATTGAACGGAGAGCGCCGAGCCGTGTCAAACGGGAATCCGAATCGCACGGAGCTGCTCGCGGCCGTCACCGTGGCCGCGCGGCGGCAGCACGCCGCGTACACGCTGTTCAACCAGGCCATGGCCGACCGGCTCGGGCTGCACCCGACGGACCTGCAGTGCGTGAGCCTGCTCGGCCTCGAACCCGAGCCCCTCACCACCGGCGAGATCGCCAGGCTCACCGGCCTGACCTCGGGCTCGGCCACCCGCCTCGTGGACCGCCTGCTGCGGGCGGGCCTGGTCGAGCGCCACCCCGACCCGCACGACCGCCGCCGGACCCGCATCTCCCTCACGGCGGACCGCGCCCCGGACCTCACGGCGGCCTGGGACGAGCCCGGCACGGCGTTCGCGGCGGCGCTCGCCGAATTCACGGAGGAGGAACTGGGGGCGGTGGAGCGGTATTTGCTGCGCACGACGGAGGTGGGAGCGGAACAGGCGGAACGCCTGCGTGCGCGGGCAGACGACCGGCGGTGAGCCGCGTGCGACAGCAACGGGCGGGAGGGTGGGAGACCCGTCGCGGAGCGGCGGGGGCGGAGGGCGCCGATGCTGCGGGGCGTTGTCAGTGGGGGGTGGCATCGTCGGGGGTATGGACGGCGGTGAGCGGTGGGTGGTGGCCGAGGTGGACGGGGGCGCGGCCCTCGTCGTGCCGGTGGGAGAGGACGGGCGCGCGACAGGGGACGTGCGCCGCGAGGCGGATGTTGTCGCGGCGGTGCGGAACCACCCCGAGGTGACCCGCTGGGTCTGGCGCTCCACGGCCGACGTGTACCCACGACTGCTCAGCGGCGGCGCACACGTCGAGCGTTGCTACGACATCGAGGCCGCCGAGAACCTCCTGCTCGGCCACGAGGGCCGCCACGGCGAACCCCGCTCCGCGGCCGCCGCCCACGCCCGCCTGCACCGAAGACCCGTCCCGCCCGACCCCCCGCCCCGCGCGGCCGAACCCGGCTCCCAGGACTCCCTCTTCGACCCGGCCCCGGCCACCCCCCTCCCCCTCGAAGCCCTCCTGGAGGTGTACGCGGACCAGCTCCGCCGCCACGACGCCACCGCGCACCCCGGCCGCATGCGCCTGCTCACCGCGGCCGAGTCGGCGGGCATGCTCGTGGCCGCCGAGATGAACGCGGCGGGCCTGCCCTGGCGTGGCGACGTACACAAGGAGGTGCTGCGCGAACTCCTCGGCGAGCGCTACGGCGGCAGCGGCGAGCCCCGGCGCCTTGCCGAGCTCGCGGACGAGGTCTCCGCCGCGTTCGGCCACCGCGTCCGCCCCGACCTGCCCGCCGATGTGGTCAAGGCGTTCGCCCGCGCGGGCATCCGGATCAAGTCCACGCGGAAGTGGGAGCTGGAGGAGATCGACCACCCGGCGGTCAAGCCCCTCCTCCAGTACAAGACGCTGTACCGCATCTGGACCGCCCACGGCTGGTCCTGGCTCCAGGACTGGGTGCGCGACGGCCGCTTCCGCCCGGAGTACACGCCGGGCGGCACCGTCTCCGGCCGCTGGACCACCAACGGCGGCGGCGCCCTGCAGATCCCGAAGGTCATCCGGCGCGCGGTGGTCGCCGACCCCGGCTGGCGCCTGGTCGTCGCCGACGCCGACCAGATGGAGCCGCGCGTACTCGCCGCGATCTCCCGCGACCGCGGCCTGATGGACGTGGCGGGCAGCGAGGAGGACCTCTACACCCGCCTCTCCGACCGCGCCTTCGCCGGCGACCGCGAGCACGCCAAGCTGGCGCTGCTCGGCGCGGTGTACGGCCAGACGTCCGGCGACGGCCTGAAGAACCTGGCGGCGCTGCGCCGCCGCTTCCCGCTGGCCGTCGCGTACGTCGACGACGCGGCGAAGGCCGGCGAGGAGGGCCGTCTCGTACGGACCTGGCTCGGGCGGACCAGTCCCCCGGCGGTGGGGGCCGGGGACGACGACGAGGCGGGCATCCCGCAGGAGCAGCCGGGGGCCGAACCCGCCTCCCCGGACGGGGAGTTCACGCCCGGTTACGCCTCCACCAACAGCCGCGCCCGTGGCCGCTTCACCCGCAACTTCGTCGTGCAGGGCAGCGCCGCCGACTGGGCGCTGCTGATGCTCGCCGCGCTGCGCAGGGCGACCGCCGGGATGCGGGCCGAGCTGGTGTTCTTCCAGCACGACGAGGTGATCGTGCACTGCCCAAAGGAGGAGGCGGAGGCCGTCGCGGCGGCGGTGCGGGAGGCCGGGGAGCTGGCGGGACGGATCGCGTTCGGCGAGACGCCGGTGCGGTTTCCGTTCACGGTGGCCGTGGTGGAGTGCTATGCGGACGCTAAATAGAGCGTTCGTTACAGAGCGAGAGCAGGTCGTTGAGCTCGGCGACGACCTTGGCGCCCGCGCCGTCCAGGGATTCGAGGGCGGCGAGGGCCGCCTCCCATTGGGCGTACGCCTCCCGGGTGCGCCCCTGGGCGTGCAGGAGCAGGCCGTGCTGGTGGCGGGCGAGGCCGGCCATGTGGGTGTCGCCGCGGTGTTCGGCGCGCTCAAGGAGCAGGGCGCACTCGCGGGCGGCCTCCGGGTGGCGGGCCAGTTCGCGCAGGGCGCGGACCAGGCCGAGGCGGGACTGGGACTCGCCGTGCCAGTCCTCGTACTCGCCGTGCAGGCGCAGGCTCTCCTCGAAGTGGGCGAGGGCGGCGGCGGGTTCGCCGAGGGTGAGGCGCGCGTAGCCGATGTTGCAGTGGGCGGACTGGCGGACCACGAGGTGGCCGATGCCTTCGCCGATGGCGAGGCTGCGTTCGTGGTGGGCGATGGCGGCGCGGGCGTCGGTGTGTTCGTAGAGGTTGCCGAGGTGGCTGAAGGTGATGGCCTCGCTGAGCGGGTCGTCGAGGGTGCGGGCCAGGGCGAGGGACTGGCGGAGCGCCTCGGCGGACTCGGCGTGCCGCCCGAGGCCCTCCAGGAGGAGGCCCCGGTGGTTCAGGCCCCTGCGGACGCAGGACGTCTCACCGAGGTCGCGCCAGAGGGCGAGGGCCTCGTCGTTCAGGGCCAGCGCTTCGCCGGCGCGGCCTGCCATGAAGCGGTGGCCCGCGAGATCGGTGAGGGCCTGGGCGGTGGCGCGCCGGTCGCCCGCGCGACGGGCGCCGTCCACGGCGAGTTCGCCGAGCCGCGCCAACTCGGTGAGCCTGCCCCTCCGCTGGAGGTAGGGGAAGAGATTGCGTACGAGGGCGGGCACGAGGCCGGTGTCGTCGTAGGGCTGGCGCTCGGTGAGCGTGACGATGTTGACGAGTTCCTGGTCGGCCCAGGTGAAGGCTTGGTCGATGGTGCTGAACGGAGGCGAGGCTGAAACTGTCTCGCTACGGCAGGAATCCAGCCCGTCCGGCGTTTGAGGACGAGCCGCGGCGTTTGAGGACGAGCCGCGAAGCGGCGACAAGGGGGGCAAGGGGGCGCAGCCCCCATCCGATCCCGCCGGTCCTGCCCCTCCGGCATGATCGCGAGGAGGGCCAGGCGGGCGGAGCACACGTACCAGGCCAGAGCCTCGCGATCGGCCGACTCCGCGTCGGGGCCGGCGTGTTCGCGGGCGAATTCGCGGACAAGGTCGTGGGGGGCGTAACGCCGGTACGCGGTCTCGTCGAGAAGGGCGACGTCGACGAGCCGGTCCAGCGCGGCCTGGGTGCGGCGAAGGGGCAGCCGGAGCAGCTGGGCGAGGAGCGGGGCGCCGTACTCCGGCAGGTCGAGGGCGCCGATGACGCCCAGGGCGCGGGCGGCGTCACGGTCGAGCTCCCGGCCGGAGGCACGCAGCGCTTCGAGGGCGACGTCCAGGGAGCGGCGGACGCTCAAGTCGTCGTGTTCCAGGTGGTGGAGGCGGTCGCCGCAGTCGGTGAGGAGGCCCGCGAGGGCATCCGGGGTGAGGGCGCGGCGGGCGGCGAGGCGGGCGGCGACGATGCGCAGCGCGAGCGGCAGCCGGCCCGCGAGCGCGACCAGCGCGTGGGCGGCGTCGAG
>NZ_AOPZ01000530.1 GCF_000414115.1 Streptomyces aurantiacus JA 4570
GGTTGCTGTTCGTGGCGTTCCTGGGGTCGGGCTGATCTTTGCTGTTTGAGTCGGTCTGGGCGGTGCTGCGGTGCCGCCTGGCTCTGGCATCAAGGGCATGGGCACGCTGCGGCCCGGCCATGGCGCCACGCGGCGGAGCCGCACATCGATACAGCATGGACCGCTTGGACTCTCTGCTGCCGACGGCTCCGGTGGTGTGGTTGCTGTTCGTGGCGTTCTTGGGAACTGGCTGACCTGCTGTTTTGTGTACGAGGGGTCCGTTGTCCACAGGGTGGCGGGCCCCTCTCGTATGTCTGCGACACTTGAAGGACCATGCCCAAGCCCGGAGAACTCACTTTCGTCGCCCCCCGCGGAGCCAAGAAGCCGCCGCGGCACCTCGCCGACCTCACGCCCGCCGAGCGGAAGGAAGCCGTCGCCGCGGCCGGCGAGAAGCCGTTCCGCGCCAAGCAGCTCTCGCAGCACTATTTCGCCCGGTACGCGCACCAGCCGGAGCAGTGGACGGACATCCCCGCCGGTGCGCGCGGCAAGCTCCAGGAGGCACTGCTTCCGGAGCTGATGTCGGTGGTGCGGCACATCAGCTGTGACGACGACACCACCCGCAAGACCCTGTGGCGGCTGTTCGACGGCACGCTGGTCGAGTCGGTGCTGATGCGGTACCCGGACCGGGTCACCATGTGCATCAGCTCCCAGGCGGGCTGCGGCATGAACTGCCCGTTCTGCGCGACGGGCCAGGCGGGCCTGGACCGGAACCTGTCGACCGCGGAGATCGTGCACCAGATCGTCGACGGCATGCGGGCCCTCAGGGACGGCGAGATCCCCGGCGGCCCCGCCCGGCTGTCGAACATCGTCTTCATGGGCATGGGCGAGCCGCTGGCGAACTACAACCGCGTGACCGGCGCGATCCGCCGCCTCACCGACCCCGAGCCCGACGGCGTCGGCCTCTCGCAGCGCGGCATCACCGTCTCCACGGTCGGCCTGGTGCCCGCCATCCACCGGTTCGCGGACGAGGGCTTCAAGTGCCGCCTCGCCATCTCGCTGCACGCCCCCGACGACGAGCTGCGCGACACCCTCGTCCCGGTCAACACCCGCTGGAAGGTCCGCGAGGTCATGGACGCCGGCTGGGAGTACGCGGCCAAGTCGGGCCGCCGCCTCTCCATCGAGTACGCGCTGATCCGGGACATCAACGACCAGGCATGGCGCGGCGACCGGCTCGGGCGGCTGCTCAAGGGCAAGCCGGTGCACGTCAATCTCATTCCGCTGAACCCGACACCCGGCTCGAAGTGGACGGCGTCGCGGCCCGAGGACGAGAAGGCATTCGTCGAGGCCATCGCGGCCCACGGTGTGCCGGTCACCATCCGTGACACCCGTGGCCAGGAGATCGACGGGGCGTGCGGGCAGCTCGCGGCGGCCGAGAGGTAGTCTTGCGGGCGTAACCACATCTGCATATTCCGACAGGGGAGCGCCACAGCGCTGAGAGTGCGGTATCGGCCGCAGACCCTCTGAACCTCGCCCAGGTCATTCTGGGTAGGAAGTTCGGTCGCTACTCAAGCTGTTGCGCCCTGCCCGGGACGCCGATCCGACGGTCCCGGGCAGGGCCGCGTCTCTTCCTGGTCACTCCAGGAGGATGTTTTTCGTGAGCACCATAAAGAAGGCGTCGGTGAAGAGGGCGTCGGTCACCGCGGCCGCCGTGGGCCTCGGGCTCGTCGTCGTCACCGCGTGCGGCTCCGACAACGGATCGAAGGTGTCGGACTCCAAGTCCGTGACCCTCGTGACGCACGACTCCTTCAAGGTCTCCAAGGACGTACTGAAGGACTTCGAGAAGACCTCCGGCTACAAGGTCCGCGTCCTTGAGGACGGCGACGCCGGGCAGGCCGTGAACAAGGCGATCCTGTCCAAGGGCAACCCCCAGGGCGACGTGTTCTTCGGCGTCGACAACACCCTGCTCTCCCGGGCGCTCGACAACGGCGTCTTCGAGCCGTACGAGGCCAAGGGCCTGGACCGGGTCCTGCCGCAGTACCGGCTCGCCAAGGGCGAGAAGGGCGTCACGCCCGTCGACTCCGGCGACATCTGCGTGAACTACGACAAGAAGTACTTCGCCGACAAGAAGCTGGCGCCGCCGAAGTCCTTCGACGATCTGATCAAGCCGCAGTACAAGAACCTCCTCGTCACCGAGAACGCCTCGACCTCCTCGCCCGGCCTCGGCTTCGTGCTCGGCACCGCCGCGCAGTACGGCGACGACGGCTGGCAGGGCTACTGGAAGAAGCTGAAGGCCAACGGCGTCAAGGTCGTCGACGGCTGGGAGCAGGCGTACAACGAGGAGTTCTCCGGCTCGGCCGGAGGCAAGAAGGCCAAGGGCGACCGGCCGCTCGTCGTGTCGTACGCCTCGTCGCCGCCCGTCGAGGTGCTCTACGCCAAGCCAGGGCCCAAGCAGGCCCCGACCGGCGTCGCCACCGGCACCTGCTTCCGGCAGATCGAGTACGCGGGCCTGCTGAGCGGCGCGAAGAACGAGAAGGGCGGCAAGGCGCTCCTCGACTTCATGATCGGCAAGAAGTTCCAGGACGACATGCCGCTCCAGATGTTCGTGAACCCGGTGACAGACACCGCGCAGACGCCCGAGCTGTTCCGGAAGTTCGGTGCGAAGGTCGACAAGCCGCAGACCATGGCCCCGAAGAAGATCGCCGACAACCGTGAGCAGTGGGTCAAGTCATGGACCTCGCTCGTTCTGAAGTAGCCGGGCCCGAGCCCCGCTCCGGGAAGTCCCCTGGGGGACGTACGGCACGCAGGGGCCCGGCTCGTCGCCGGGACCTGCGCGGGAGCGCGGCGCGGCTCGGCCTCATGGCCCTGCCCGTCGCGTTCTTCGCCGTCTTCTTCGCCTACCCGGTCGCCGCGATCGTCGCGCGCGGCCTGAAGGCCGACGGGAGCTGGCAGTTCGGCCGGATCGGCGAGGTGATCGGGCAGTCGGACATCCAGCAGGTGCTGTGGTTCACCACCTGGCAGGCGCTCGCTTCCACCGCGCTCACGCTGCTGATCGCGCTGCCCGGCGCGTACGTCTTCGCGCGCTTCGATTTCAGGGGCAAGCAGGTGCTGCGGGCGGTCGTCACCGTGCCGTTCGTGCTGCCGACCGTCGTCGTCGGCACGGCCTTCCTCGCCGTCATCGGGCGCGGCGGGCTCTTCGACGAGCTGTGGGGGATGCGCCTGGACACCACGGTGTGGGCGATCCTGCTCGCGCACGTCTTCTTCAACTACGCCGTCGTCGTGCGCACCGTCGGCGGGCTCTGGTCGGGGCTCGACCCGCGCCAGGAGGAGGCCGCGCGGATGCTCGGCGCCTCCCGCCTCACCGCCTGGCGGACGGTCACACTGCCCGCGCTCGCGCCCGCCGTCGCGGCGGCCGCGCTCATGGTCTTCCTGTTCACGTTCACGTCGTTCGGCGTCGTCCAGATCCTCGGCGGACCGGCGTACTCGACCCTCGAAGTCGAGATCTACCGGCAGACCGCCCAGCTCCTCGACCTGCCGACCGCAGCCGTCCTCACGATCGTGCAGTTCGCGGCGGTCGGCGCGGTCCTCGCCGTGCACGCCTGGACGGTGCGCCGGCGCGAGAGCGCGCTGAAGCTGGTGGACGCCGCGGCGACGGTACGGCGGCCGCGCGGCGCCGGGCAGTGGAGCCTGCTCGGCTTCGTGCTCCTGACTGTCGCGCTGCTGATCCTGCTGCCGCTCGGCGTGCTGGTGCAGCGGTCGCTCGACGGGCCCGGCGGCTACGGATTCCTGTACTACGAGACGCTGCGGTCGGCCGACGGCGGCGCGTTCCTCGTCCCGGCCATCGACGCCATCTGGAACTCGCTGCGGTACGCCGTCGTGGCCACCGTCATCGCCCTGGTGATCGGCGGGCTCGCGGCGGCCGCGCTGACCCGGCGCGCGGGGCGGCTCGTGCGCGGGTTCGACGCGCTCCTCATGCTGCCGCTCGGCGTGTCCGCGGTGACCGTCGGCTTCGGCTTCCTGATCGCCCTCGACGAGCCGCCCCTCGATCTGCGGGCGTCCTGGATCCTGGTCCCGCTGGCCCAGGCGCTGGTGGGCGTCCCCTTCGTCGTACGCACGATGCTGCCGGTGCTGCGCGCGGTGGACGGGCGGCTGCGCGAGGCGGCGGCGGTGCTCGGGGCCTCGCCGCTGCGGGCCTGGCGCGAGGTCGACTTCCCGCTGGTGCGGCGGGCCCTGCTGATCGCGGCGGGCTTCGCCTTCGCGGTGTCGCTCGGCGAGTTCGGCGCGACGGTGTTCATCGCCCGGCCGGACAACCCGACCCTGCCGGTCGCGGTGGCCCGGCTGCTCGGGCGCGCCGGAGACCTCAACTACGGGCAGGCGATGGCCCTTTCGACGATTCTGATGGTGGTGTGCGCGGTGTCGCTGTTGCTCCTCGAGCGGTTGCGCACGGAACGTACGACGGGAGAGTTCTGATGACTGCCGCGCGGGACGGGGCGCCGCGGGGCGCGGCGCTGCTGCGCCTCGAGGACGTGACGGTACGTTTCGGGGCCCGCGCCGCCCTCGACGCCGTGGCGCTCGACGTCGCCGAGCACGAGATCGTGTGCGTGCTCGGGCCGAGCGGCAGCGGCAAGTCGACGCTGCTGCGGGCCGTCGCCGGGCTCCAGGAGCTCGACGGCGGACGGATCGTGCTCGGCGGGCGCGATCAGGGCGGGGTGCCCGCGCACAAGCGGGGCGTCGGCCTGATGTTCCAGGACCATCAGCTCTTCCCGCAACGGGACGTGGCGGGCAATGTCGCCTTCGGGCCCCGGATGCACGGCGCCACGCGCGCCGAACAGGACCTGCGGGTCGCCGAGTTGCTGGACCTGGTGGGGCTGCCGGGCGCGCAGAAGCGGGCCGTGTCCTCGCTGTCGGGCGGCGAGCAGCAGCGGGTCGCGCTCGCCCGGGCGCTCGCGCCGCGGCCCCGCCTGCTGATGCTCGACGAGCCGCTCGGCCAGCTCGACCGCTCGCTGCGGGAGCGCCTCGTCGTCGAACTGCGGGAACTCTTCGACGAGTTGGGTACGACGGTGCTCGCCGTCACGCACGACCAGGGGGAGGCGTTCGCGCTCGGGGACCGGGTCGTGGTGATGCGGGACGGGCGGATCGCCCAGTCCGGTACGCCTCTTGAGGTGTGGCGGAACCCGGCCGACGAGTTCGTCGCGCGCTTCCTCGGGTTCGACAACGTGGTCGACGCGACGGTCACCGGCGAGGCCGCCGACACGGTGTGGGGCAAGGTCCCGGTGCCGGGCGGGACCCGGCAGGGGGCGTGCCGGCTGCTCGTGCGGCCCGCCGGGGTGCGGCTCGTGGGGGCGTGGGAGGGGCTCGCGTGTGTGGTGGCGGCGCGTACGTTCCGGGGCACGCATGTCGCCGTGCGTCTGGAGCCGCCGGGCGGGCCGAGGCTCGAGGCGGCGTGCGCGCTGCGGGACGCGCCCGCTGTGGGGGAGACGGTGGGGGTGGCGTTCGACTCGGGTGACGTGGTGGTGCTCGGCTGAGGGGCGGTTCCCCCCGGGCGGCCGGGGCGGTGGCGGAAACCTGGCTGACCGGGTGGGGGACGGCGACCTATGGTTCGGCCATGACGAGACTTGGATACGACCGGTACCGCGAAGAAGTCGCCCGGCAGCTCGGGCTGTTCAGGGAGACCCTGACAGGGGCCGACCTGACGGTCACCGTGCCGACCTGTCCCGAGTGGACGCTCGGGCGGCTCGCCCGGCACACCGGCGGCGCGGTGCGGTGGGTCGAGGCGCATGTGCGGACCCGGGCGGACAAGCACGTACCCGAGTCGGACGTCCCGGACTTCGAGGGGCCCGGTGACGACGACCCCGCCGGGCTCGACGCGTGGCTCGCCGAGACGGCGGAGCGGATGGACGCGACGCTTCGGGGTGCCTCCGGCGAGACGGCCGTGTGGACGTGGGCGGGGGAGCAGACCGCCGGGTTCTGGGCTCGGCGGATGACACACGAGGTGGCCGTGCACCGGGCCGACGCGGCGATCGCTGCGGGGGTCGAGTACGAGGTGGCGCCCGAGGTCGCCGCTGACGCGATCGATGAGTGGCTGGAGATCGTGCAGTACGTTCAGCGGACCAACTTGGCGGACAATGCCGCCGAGTTGCGTGGGGGTGGGCGGAGCATTCATCTCCACGCGATGGATGCGGGGGCCGCGTTGAACGCGGAGTGGGTCGTGGAGTTGGCCGAGGAAGGGGTGGTCTGGCGGCGGGGGCACGAGAAGGCCGACGTCGCCCTTCGGGGGCCGCTTACGGAGGTTCTGCTCGCCTTCTACCGGCGGCGGGGGTTGGACTCCGGGCGGGTTGAAGTGCTGGGGGACCGGGAGCTGTTGGACTTCTGGCTGGAGCGGGCTTCGTTTGGGTGACTGTCGTTGGTGAGGGCGCGCGTAGGCGTTGGGCTGCCTTGAGGGTCGGGAGCCGCCCCTGGCGGCCCAGCTGCCCACAGCGCGAAGCAGACTGCTCACGCGGCCCAACTGCCCGCAGCGGGGAACGGGAGAGCTGCCCGGCGCCGTGAGCGGGCAGGCCAGGGGGCCCAGCTGCCCGCAGCGCGTGGGGCTACGCCGAACTACCCATCTGTGCCAAGGCTGTTGCTGCCTCGCTCACATCCCCCACCAAGGCGATGCGCGCCCCCATCGGCCGGTCCGCCGCCAAGGACTGGAGGAGGGGCCAGGCCGGGAGGTGGTGGGTCCAGTGGTGGGTGTTGACCAGGACCATGGGGGTGGGGGCGCCGCGGGACTCGTAGTAGTTGGGGGTCGCGTTGTCGAAGATCTCCTGGACGGTGCCCGCGGCACCCGGCAGGAAGACGACACCCGCGTTGGACCGGGCCAGCAGCCCGTCCTCGCGGGTCGCGTTGGCGAAGTACTTGGCCAGGTGCGCGGCGAACGCGTTCGGCGGCTCGTGGCCGTAGAACCACGTGGGGATGCCGACCGAAGGACCGCCGGACGGCCACCGCTCGCGCACCGCGAACGCGGCCCGCGCCCACTCGGTCACCGACGGCGTGAACGAGGGCGCCTTGGCGAGGATCAGCAGCGCCTCGTCCAGCATGTCGTCGTCGTACACGGCGGCGTACGCCCCGAGGTTCGCCGCCTCCATGGCCCCGGGGCCGCCCCCGGTCGCCACCGTGAACCCGCCCCGCGCGAGCTGCCGCCCGAGCCGCGCCGCGCCCTCGTACTCCGCCGTGCCCCGCGCCATCGCGTGGCCGCCCATGACGCCCACCACCCGCGCCCCGGCGAGGAGTTCGTCGAGGGCGTCGGAGATGGAGTCGTCGTGCACGGCGCGCAGCATCGACGCGAACACGTCCCCGTCGGCCTTGGTCTGCTGGAACCACGCGTAGGCGCGGGCGTCCGGTGTCGCCTCGTAGCCGCCGTCGTCGAGCCCCGCGAACAGATCGCCGGGCGTGTACAGGAGCGCGCGGTAGGGGTCGAACGGCAGGCCCGGGACGGGCGGGAAGACCAGTGCGCCGGAGGCCCGGACGCGGGCGGCGGCCTCCTCCGCCATCGGGCAGCCGAGGAACACGGCGCCCGTGGTGTCCGCGGTGAGCAGCGCGGACGTCCGGTCCGTCAAGTCGACGGCCTGGACGCGGAATCCGGCGAGCGAGCCGCGTACCGCCAAGACCTCGTCGAACTCGGCGAGCGTCTCGATCTCGCGGTCGCCGGGGTGCGGGGCGGATGCTTCGGAAGGCAGCATCCGCCCATGCTATGCACCCGTGGGACGTGGGTCCCGCTCAGCCCTCGGCCTGGGCCGGGTCCATCCAGATGATCTCCCAGGTGTGGCCGTCGAGGTCGTCGAAGGCGCGGCCGTACATGAAGCCGTAGTCCTGGATCTTGCCGGCGGTGGCACCCGCGGCCAGCGCCTTGTCGACGAGCTCGTCCACCGCGGAGCGGCTCTCGGCGCTGAGGCCGATGAGCGTCTCGCTGGTCTTGGAGGCGTCCGCGATCTCCTTGGTGGTGAACTGGCTGTAGTGCGACTTGCTCAGCATCATCGCGACGATCGTGTCACTGATCTTGACGCAGGCGGTGTCGTCCGTGGAGAACTGGGGGTTGAGCGAGTAGCCGAGCGAGGTGAAGAACTTCTTCGACGCCTCGACGTCGTTCACGGCCAGGTTCACGAAGATCATCTGCTGGTACATGTGCGTCTCCCGTGGGGTGCGTGTGCCTTGCGTAAAGGTCTGTGTGCGTCTTACGCAGGATTAGACAGCCCCTCGGAGCGGAACTCATCGTCCGTCGCAAAATTTTCTTGTACGAGTTTTCGAGGGCACCGCGGCCGCGACGGATCAGCGCACCAGCGGCATCGTCGACAGCTCCGCAACCAGCCATGTCACCGGCCCGAACACCGCGAGCAGCGCCCCGGCCCGCAGCGCCACACAGCCCCGGAGCAGCGCCGCCGGCGCCCCGAGCCGCAGCAGCGCCGCCGTGGTGTCGGCGCGCGCGTGCTTGGCCTCGACGGCGGCCGTGGTCAGGGTCAGGACCGCGCAGCCCGCGACGAGCAGGGCGCCGAGCGTGGTGAGGGGGCCGATGTCCGAGCGGCCGGCCGCCCCGTCGGCGTACAGCGCCCCCGCCGCGTACGCGCCCGAAGCCACCGCGCTCACCACGCCGAGCGGGCGCCCGATCCGCCGCGCCTCCTGCTGGAGCACGCGCCCCGCGAGCAGCCGCACCGCCCCCGGCCGCACCGCCTGAAGCAGCCGTCCGCAGAGGTGGGTGAGCGCGGGCCCGGCGAGGGCGAGGCCGAGGGCGGTGAGCCCCCAGCCGGCCAGCGCGCCGACGGGGCCGCCGACGAGTCCGCCGGGCATCCGCGGGCCCGAGCCGCCCGATCCGTCGGCGAATC
>NZ_AOPZ01000531.1 GCF_000414115.1 Streptomyces aurantiacus JA 4570
CCCCCCGCCCACGGCGACCCCGCGCGCCGTCGCGCCGCGCTCCGCCCCGCCCGGCCGGACGACCCCGTCGACCAGCTCGCGGCGGAGCTCGCCGACGACATCGGCGCGGCCGTCCATCCCTACGAGGTCGCGGCGGTCCTGGAGTCGCAGGGGATGACGGCGGACCGGATCCAGGAGACGTACGGGCACCCGGATCTGTTCTCGCTCGCCGACGCCCTGTACCAGCGGGTGCCGCGCAGCCACCCGGAGCCGGACCCGTCGCCCGACCCGTGGCGGCCCGACCACCTGCGGTGCGCGCTGCGCGGGCTGCTGTTCGCCCTGCCGGGCGCGGCCTACCCGCTGGCGGCGGGCGGCCAGTTGGGCGGGGCGGGCATCGGCGCGCTGATCGCGGCGGCGCTCGTGTCCTGGGCCTGGTCGCAGGCGCTCAGCCACCGCGCGTACGCGCGG
>NZ_AOPZ01000532.1 GCF_000414115.1 Streptomyces aurantiacus JA 4570
GCCGGCCCCGGGCGGGACCGGGCCCGGTCGCCCCATGAAGCCGCGCCGCGCCTGCCCGCTCCGTGGGGGAGGCGGCAACGGACGGCTGCGCCAGGGCTGTTGGCGCGGCTGTCTGCGCGGCGGCGGCCCCCCCCCGCGCCGGGACGGCCACCCGGCCCCCCCCCGCGCCGGTACGGCCACCAGCACCGGCGCCGGGGTTGAAGGGCGCTGCCGGTCACGGGGGACGGACGGGGGCGTCCTCCCGGGGGCCCGGCCTCAGGGGGAGGACGGCGCTGACCACGCCGCCCTCCGGGCCGGGCCCGGACCGGCAGTGTCCGGCGAGTTCGGCGGCCCGCTCCGCCATCGTGGAGAGCCCCACGCCGGGCTGCCACGGGACGGCGGACGGGCCGCCGTTGTCGCTGACCTCGACGCGCAGCGCGCCGTCGATGCGCAGCCGCACCAGGGCGTGGTCGGCCCGCGAGTGCCGGGCGGCGTTCGTCAGCGCCTCCGTCGCGATGCGGTACGCCGCCACCTCGACCGCGGCCGGCAGGGGCGGGAGCCTGCCGGGCGCGTCGATGGTGATGGCCAGCGGCGCGCCGCCGACGCGGTGGCTCAGCCGCTCCGCCTGCCGGGTGAGCGCGGTGACGAGGCCCAACTCGTCGAGCGCGGGCGGCCGCAGGCCCTCGACGAGGCGCCGGATCTCGTCGATGGCCCCGGTCGCGTGCCCGCGCAGCTGGTCGAGGAGCTGCTCGGCGGTGTCCGGGTCGGTGCGGACCAGGTTGCGGGCCGCGTCGGTGGTGAAGGCCAGGCCGGTGAGGGTGGGTCCGAGCCCGTCGTGCAGATCGCGGCGCAGCCGCCGGCGTTCCTCCTCGCGGGCGGACACCAGCCGCTCGCGCGAGGACTGCAGCTCCGCCGAGAGCACGGTCGCCCGGACGGCGACCCCGAGGGGCACCACGAGGGCCTTGAGGGTCCGCAGGTCCTCCGCGTCGAGGCGGGCCTGGCCCCGGCGGGTGCCGACGACCAGCTCCGCCTCCTTGGTGCCGGGGGTGGGCAGCGCGATCACCAGGCCGCCGGGCCGCTCCGTGCCGGACGCGGCCACCGGGCGCCCCTCCAGGCGGAACGCCGCGTACGGCAGCCGCAGCGTGTCCCGGACCGCGAGCAGCAGGCCGTCCAGGCCGGACTCGGCGGACAGCCGTGCCCCGAGCCGGTCGAGCGCGCGCACGGGGTCGCCGCGATCGCCGTACAGCATCCGGTCGATGAGCCGCTGGAGCCGGGCCCGCACCGGATGGAAGGCGATCGCGACGCCCACCGCGACCAGCGCGGCGCCACCGAGGTGGAAGGTGTTCCGCAGCACCCGGTCGAGGAACAGCACCACGCCCGCGTAGACGCCGAGGACCGAGAGCGACAGCGCCAGATAGAGCAGGGCACGGGAGACCACCCACTGGATGTCGAGCAGCTGGGGGCGCAGGATCGCCACGGCCATCGCCACCGGCTGGACGATGATGAGCACCTGCAGTGCCGCCGCGCTCATGCCCAGCGGCCACCAGGGGACGGCGCACAGCACGGCCAGCATCAGCCACAGCAGTTGACGGCGCAGCCGCTCGTCGCCGCGCCGGTAGCGGACCATCAGAGCGGTGAGGTCGACGAGCATCGGAACGAAGATGCCCGCGAGGTCGATCTGCGTGCGATGCGGTTCCAAGGAGGGCACCGACAGGACGTGCGGGTATCCGACGGGGCCGCCGAGCGCGTACGGATGGGGCGTGGTCACGCACCACAGCCAGAACAGCGCCCCGATCGCGCCGGTGGCCCAGGCGATGGGGCGCCAGCCCGGCCCCGGCAGCCTGCCGGTCGGGAAGAGCAGCAGCGCGAGCGGCACGAACAGGCGCAGGCCCAGCGGCCAGGCGGCCAGCGCCGCGGTGACGAGGGCGCGCAGCGCCGGCTCGCTCCAGCCGTTGCGCAGCCCCAGCGCCAGCAGGCCGAGCGCCATGGCGGTCACGGCGTGCGCCGCGGCGCCGCAGAGCAGCAGCCAGCCCACCGGGTTGCGCGGTCTGCGCCAGGCGACGGGGACGCCGCAGGCGGCGAAGACGGCGGCCAGCACGGCGTCCGTCACGAGGAAGCTGTCGACGGCGAGCTGATAGGTGAGGCCGCACTCCATCCACAGCCCCACGCCGGTGCCCACCGCGGCCGCCACGGCGGCGAAGAATCCCCATGCCAGCCAGGTGGTCACCGTCGCGCACCCCCACCGCGTCCGCCCTCACGGCAAGATTCCCGGACCCGGCACCGGATCCGAACGCGGTTGCGCCCAAACGCCTCGAACGGATGACAATACGGGCGGACCGCCCGCGGGCCGCGCCCGGGACGAGCGGCTCAGTTCCCCGAAGGGTCGGTCGGCCCCCGCCCGGAGAGCACTTCTCCGTACGCCTGCATCAGATCCGGCAGCCGCAGTGTCGACAGGTCGGTCCGGGTCGGTGCGCCGGGGTATCCGGAGAGCCGCAGGTCGCGGTAGGCGCAGCTCTTCTCGTACAGCGTCCGCAGGAACCTTCCGTTGCCCAGCTCGTCGATCCACGCCTGGTCGACCACGTGCCCGCTGATGGAGCGCAGCTCGTCGAGGGCCTCCTCGTCCCACACGTCGCCGTTCTCGGCGGCGAGGACCTCCCCGATGGCGGTGAGTTCGAGGGGGCGGTACGAGGGGAAGTCGACCCGCGTCGTGAAGCGGGAGGAGAGCCCGGGGTTGGCGGCGAGCAGCCGGTCCATGCCCTCGGGGTAGCCGGCGAGGATCACGACGAGGTGGTCGCGGTTGTCCTCGGCCCGCTTGAGGAGCACCTGAAGGGCTTCGTCGCCGTACGCGTCGCCCTTGCCGTAGCCGGAGTTGGAGAGGGAGTACGCCTCGTCGACGAAGAGGACGCCGCCGATCGCCGAGTCGATGAGCTCGTTGGCCTTCACGGCGGTCTGGCCCAGGTACTCGCCGACCAGGTCGGCCCGTTGGGCCTCCACGAGGTGGTCGCCGCCGAGCAGCCCGAGGGCGTAGAAGACCCGCCCGAGGATCCGGGCCACGGTGGTCTTGCCGGTGCCGGAGGGGCCGGAGAAGACGAAGTGTCGTTTCGGCGGTTGCACAGGAAGGCCCTGCGCGGCCCGCAGGCGCGCCATGTTGAGCTGCGCGGACAGCGCCTTGACCTGGCGTTTGACCGGTTCGAGGCCGACCATGCGCTCCAGTTCGGCGAGCGCCTGCTCAAGCAGGGCGGGGTCCGTGGGTCCCGGCGGGAGCTGCGGGGGAGCGGGCTTGATCGGGATGACGGCCTTCTCGCGCACCGTGTCGGCGTCGGACGGGCCGCCGCCGGGCGGCAGTTCGGGCTCGGTGACCTTCAGGTCGCGGCCCTCGGTGCCGAAGAGGGCGTCCACGCCGTCGGGTCCGTCGAGCGCGTCCTGGCCGATGCCGGTGAGGGTGATCGCGGCCAGGTCGGTGCCGTCGTCGTACCCGTCGCCCTCGGCGATGGCCGCGAGCCGCGCGGAGGTGTCCATGAACGCGGGGTCGACCCGGTGCACCGCGCGGTACAGCGGCAGGGCGGCGGCGGAGCGGCCGGTGCCCTCGTGCGCGCGGGCCAGCCAGTAGCGCAGTTCCTTGCGCTGGGGCTGCTCGCTGCGGCAGCGCATCAGCGCGGCGGAGAGCAGCGGTTCGGCCTGGCCGTACATCTCCAGGCGTACGCGGGCCATGCCGCCGAAGAGGCCCGCCTCGATGCCGAGCATCGCGTCGTCGATCAGCGGGTCGGTGTGCCGCACCAACTGCTCCCAGTCCTTGACCAGGTAGGCGCGGCAGGCGTGCAGGAAGCGCACCTGTACATCGGCGTCGACGGGCGGTAGTCCGGCGAGCGCCCGGTCCAGCTCCGGCACATGGCGTCCGTCCAGCCAGTGCGAGGCGTGCGCGAGCAGCAGGTCGCGGGTGGACTCCAGGACGGGCTGCACCCACCAGCCCAGCCAGTACCAGGAGTTGAGGGTGCGCACGTGCCGGGCGCGCTGTTCGCCGAAGCGGTCGCGGTGCTGGAACATCCGCAGGAGCGCCGTCGTCGTGTCGATGCGCAGCGCGTGCAGCCCGAGCCAGCCGTCGGCCATGCCCGGATCCATGCGCACCGCGGCCCGGAACTCCTCCTCGGCCTGCGGATAGGCGCCCATCGTGTAGGCGTCGACCCCCCGCAGCCAGGCGAGGTCGGCCGGGGCGGTGGCGCCCTGCGTGCCGAAGTCCATCACGTCCCCCACAAACCGTGCCCCGTTTGTGTACCACCGGGCCGGTGCCCGCCGGCAACTGAACTGAACCGCCATGCTGCGGACGGGAGTTGACTCGGTGCGCGCAGCAGCCGTCCGAAAACGCACCGAGATGCATCGTACCTGCGTGGGAGCGTCCCGCCGTAGGGTGCCGCAGCGGGGGATCGCCGATGAGGGCGTGTGCGGGCCCCGGTCAGGCCCGGGGCAAGGAGGGGCCCGATGGTGACCCAGGGTGAGCGATCGGCGGCTCGTGGCGCCCGACGCGGAGGGGCGCAGGGCAGAACGAAGCCCCCGATCACGGGGGAACAACCGGGGGCTTCGCGTCTGTGGGCGACCCAAAAGGCCGCACATTGAGAACGTAAGTCCTGTAAGGCCCTTGGGTCAAGCCGAGTTGGGGCACTCGCGAAAACTGGCCACACGGCCCGGAAGGGGGAATCCGCCGGTTCAGCGCACTGCCGACGGGCCTTCACCCTGAGTGACGATTTGGGTCAGCGCTGCCGTCCCGTCGGGCCCCGGCAGCACCTCGTATCCCTCCCGCAACTCGCGTACGAGCAGCTGGGCGAAGGGGCGGGACGGGTCTTCGGCGAAATGACGCCGTTCGGCGGCCTCCCAGCCGTCCCAGAAGCCGCTCAGCGCCGGTCCGTCACGTCGTCGCCCGCGGGCCCAGGACGCCTCCCGGGGCAGGTCCATCCACAGCAGCCCCGTCAGAAACGGCCGTAGCATCCGGCGGCCCGCGCCGACACCCTCCAACAGGACCACGGGTTCGGCCGGCAGGGGGCGATCGGCAGGGCCGAAGCGGCGCGTGTGCCAGTCGTACGCCGCGTAGTGCGCCGTTTCACCGCGGGTCAGCGGCTCGACGACCTGCCGCAGCAGCCGGTCCGTCCAGGCGAACAGCTCGGCGTGGCTCGCGATGTCGTCGAGCCGCAGCACCGGGGCTCCGCCGAGCGCCTCGGCCAGGTGGGCGGTGAAGGTCGACTTGCCGGAGCCCGCGTGTCCGTCGACGGCGATCAGCCGTACGGGTCCGCAGGACGGCGGCAGGCCCCGCAGGGCACGGGCGAGGCGGGGGAGAGCCAGGGGGCCGGGGAGGGGCGCGGGGCGGTGCGTATCGGTCATCGCCGGTCAGCCTACGGGCCGAGGGCGCGCGAGGTGCCGTTCGCGCCCCCTGTGCGCGGTTCAGCGCGCCGTCCCAGGTCATACCAGTGGTAGAGGCCAATATTGGTGGGCGCCGTCAGGGTCGGACGGCTGGCAGAACCCGTCGGCGACCGGCCATAGTTGGCGCACTGTCGTGTACCTGACCATCACCGTCCGGCTGCGGCCGGAAACCATCGACCGGGGGTCCCCGTCCATGGACCGAGCTGAAGACATGTCCCGCAGAAGACTCCTCGCCACGGCGGCCGGCGCAGCGGCGGTG
>NZ_AOPZ01000533.1 GCF_000414115.1 Streptomyces aurantiacus JA 4570
CCGATGCCGGCCTGGTGCAGGGAGTCGACGAGGTATTTGAAGTCGTCGGGGGTGCCGAGGCGGGCGGTGGGCGCGTAGAAGCCGGTGACCTGGTAGCCCCAGGAGCCGCCGAAGGGGTGCTCGGCGACGGGCATCAGCTCCACGTGCGTGAAGCCCAAGTCGGCTACGTACGTGGGTAGTTGCTCGGCGAGCTGGCGGTAGGTGAGGCCGGGCCGCCACGACGGCAGGTGCACCTCGTACACCGAGAACGGCGCCTCGTGCACGGGTACGTCACCACGCCGCCGCATCCACTCCTCGTCCCCCCACTCGTGGTGCGAGGCGTCGACCACGGAGG
>NZ_AOPZ01000534.1 GCF_000414115.1 Streptomyces aurantiacus JA 4570
GGAGACGGGCTGATGGCTACCCCGACGCGTAACGGCGCTGCTCCGGGCGCCAAGGGCAACAAGTTCGCGAACGCCGGGGCCGCGGCCGGCGGTTTCGTCGGCGCGATGGGCGGCTCCTTCATGCCGTCGATCAACATCAACGTCAACCGCGGAAACGGGCGCCACGGCGGGGGTGGACAGTCCTTGCTGCCGCCGCCGGAGTTCAACTCCCCTGCCCAGGTGCGCAACTACTGCAACACGCTGCGGGCGGCGGGCGTGATGATGTCGATGGAGGTCGCCATGGCGGCCGAGATCCTGCACAGCGTGCTGGCCTCGGTGCCTGACCCCGAGGGTCGGGTGATGGGCTCGCGGATCCGCGCGGCGAAGGTCTCCCGCAAGCTGAAGCGGTCCGCGAACGCG
>NZ_AOPZ01000535.1 GCF_000414115.1 Streptomyces aurantiacus JA 4570
GGGGACGGCTCGGGTGAGGCTGAGGTCGGGGTTGGAGCCGGGGCCGGGGTGGGTGGGTCGGGCGGAGCCGGGGCGGGGGCCGAGGGGCCGGGGGATGGTTCTGCGGGCGTCGTGGGGCCGCCGGGTGGGGCGGAGGGCTCTGTCGAGGGCGCCGGGCCCGGGCCGGGTGCGGCCGGGGACGCCTGGTGGTGGGCGCGGCATCTGTTGCGGGAGGTACTGCTCCGCGTGCGCGACGCCACGCCGTACGCCGACGTGCTCCAACAGCTCGCCGCCCAGGGGCAGTTCGGGCCCGACTTCTGGCTGGCGCTGCGGCTTCCGGAGGCCGCGCGGTTCGAGCTGCTGCGGGCCGTCGTGGTGCACGACGGCCCGCCCGGCACCGGGCGCCGCTGCCTGGACGCCGTCGCGGAGCAGCTCGCCGCCGACCCCGCCGCCGTACAGCACCACCTCACCCGCTGGTTCGCCGACGAGAGTCCGCTGCGCGCCGCCCCCGAGGCCACCGTCGCCTCCGCCGCCCAGGCCCTCCTGCACACCCACCGGCACCGCGCCGTGGACGACCTCACCGAAGCCCTCGTCGACTGCGCGCACCCGCGCGCCGACGAACTGCTCGGCGCGCTCGCCGAGGACGAGCCGTCCGCGCTCTGCCGCGCCGTCGACCGCTGGGCCCACGACGCCCGCCCGGCCCGCCGCGTCGCCGC
>NZ_AOPZ01000536.1 GCF_000414115.1 Streptomyces aurantiacus JA 4570
GCCCGCGACGGGCAGCGGGCCGGCCGACGCGTCGCCGCCCGGCAAGCTCTCCCTGTCCGTGGCGGCGACGGCGGCGCCCGCGCGGCCCGACGGCCGGGGCCGGAAGCTGAGTTGCACGGTGGTCCTGGCGGTGGCCGGGGCGCTGGCGGCGGTCACGGTGGGGTCGGCGTTCATGTTCGGCCTGCTGCCGGAGGACGGCGACGGCGACAGCGGCTCCGCTCGGCGGGACGCCCGCCGAGCGCGACGGACGGCGCGGGCGACGCCCAGACGCCGAAGGACGGTGCCGTACCGGCCCGTTACCTCGGCAAATGGACCGGCAAGGCGTCCGCGCAGAAGGGGCTCGTACCGCTCGGCACGTTCGACGTGACCGTCAACCAGGTCCCCGCCCCCGGCCGGCGCATCGGCACGGTGACGCAGACGGACCCCATCGGCAACACGTGCGTCGACATCCTGACCCTCAAGTCGGCCACGAAGAAGGCACTTGTGGCCACGGGCGTGGGCGCCAAGTCCAACAAGGGCCAGTGCTCCCAGGCTTCCCACACGGTATGGCTCCGGCCGGTCGGCGCGGAGCTCCAGTACACGTCGAAGGACCCGAAGGCCGGGGACCCGGAGGCGCGGCTGAAGAAGGTCGGCTGAACAAGTCCGGCCGACGCGTCCCGCATTCCGCCCGCGGGGCAGATATGCGCCTCTGGAAGCTTATGGGGGATTCGTCGAACACCGTTGTGTCGCGGCAATGTCGCAGGTCCGTCGCAGGATGCGGTGGGCGGTAAACCTGGCGTTGACAGGTGCGGTAGCGTCCCACGTGGCAGTTGAGAATATTTACTTTAGCGACACGGGGAGGTATCGATGTCTGACATCGACCGCGGTGCAAAACTCGAGAAGCTGCAGAAGCTGTACGAGGCGTTCCAGAAGAAGGAGACAGAGGTCCGCGACCTGATCCACCTCCTGGACGGCCAGGCCAACGACAGCCACGGCTTCTGGAAGGGCCCGGGCGCCGACCGGTTCCGCGACGACTGGCGCGAGTTCAAGCCGCAGCTGAACCGTCTCGCGGACTCGCTGGGCGACGCCTACAAGTCGGCCAAGAACAGCCACGACAGGATCGAGCAGGCGACCTCCGTCTGATCTGCTCCGCATGCGCGGCACATACGTGTGGGGGGCCACCGGAAACGGTGGCCCCCCACACGTATGCCGCCAGGTGCCCCCGGCGGCACCGGGTCACGCGTCGAGGATGGCCTGGACCGGCATCATCTGCCCGCTGCGTACGAGAATGCCGCGGCCGACGGGCCCGCCGCCGGAGCCGGTCGGCACCCGGACGTTGAAGATCTCGCCGTCCGACGCGCTCTGCGGCGAGAGGATCATTCCCTGGCGCGAGCGCCGTGCCTCCACCACGAAGCCGCGGTACTGCGAGCTCAGCGTGTCCGTGGCGCCCGCCGCGATCACCGCGATGCCGCCGTCCCGGCCGTTCTGCGCGACTTCCTCCAACGGCCGGTCCAGGGAACCGTCGTAGAGCATGTCCGCGTCGTCGGCCACGACGGCGAACCTGCCGTCCGCACGCTCGACCAGATCCTTCAGGTCGCGTTCCGAACTGTCCGCCGTGAGGACGCCGAGCACGCCGGCCTCGTCCTCCAGCGATCGCAACGGCGAACGCCGGGGGGTGACCAGGATCAGCGGCACCTCGTTCGCCAGCAGGCTCCGCGCCGCCACCAGCAGGGCGGTCGAGCGCCCCGACTTGGGCGGTCCCGCGATCACGAAGCCCGGGCCCGACTCCTCCAAGTCGATGCCGATCGGCTCCAGTTCGTCACCGCCGACACAGAACAGGGACCACAGCGGCGACGGCGGGACGAACGACGGGTCGAGAGCGCGCACCTGATCCAGCGTGATCCGCATGGGCAGTTCGTCCACGCGCAGGGGCCGACGGCTCCTCGGCGGCACCGGATGGACGCGCTGCGCCTCCTGCGCGATCTCGCGCAGGGCGGCGACCTGGGCCTGACCGGAAGGGTCCGGTGCCAGGAGGGCGATCTGGCTCTCCTGGACACCCTGGTCCGTCAGGCGCAGCGCACGGCCCGACGGCATGTCCTTGGGCACCTCGCGGGCCGAAAGACCCGCGAGGGAGTACTCGTTGGCGTCCGTGAGCCGCAGGATCAGCTTGTCCGCGAACGACGGGGAGATCTGGCCGCTGAAGCCGCTGCGGTCGGCGGTCATGACGACCTTGACGCCGACCGCGGCGCCCTCCCGGAAGATCTTGGTGATCATGTCGACGAGGCGCCCGTAGTCGATGTTCTCCAGGGCGGCGACATAGCCCTCCCAGTTGTCGACCAGCAGGACCATCCACGGCAGCCGGTCCCCGGGGGCGGCGATGGCCCGCTGCTCGGCCGCGCTGGAAAGGCCCTCCATGGCCAGGTACTGCTGGCGGCGGGCGATCTCGCCGGAGAGCCGGTCGAGCAGCCGGCGCACGCGGTCGGGCTGGTCGCGCGTGACGATGGCCCCGCAGTGCGGCAGGTTGGCCAGCGGCAGCAGGGCGTTCGCGCCGCAGTCGATGCCGTACAGATGCACGTCGGTGGGCGAGGTGTTGGCCGCGAGCGAACCGGCCAGGCTGCGCAGCGCGGTGGAGCGGCCCGAGCGGGCGCCGCCGGCCAGCATGATGTGCTCGCCGTGCACCAGGTCGAGCGCCAGCGGCGCCCGGCGCTGCTGTGCGGGCAGGTCGGTGAGGCCCAGGCGGATGGGCGGGACCTCGCCCTCGGCGCGCGGCTCCACCTCCTGGGCGTCGGGGAGTCCGCCCAGCCACAGCAGGTCGGGCAGCGGCGGCAGCCAGGGGCTGCGCTGCTCGCCGAAGCCCATCAGCTCGGCGCCCTCGCGGATGGCGCCGACCAGGACGCTCAGGTCCGTGACGAGCGTCCCGTCGTCGTCGTTCGAGGCCAGGCGCGGTGCCGGGCGGCCGAACGCGGCCCAGTCCACGGGGAACGCGGTCGCCTTCGCCCGGTCGGCGTCGTTGCTGGGCCTGCGGCCACCGATGCGCGCCGACTGCACGGCCACGAGCGACTGCGCGCCGGAGCGGACGTAGGCGCGGCCGGGGGTGGACTTGGCGATGGCACCGGCGTCCGGCGCGTCGATCACGTCGGAGGACTCGGCGCCGTCGGTCACGCGCAGCGCGATGCGCAGGTTGGTGTTGGCCCGGATGTCGGCGCTCACGACACCGGCGGGGCGCTGGGTGGCCAGGATGAGGTGGACGCCCAGGGACCGTCCCCGGCGGGCGATGTCCACGAGCCCCGCGATGAAGTCGGGCAGTTCCGCGACGAGCGAGGCGAACTCGTCGATGATCAGGACGAGCCGGGGCATCGGTTCGAGCTCGGGGCGGATCTTCCGGGTGTCGTTGTAGTCCTCCAGGTCCTTCGTGCCCGTGTCGAAGAGGATCTCCTCGCGCCGCTTCAGCTCGGCGGCCAGCGAGGCCAGGGCCCGCTCGGTGAGGTGGGCGTCGAGGTCGCTGACCATGCCGACGGTGTGCGGCAGCTTGGCGCAGTCCTGGAAGGCGCTGCCGCCCTTGTAGTCGATGAGGACGAAGTTCAGGGCGTCCGGGCGGTTGGCGAGCGCGAGCGAGGCGATGATCGTCTGGAGCAGCTCGGACTTGCCCGCGCCGGTGGTGCCGGCGACGAGGGCGTGCGGCCCGTCCTTGCGGATGTCCAGGACGAAGGGGCCGTCGGCGGCGACGCCGATGGGCGCGGCCGTGGTGGATCCGCCCTGCTGCCAGATCTTGGCGACGTCGGCGCCCGTGGGGTCCGGCATGCCGAGCAGCGAGAGCAGGCGGGCCGCGGTCGGCAGGGCGGCGTCCGCGTCGTCCTGGCTGACGTCGCGCACCGGCGCCAGGGACCGCGTCACCAGCTCGCACCAGGCCGTCGTCACCTGGTCGGCCAGCACGTCCCCGACGTTCTCCAGGCCACCGCCGCTGATCCGCACGTGGTTCGGCCGGTCCGGCAGCCCGATGACGGCCGCCTTGCACTCCTCCGGAAGCAGCCGGTCGTCCTCGTCGACGCACACGGCGAAGATGCCGTGCTGCGGGCCTTCCTGGAGGAGCTGCGGCACACCCGGCATCCGGCGCAGCAGCCGCGCGCCGTCCAGGACGACCAGCGTGAAGGGGTCCGGGCGCAGCCGGTTGGCGGCCCCGAAGTCGTTCGAGCTCGCCTTGCGGCGCTCCAGCTCGGCCAGGAGCTCATGGACGCGGCGGCCGACCACCTCGGGTTCGGAGCCGACCAGCGACAGGCAGTCCTGGCCCAGTTGGGGGGCGGTGTGCGGCAGCCAGTGCGCCCAGTCCCAGGCGTCCCGGGCGTCGGCGGCCGCGGAGAGCACCACGAGGGACAGGTCGCGCGGGCTGTGCAGGCCGGTGGCCTGGGCGAGCAGCCAGCGGGAGACGGCCAGGCCGAGGGGGCGGTGTCCTGCCACGCCGATGACGCCGAGTTCGGGCAGGGGCAGCACCACGGGGACGTCCGTGATGACGGGCGGCTCCGGCGGTTCGTCGAAGCTGCTGCCCTTGGCGGCCCGCAGCTCGATGTCCGCGGGCAGTTCGCCGAGCCCCACCCGCAGCTGGAGGACGTCGGGGTCGACGAGCCGGCGCTCCCAGAGGCGACGGCGCGGCCCTGTCGCGTACAGCAGGAGCTCCGCGGGGTCGGGGTGGGCGGCGCGCCGGGCCCGCTGGTCGGCCTTGCCCAGCTCGACGAGCTGCGCGTCGAACTCGACGAGCGCCTTCTTGTACTCCTTCAGTTCCTGCTTGTACTTCTTGCGTGTGTGGCGCGCCTCGCTGAACCAGTACCCGAGCATCATCAGCGGGCTCATCGCGCAGAAGAGCAGCGTGTAGACCTGCCGGGTCATGAAGTACATGCTCAGGCCGAACAGGGCGGGTATGAACGACGTGATCAACTGCAGCCGCGGGCCCTCGCCCTTCACGGGCTCGGCGGGCACGGTCATCCGCGGGCGCTGCCGCAGCGGGGAGAACCGGGGCGGGCGGTTGTAGGCGTAGCCGCCGTCCTCGGTGGGCGCCAGGTGGGCGTCCGGGGCCTCGGTCTCCACCAGGACGAGACGCGTGTCCCCGACCCGGACGAGCAGTCCGGCGGGCCAGGGGCAGTCCGCGGTCACGGGGGAGTCGTCCAGGACCAGGGGTACGCCGTCCTGCGGATGGAGCGTGACGCTTCCGTCGACCCCGACGGAGAGCCGGAAGGCCAGGCCGGGGACGGTCGGGTCGGCCACGGGCAGGGTGCAGGTGCCGTCGGATCCGACGCTCGCGGTGCCCGCCTGGACGCGGGTGACGCGGCCGGTGTCCGGGCCACCGCACACCCGCAGCTCGAACCGCCCCACGGGCTCGCCGGCGCGCAGGAAGGGCCCGATGGAGTCGTCGGTGGTGACGCGGACTCCGTCGCGCAGCGCGCGCGCCGCGGGGGCCGCCGGGTCGTGCAGGGTGCCGTCGACCCAGAGGCCGGGCGTGCGCCCCGGGCCGGCGGCCGGGGGCGCGCCGCCCCCGGTGCCGGGGACGTCGAGGGAGGCGGGGAAGCGTCCCGTGACCACGTTGCTGGAGTCGGACGCGACGGTGAGGCAGGCCGCGGCGTCGGCGACCGTCGCGTCGTCCTCCACGGTCAGCAAGACGTCCCGCGGTCCCGCACCCTCCCGTACGACGGTCACCATCACCTGCATACCGGCTATTCCTCTCGGCCTTTGCGAGGGCCACTGCTGTTCCTGCGCGGAGGGCGAATCCGCGCGTGGGGAGTATTCTCGGCGCAAGCCTCACGAGGTGCTTCGCCCGGGCCCCGACAGGGAGTTCAGGACCCGGGGCACAACAGTGAGTTCAGGACTTGTCCTTCTTTGCGTCCTTGACCGCCTGGTCGCACTCGCGGGCCACGGTGCGCAGTGCCTCCGCGACGTTCTCGCATTTGGTCTTCCAGCTCTTCAAGTCGCCGCGCACATCGTCCGCGTGCGGGCCGGCCCACTGTTTCATCTGCGCGGTCGAGAAGGTGTGCGCGGCCTTCGGGAGGCCCTCGATGTGGTCGGCCAGGCTGCGCAACTGCGTAGCCCTCCTGGTCTGTTCCTGCAGCTCCGGATCCGCCATCGCGGCTACCTCCCCGTTGAACCGGCAATTCGGGCCTGCCGGGCGAGGCGGGGCAGCCCCGGGTCGCCCAGGATCGCAGTGAGGCCCGCAACGAGAGTACTCAGGCGCCTTGCGGCGCCGGTAATCCGTTGCCATTCTCACGCCGTCCGGGACAGCGAGTTGCCTGCTATGGGGCAACTTGACCGGGAATCATCATTGGCGGAACTGCGGAACCCGTCGATAGCGTCCACCAGGAGGACGCGCCCCAAAGCCAGCCCGAATCCAGCAGTGAGGAAGCATGCATTACGCCGAGAAACCCACAAAAACGTGGTCCGTCATATGCGTAGCGGTCTACCTGGCCGGCATCGCGTACCTGGGCGTGCAGTCGCTGCCCGAGGACCTGGGTATTTGGCTCGGTCTGTGCGCGCTGTTTCTCCTGCCGTTGGGCGGCTGTCTCGCCGTCCCGCTGTCGAAGCTCGTCTATCACCGCATCGATATCGACGCGCGGACGCTGCGGGTGGGCCGTGAGCGCATCCCGCTCGCGGCCCTCGACCCGGGTTCCGTGCGGGCGGCCGCGAACGAGGCGCTTCCCGGCGCCGCACAGCGGTACGCCACCTCTCTGCACACGGTCGACGCCCCGCTGCCCGGGTTCCGCGCCGCCGACCAGGGCAATCCGCGGCTCGTCGGCGGCGCCTGGGGCGTGCCGATGGGCATGGACAGCGTCGTGATCGGCACCCGGCAGGGCGAGCGGCTCACCATCGCCACCCGCGACCGGGCGGCCTTCCTCGCCGCGCTGTCCCACGCGACCGCCGCCCCGCATCATCAGCTTTAGGGTGGCCCCGCCGCCCCCCACGCCACACACTGTGCGGCAAGCTCGTACAGGTCTGAGGGAGAAGAACATGCCTGCCATGGATCCGGCTCGGCGACGGTTGCGGCTGTCGGACGCGCACATCAGCGTGCTGGGGCTGCTCGTAGAAGAAGGGGAGCTGCCGGACGAACTGTCGCGGGCGCACGCCGAACTGCGGGCCGCGGAGATCATCGACGAGGACGGCAAGATCTCGGCGGAGCTCTACCCGCTCGTGTCCACCCTGATGGAGCCGCACGTCATCGCCCGCGTGGAGACGACGGGCCCGCAGGGCGTCACGAACCACGGCGCGGTGGTCGGGAACGACTTCGTCTTCACGCACGAGGGCTGGCCCGGTGAGGAGGAGTCGGAGTACGCCCCCGTGCAGCCGGAGATGCTGGTCTTCGCGCTGTCCCGGATGGTGGACCTGCACCAGGACAACGCCGACGCCGATGACGTCGGCGAGGAGATCGTCTCGACGATGGGCGTGCTCGACGCCGTCCTCGACCGGATGGAGTCCGAGGGCCCCGACGGGGCCGAGGCCATCGCCGAGGCCGCGCACGCCCCGGCCCGCCTCGCCGAGGTCCTCGCGCAGCTCAACTGCATGTGGCGGATGACGGTGGCGTGGCCCGGCGGCGCGGACGCCCCGGACGGTCTCGGCGTGTCGGCGCTGGCCGTGTGGGACTGCGGCCTCGAGGGCTACTGGGTCCGCGAGTCGCCGGCCGAGCCGGTCCGCGAGGGCCAGGTGAAGGCGAGCAGCGAGCTGAAGGTGCGCCGAGTCACGGCCAAGGAGCTCTGGGAGCGGATCACGGACCTCCTGCCCGACCAGGACCAGCTCCTCGTCGACCCGGCTTCGTAGGATCCCGGCGGTCGTCCGAGTGGAAGTCGAACCAGCACACGCGATTCAGTCAGGTCGGACTCAGGGGGACAAGTGACCGACAGCTCCATGCGCCTCGTCAAGCCCGGGGATCTCGAGCAGCTCGCCAAGCTGCTGGAGGGCAAGGGCAATCTGCAGGACCGGCTGGACGAGGCGTTCACACGCGCCTCGAACCTGGGTGTCCGGGACAAGCTCGCGCCCCTCAGCCCGATGACGTCATGGGTGACGAAGACGGGACCCGACCTGCGCAGGCGGGCCGCCATCGTCAGGGCCGGCGACGGCGATCCGCTGGCCGCGGCGCTCTACGCGGGATTCACGCCGGAGCAGCTGAAGGACGCCAACCTGCCGCCGGACATCATGCTGATCGCGAACGCCTCGGTGGCCAACGGCAGCAAGTTCGACCCCAGTTGGCTGAAGAAGAAGGAGGGCGAGACTCTCAGCGACTGGATCACCCGCATCAAGAGCGAGGGCGTCGCCAAGGTCACGAACAACGAGAACCTGGGCGAGGTGGTCGCGGACTACATCGACCTGACCGCCCTCGCCTCCACGGTTCCGGGCGCGTTCAAGATGGCGGCCGCGGGAACGCTCGGCCTGTACAAGTACTTCAAGAAGGGTGACGCCCTCAAGGCGCCCGGTACGACGCTCGCGCAGATCCTGAAGGGCAAGGCGCCGAGCTACATCCCGGCCAGGATCGCCAGGCTCGGTGCCTCCATCGGCGCCAGGACGCCGGCTCCGATCCTCAACGTCCTCACGGGAGCGGACAAGTACGCGGCCCTCGCCGGCAAGCAGTTCGCGTGGGAGGCCAGCCTGCTCAAGGTCGGCAAGGGCGCGGCCGCGCTCAAGACGGCCACGGGCGGCAGCAGGCTCGCGGCCTTCGCCTCCGGTGCGGGCGCGGCGGCGAAGACCGCCGGATGGTGGCGTGCGGCCGGTATCGGCGGCAGCATCGCGGCCACCGGCATCGGCGCGTTCGACCTGGTCCAGCAGGGCAACCCCATCGAGGCGTTCAAGAAGGACAAGGCCGGCTACATCTCGGACGTCTCCGGCGTCGCCTTCAACGCCTCGCTGACGGCCGCGATGATCGCGCCCAACCCGGTGACCATCGGCGCCGCCGCGGTGACCGGAGTCGTCTACGGCGTTTCCTCCATCGTCGACAACTGGGACAAGGTGAAACAGTTCCCGGGCAAGGTCGCCGATGCCGGGCGCTGGGCGGGGGAGAAGGTCGGCGAGGGCGTGAACAAGCTCAAAGAGGGCGGCAAGAATCTGGTGAAGTCGCTCAACCCGTTCGACTAAGGGGTGTCCGACCCATCGGACACGCCCTAGCCCGTCGAGCCTGTCGGCCGGCCCGGTCGCGCGGGCCGGCCCGGCGGCGTCGGTTTCAGAAGTGGAGAAGATCGCGGAATGGTGAGCAGCGGGTTTTCCTTCGAGTTGCGTCGCGCTGAACCCGGCGCCCAGGTCAGGACGCGGGACCGGGTCTACTGGTGGACCGGTGAGGTCGGCAACCTGGGAGCCGTGGAGCTCGCCTACCCGGCACGCGAGGTGGTGCCCGCCGCCGACCAGGGGCTCTACGTCGGCACCGCCGTACGCGGCGACAGCATCCCGCCCGCCACCTTCCGGGGCCTCGGCTACACCGTGCAACCGCGCCTTGCCAGGGGGCTGTTGACGGTCGCGGGCCAGACCGCGTCGTTCTCACGCAACGCGTGGAGCGCCGACAAGCGGGCCCGGGGCCTGCGGATCTGGGCCCTCGGGCGGGAGTACACGTATCTCGAGGAGCAGAACAAGCGGCACCACACGCTGGAACGCGACGGGGCCAGAGTCGTGATGGCGCGGTCGAGCTGGAAGAACCCGAAGAGCATCACCGGCACCACCGCCGGAGCGACGGATTCGGTGGACCTCAGCCTCGCGATCCTCTTCGAAGGCGTCTACACCCGCAATCTGTCCCTGCGGGGCGCGATGATCTCCGCCCCCGGCAGGATCTTCTCCCGCGTCGGGTCCTGAGCCCGCTCCTGAGCCGGGCCCTGAGCCCGGGCCATGCGTCACGCACCCACCTGGCCAGGACCCCACCCCACCCCGCCCCCTCCCGGTGAATTTGTGTAAGCAACACTGATCCACATGCCTTCCTTCGACAGCTCGCGCGGCCGGTTCAAGCTGGCCGACCGCCATCTCGCCGTCTTCGCCCATCTCCTGGACAAGGAGACCCCGCCCGCCGAACTGCACCACTCGCTCGGTGAGCTCCAGCAGATCGGCCTGGTGGGGCCGGAGGGCGAACTCTCCCCGCTGCTCCGGGAATTCCTGACCGCCCTGGCGCGCCCGGTGGTGATGATCCAGGCCGAGGTGACCGGTCAGCACGGCTCGCTCGCCCATGGCGTGGTCGTCGGGCAGGACGCCGTGTTCTCCCACGACGCGTGGCCCGGTGAGGAGGAGTCGGAGTACGTTCCGATCGAGCCGAAGACCCTGGTGTGGGAGATGGCCCGCAAGGTCAAGCTGCGGCGGGGCGAGCGGGACGAGTCGGAGAGCGCGGGGACGTCCGGGGACGCACGGGTCTCCGAGATCACGACGACGATGGGTGCGCTGGACGCGGTGTTCGCCGCCCTGGAAGGGGTCACCGACGAGACGGCGGACCTTCGGGCCGTGGCCGTCGCCGCCCTGTCCGCCGCGAGCGACCTCGCCGAGCCCGAGCTCACCGCGCTCGTCGACCTGACGCTGTCCCTGGACGCCACCTGGCGCATGACGACGGCCTGGGGTGCCGAAGGCGCCCAGTCGGTGCGGAGCATCGCGGTGTGGGACTGCGGCCCGCAGGGCCACTGGCTGCGGGTGCGGCCGGAGGAGCCCATCGAGGAGGGCCAGGTCGGGCCCGAGAGCACGCTGCGGCTCGTCCGGTCCAGCGCCGGTGAGGTGTGGGAGAAGCTCGCGGACCTCCTCCCGGACCAGGCGGACCTGGTCAAGGCCGGCGCCGCTTCGTAGAGCTCGTCATCAGGGGGAATCAGAATGCGGAACGTCAATCCGGACGATCTGGACCAGCTCGCCAAGCTCCTCGACGGCAAGGGCGGTCTGTCGGACAAACTCGACGAGGCATTCACGCGCGCCTCGACCCTGGGGGTCTCCGACAAACTGACCCCCATCAAGCCGATGCGCACCTGGGTCACGACGACCCCGCCGAACCTGCGCAAGCGCGCGACGCTCGTACGCGGCGAGCAACTCTTCGAGCGCGGCCACCGGGAGACGTACAGCGATTGGCTGGCCCGGATCGAGGCGCACTATCTGGCGAAGGTGCCCGGCCTGAAGGAGATCGGCGAGAAGGACATCGAGGCGTTCCTGAACGACGCCAGCGATGCGCTGACCATGATGAAGGTCGGCGGCGTGACGCTTGTCGCGGGCACCGCCATGGGGAACGTCTTCCTCAAGAACTCCTGGAAGCAGGGCCTGCTGCGGGCGGCGGTGGAGTCCTCCTGGATGCGGGGCGGCACGTACCGTGCCCTCGCGCAGCGCGGCCTGCTCCGCATACCCGCCGGTGAGCTGCGTTCGCTGGCGGCCCCCGGAAGCTGGCTGCCGGGGCAGTTGGGCAACCACTTCGGCCGCAGCAGGCTCTATCAGCAGGCCAGCCGGGTGCCGTTCACGGCGGGCTTCCGGGCGGACCTTCTGTCGCGGGCCTGGGACGGGTTCCGCGGGCTGCCCGGAGTGCGCTCGCCGCTCGTCACCAGGGGCGTCAACCTCTTCGTCGGTTCCGATGCCCTCGCGGCCCGTTATGGCGGGGTGACCCACTCGGGCGCCCTGGTGACCCGCGCCGGTCAGGCCAGCCTGTGGCGCGTGGGCCGCTCGGCCGCGTACTTCCAGAAGCTGAACAACGCCCGGCCGAGCGTCGTCGCCGCGGGCAGGACGGCCTCCCCGTTCCTCAAGGGTCTCGGCGCGGCGAGCAAGACGGGCGGCTTCCTGCGCGTCGCCGGTGTCGGTACGAGCGCCGTGGCCACGGGGCTCAGCGCGGCCAATGTCTGGGCACAGGGGAATCCTGCCGAAGCGTTCAAGAAGAAGGGCGCCGGATATGTCGCGGATGTGGCGGAGGTCGGCTTCAACGCCTCTCTGACGTCCGCGATGGTCGCCCCCAACCCGTTCACCATCGGCGCCACCGTCGTCACCGGCGCCGTCTATGGCGGAGCCAAGGTCGTCGAGCACTGGGACGACATCAAGAAGGGCGCCGGGGCGGCGAAGGACTGGGCCGGGGACAAGGCCAAGGACCTCGGGAAGGGCATCGCCAAGTCGAAGCTGAACCCCATGAACTGGTAGCCGGGGGAGGCTACCCTTCACGACCGGAACACCCCCCACTCAGGAACACCCTCACGCATGGGAGACATCGAGTTGCGCACGTTCTCGCTCGCGAAGCGATCCATAGCCGTCGGAGTCACCGGCCTCGCCGTGCTCGCCCTGACCGGCACGGCCCACGCGGCACCGTCGAAGGGCGGCGCCCAGGCCCGGGCCGCGGCGCCCTCCTGCGTCAAGGTCAAGGTCGACCGGGGCATCATCTCGCAGACCGCCTACGTGACGAACAAGTGCTCAACGACCAAGCGGGTCAAGGTCAGGTGGTCCTTCGCACCCGACTCCGGCTGCAACACCCTCAAGCCGGGGCAGAAGTTCAAGACCAAGCGCGGCCTCGCGGCCCAGTTCGACGGCCTGCCCCTGTGCTGAGCGTGGACGCAGTGTCCCGGTGAGTTCGCTTTCACAATGAGGAGTCATGGCGGAATTCCAATTCGAGCTCGAGTGGTACCGGGGCAAGAAGCTGCCCGGCCACGCCCAGAAGGTGCACGGCCTTGCCGGGACGGTGGGTCCGTTCGGTGACGTCACCGTGGAGTTCGAATGGCGCAAGCCCGGCCTCAAGGGCGGCCACCGGCAATACGAGGTGCGGTTGTTCGGGGAGCAGATGCCCGACGTGGTGTACCGGACGGTGGGGCCCCCGCGGCCCTGCCTGAAGAACGCGCGCTTCGACGTGGGCGGCGAGCGCGTACGTCTCGACTTCAACGCGAAGGCGCTGCGGAACAGTTCACGGGCTCTGCGGATGACGTGTCAGGGGCGGCCGTACGTGTATGCCGTGGCGCGCTTCGAGCGGGCGGCGACGCTGAGTCGTCCCGGGGTCGAGATCACCATGACCCGCGGCAAGAGTTCGCGGGGCAAGGAGTCCGCCAGCTTCGGCACGGCGACGGGAGACGTGGACGCGCTGGACCTGGCCCTGGCCATCGTCTTCGAGCACATCGAGACCCGTGAACTCACGGCTTCGGACCGGGTGTCCGGGCTCATCGGCAAGGTGCTCGATCCGCGTCCCGAGGAGTCGAGCCACTAGACGGGAGCGGGCCGCCGAGCCACTGGACGGAAGCGGGCCGCCGCCGCCCCACCAGGGGCGGCGGCGGCCCTCGTTCAGCGGCGGCCGAGCGTCCGCTTCACCCTCTTGCCCTCCGGCGACTCGTCCAGCGTCTTCCACAGCTTCGCCGAGCTCGTGGACGTATAGACGCCGGGTGCGCCCTGGTCGCCGCAGCCGTCGCCGTAGCTGACGACGCCGATCTGGATCGGGTCCTGGCGGCCGGGCACGGTGCGGAAGATGGGGCCGCCGCTGTCGCCCTGGCAGGAGTCCTTGCCCTCGACCCCGGCGCAGAAGTTGACCTTGGAGCTGTAGCCGTCGTAGCTGACCTTGCACTCGTTGTGGGAGAGGATCGGCACCTTCACCTGGCGGAGGCGGTCGGGCGTGTGGGTCAGGGCCGTGTCCGTGTTGCCCCAGCCGGCGACCGTGGCCTTCTGGCCCGGGCGGAGCAGGGAGTCGGTGCCCTGGGTGGGCAGCTTGACCGGACTGATGCCGCGCACCGGCTTGTTCAGCTGGATGAAGCCGATGTCGTACGCGTCCTGGCCCTGGAGGTAGCGGGGGTGGACGACGATGCTGTCGCGGCTGCCGGTGCCCTTCGTCTTCGCGTCCCGTATCTGACCCTGCCTGCCGTTCGACAGGACCGTGCGGCCGACGGCGACCTGCACGGTCTTCGCCTTGACCTTCTTGCCCGCGTCGTCGACGAGGCAGTGCGCGGCCGTCATGACGACGTCCGGCGCGATGAGGCTGCCGCCGCAGAACTGGCGGTCGAAGGCGCTGCCCGAGCCCTTCTCCAGGACGGCCACCATGAACGGGTAGGCGTCGTTGGAGACTTCGGTGCCGCCGATGATCGCGTTGGCGGCGGGGGCGCTGGTGGCTACCAGCGCGAGGGCGGTCGCGGCCGTCGCGGAGGCGAGGGTGGCGCGGGTCGCACGGGTCGCACGGGTGGCGCGGGTCGTGCGGATCGTGCGGGAAGGAAAGGAAAGTCTCATGGGGGTTGAATTTCTCTTTCGGTACGGAGCTTTGCAGGTACGGGACTTGGTATGGACCGATACCTGGAACGGCGTGTGCCGGATGGTGAGATGCCCCATGGCGGGGGCGGGTTCATCGCGCGACGCAGATCACGGACTCCGTGTGGCGGGAAGTCGCCGCACGCCCCCCATTACTGCAAAGCCATTTGGTTCGCGCCCGCACATCTCGGCTCTCGGGGGCACAACTCCGGCAATCGTGGAACCAACCACCTCGCGTTGCGCGTGAATAACGATGGATCGCCTGAGGTTCGCGATTCATAACGCGCCTTGAGGGGCTTATGTGCTGCTGATACGGTGCGATGGCTTGACACCGCGCCTGGGGCTGACGGGCCAATGGAACCCCGGCCGAGGCGGACACAGGTGTCGCAAATGACGGATTTTTCTTGGTCGTACGGGGAGCGGTTGCGTGAAGATCCAAGAGCGTACGGGGGCGGGCAACAACCGTTCCGCCGTGCCGGCTCCGGCCGGGGTCGGTGAGCGTCTTCCCACAGCGCCTCGCGAGCGCAAACCCGCGCTCGCCGCACTGGCCGTTCTGCTCATCCTGGTCGGCGCGCTCGGCGCCACGGTGCTCGTGCTGCGCGCGGGGGACCGTATCGAGGTCGTGAAGGTGACGGAGAAGGTCGCACCGGGCGAATCGGTCACCACGGACAACAGTAAGACCGTGATGGTCGCCGAGGACACCGGCATTCACTACATCAAGGCGTCCCAGCGCGGCGCGCTCGCCAAGCTCAAGGCCAAGACGACCATCTACCCCGGCACGGTCGTGGTCGGCGAGATGTTCGACGACAAGGGCGGCCTGCCCACCGGCAAGGCGTCCGTGGGTCTCGCCCTGAAGGAGGGGCAGTACCCCTCCACCCTGAAGCAGGGCGACACGGTCGCCCTCTACCGCGTCGCCGCCAACGGCTCCTCCAGCTCCAGCGGCTCCGGCGACAAGGGCACCGGTGGCAGCTCCGCCGGCCGCACGCCCCTCGTCGCCGACGCCCGGGTCGGCCTCGTCAACAGCAAGGAAGACTCGACGATCAGCACCGGCAATCTGAGCATCACGGTTCTCGTCGACAACGACGACGTCGCCGCGGTCACCAGTGCCGCGTCGCTCGGCGAAGTCGCCGTGGCGGTCGTCCCCACGTCCGCCGACTAGAGGGCGGGCACACGACACATGGCCCTCATCGCTCTGGCCGCCGACAAAGGCTCTCCCGGCGTCACCACCGCGGCCGTCGCGCTCTCGGCGGTCTGGCCGCGGCGCGTGCTCGTCGCGGAGACCGACCCCGCGGGCGGCGACCTCGTCTACCGCAGCGCCGCCGCGCACGGCGGCCCGCTCAACCCCAACACCGGCATGCTGTCCATCGCCGCGACCGCGCGCCGCGGGCTCGTCCCCGACCAACTCTGGGACCACACCCAGCCGTTGTCCGGCGGCCTCGAAGTGCTCGTCGGCCTCGGCACCTCCGAGCAGGCCGCCGGGCTCGCCGGGATCTGGCCGACGCTCGGGCGTGCCTTCGCCCAGCTCGCCGACTCCCCGCACGCGCCCGCCGACGTCATAGCCGACTGCGGGCGGATCGCGGGCGACAGCCCGGCGATCGAGCTGTTCCCGCACGCCGCGCTCGTCCTGCTGATCTCGCGTACGGAGCCGGAGGCCATCGCCCGGGTACGCGACCGCGCAGCCGCACTCGCCGCCAAGCTGCACGGCGGCTCCCGCGGCGCCGCGTCGCTCGCGACGCCCCTCATCGGCGTCGTCCTCATCGCCGACCCGGCCAACTCCGGCAAGCTGATACACCAGGTCAACGACATGCTCGTGGCCGCGCAGACCGGCGCCCGCGTCGTCGGTACCCTCGCCGACGACCCGGCGGGCGCCGACCAGTTGGCGGGGCGCAAGCGCGGGCGGCTCGACAAGTCGATGCTCATCCGGTCCGCGCGCAAGGTCACCGCCGACCTGTACCAGCAGTACGGCGCCGCCTGGGCGAATCCGGCCGCGGGCCCGACGGCGGGTGCCCGGCGATGAGTGCCGTCGACCACCAGCTGGTGAAGCGGTTCCGGCAGGACGCCGGTGACCGCATCGCCGAGCAGCGCCGCCTCGACCAGGTCTCCGGCGTCACGCCGATGTCCAGCGAGGACGAGCGGCAGTACGCCCGCGCCGTCATCGCGCAGATCCTGGAGGAGTACGCCCGCGGCGAGATCAACGCCGGGCGCACCCCGCTGGACGCCGAGACCGAGGAGCAGTACGCGGCCGCCGTGCACGCCGCGCTCTTCGGCGTCGGCCGCCTCCAGCCCCTCCTGGACGACCCCGAGGTCGAGAACATCGACATCAACGGGTGCGACCAGGTCTTCGTCGGATACGCCGACGGGCGCGAGGCGAAGGCCGAGCCCGTCGCCGAGACCGACGAGGAGCTGATCGAGCTCATCCAGATCCTCGGCGCCTACTCGGGTCTGTCGTCCCGCCCCTTCGACTCCGCCAACCCCCAGCTCGACCTGCGGCTCCCGGACGGATCCCGGCTCTCGGCCGTCATGGACGTGGCCCGGCGGCCCGCCCTGTCCATCCGCCGCGCGCGCATGGGCAAGGTGTTCATGTCCGACCTGGTGGGGAACGGCACGCTCACGCCGGACGTCGCGCACTTCCTCGCCTGCGCCGTGCGCGCCCGCAAGAACATCATGATCGCGGGCGCCACCAACGCCGGAAAGACCACGCTCCTTCGGGCCCTCGCCAACGAGATCCCGCCGCACGAGCGCCTCATCACCGTCGAGCGCGCCCTGGAGCTCGGCCTCGACACCTTCGCCGACCTGCACCCCAACGTGGTGGCGTTCGAGGAGCGGCTGCCCAACTCCGAGGGTCAGGGCGCGATATCCATGGCCGAGCTGGTGCGGCGTTCGCTGCGCATGAACCCCTCCCGCGTCATCGTCGGCGAGGTCCTCGGCGACGAGATCGTGACCATGCTCAACGCCATGTCGCAGGGCAACGACGGCTCGCTGTCCACGATCCACGCCAACAGCTCCAGCGAGGTCTTCAACAGGATCTCGACGTACGCGCTCCAGGCATCCGAGCGGCTGCCCATCGAGGCCAGCCAGATGCTCGTCGCCGGCGCCGTGAACTTCGTCGTCTTCATCCAGCGGCGCAACAACTACCAGACCGGCGGCAAGCTCCAGCGCATGGTGACCTCCGTCCGCGAGGTCAACGGTGTCGACGGACGCGTGCTGTCCAGCGAGGTGTTCGCGGAGGCGCCGGACGGCCGCGTCGTGCCGCACGCGCCGATCGCCTGCATGGAAGACCTCGCCGCATTCGGCTACCGGCCCGCCGGGCAATGGGGGTGAGCACGACATGAACTCACTCGGCTCCATGGAGGGTCTGTTCTCGCTGCCCGTGCTGTACGGGCTGGCCTGCGGCGTCGCCGTCGGCGGCGGCCTCGCGCTGCTCGCCGTCGCGATCCGCGGACTGCCCGCCAAGCCGGCCCACGAGAAGCAGCGCGCCAGCGAGCGGATGAGCGAGCTCGTCCGCTTCGCCGGGCAGCGCGGCTCGCTCGCCGCCGGTGTCGGCCTGGTCGTCCTGCTGCTCTCGCGGTGGGCGGTGGCCGGCATCGCGGCCGGCATCCTCGTCTTCTTCTGGGACAAGCTGTTCGGCGGTGCCGCCGAGGAGCGCCAGCAGATGAAGCGGGTCGAGGCCCTCGCGGCCTGGACCGAGTCGCTGCGCGACACCATCGCGGGCGCGGTCGGCCTGGAGCAGGCCATTCCGGCGTCCGCGCGGGCCGCGGCGCCCGTGCTCCGGCCCCATCTGGACGCGCTCGTCGACCGGTTGCGGGCACGCACCCCGCTGCCCGAGGCCCTCCAGATCCTCGCCGACGAGATCGACGACGCCTCCGCCGACATCATCGTGGCGGCGCTCATCCTCAACGCCAAGCTGCGCGGGCCCGGCCTGCGGCAGGTCCTCGGCGCGCTCGCCAAGTCGGCGCGCGAGGAGGTCGACATGCGCCAGCGCGTGATGGCGCAGCGCGCCTCGACCCGGCGTTCGGTGCAGATCGTGGTCGCGGTCTCCATCGCCTTCGTCCTCGGACTCTCGATCTTCAACCGCGAGTTCGTGTCCCCCTACGGCACGCCCACGGGGCAGCTCGTGCTCGCCTGCGTGTGCGGCCTGTTCGCGCTCGGCTTCTGGTGGCTGCGCAAGCTGTCGACCGTCGAGACGCCGGACCGCTTCCTGGTCCGGGACGAGCCGGGGGTGCAGTTCGTACGTCCGCGGGGGCCGGGCGCCGAACCGGGCACGGGCCAGCAACTGCTGCCGCCGCACACGAACACCTCTGAGGGGGTACGTCGATGAACCTGACCATGCCGATCGTCATCGGCGCCACCCTGGGCCTCGGCGTCTTCGCCCTCGTCCGGGCGCTGATGCCGTCCAGGCGCAGCGCGGTCGCCACGGTCGCCCGCATCGACGCGATGCGGGCGCGCGGCGCCGCGTACGAGTCCGCGCACCGGGCGGCGGACGCCGAGGACACGGGGCGGCTGGGCACCGTACGCGGCCGAGTGGGCAGGCGCGTCGCCGAGTTCTACGTCCAGCAGGGCTGGGAGATGCGGTCGCTGCGGGCCGACCTGGCCGTGCTCGACCGGAGCTGGGAGAAGTTCCTGGCGACGAAGGTGCTGCTCGCGGCCACCGGCGTCTTCTTCGGCCCGTTCCTCTTCGCGATCATCTTCACCCTCGGCTTCGGCCGCAGCCCCATCATCCCGGTGTGGCTCGCCCTGATGTTCGGTGTCCTTTTCTTCTTCCTGCCGGACCTCGAAGTGCGGCGGGACGCGCAGGACAAGCGGCGCGACCTGCGGCGCGTCATCGGTGCCTACCTCGACCTGGTCTCCATGAGCCTGGCGGGCGGCCGTGGCCTGCCCGAGGCGCTGATGGCGGCGGCGGAGGTGTCCGACGGCTGGGCGACGCAACGTATCCGCAACGCCCTCGCCGACGCCCGGATCACCGGCATCAGCCAGTGGCAGGCGCTCGGGGCGCTCGGTGAGGAGCTCGGCGTCGAAGAGCTCAAGGACCTCTCCGCGTCGCTGGCCCTGGTCGCGGACGACGGCGCGAAGGTACGCGAATCGCTCGCCTCCCGCGCGGAGACCATGCGGCACCGCGAGCTCGCCGAGATCGAGGGCAGCGCGGGCGAGAAGTCACAGTCGATGCTGGTGGCACAGCTGTTGCTGTGTGCGGGATTCCTGGTGTTCCTCATCTTCCCGGCGGCGATGCGCGTGTTCCAGGCATGAACCCCTGAACCCTCCGGCGGGGAAGCGTCGAACGCCGCTCCACAGACCCGTACATCCCCCCACAACTCTGTTTTCGAGAGGACAACTCACCATGAACGGACGGAACTTCAACACCGGCATTCCGGCGGTCGACTTCCTCGTGACCTTCCTGCAGGGTCGCGTGCGGCGCGCCCGCTCCGGTGAGCTCGACCGCGGCGCGTCCGCGGTCGAGTGGGTGATCATCTCGGCGGTCGTCGTGGCGATCGTCGGCGTGGTCGCCGCGATCATCAACAACGCGCTCAAGGGCGGCGCCGACAAGGTCAGCGACTGCATCGAGGGCGCCGACGCCAGCAAGACCTGCTGAACCGTGAATCGTGACCGGATGCCGGGATTCGTACGCCGAAGGGTGGAGGCCGCCTCCGCCCGCGGCGAATCCGGCATGACCGCGATCGAGTTCGTGCTGCTCACCCCGGTGCTCTTCTTCCTGATCTTCGCGACGGTGCAGTTCGCGCTGTACTTCTTCGCGGACCACGTCGCCCAGGCGGCGGCCCAGGCCGGCGCCCGCAAGGCCCGCGCCACGGCCGACGAGAACCCGGGCGGCTGGCGGGGCGAGGCGACCGACGTCGCCGACGCCTACATCCGCCAGCTCGGCCCGAAGCTCGTGCTCGGCCCCGACGTGAAGACCATCCAGCCGGAGCAGAACACGGTCGGCGTGGAGATCACGGCCAAGGTGCCCACGGTCTTTCCCGGTCTCGACATGACGGTGCACGCGCAGTCGTCGGGGCCGGTGGAACGGTTCGTCGAGGAGGACGGGTGACACGGGGGACACGGCGCGCGGCGGCCGACGACCGCGGACTCTCCACGGTCGAAGTCGTCATCCTGGCACCGGTGATGATCCTCTTCATCCTGGTCCTGGTGGCCTTCGGGCAGCTCGTCGACGGCCGGGGGGCCATCGACGGCGCGGCCCGCGACGCCGCCCGCGCGGGCTCGATCCAGAAGGACCAGGGCACGGCGATGGCCGAGGCGCGCAAGGCCGCCAAGGCCGACCTGGAGGACGTCTGCTCGGGCCCGGTCCATGTCGTCCAGAAGAGCGCGGGCTTCGAGCCGGACACGCTCTTCACGGTCGAGGTGAGCTGCGAGGTGCGGGGCCTCGCGATGCTCGGCCTCGACATCCCGACGACGCTGGAGGCGAGCTTCAGCTCCCCGCTGGATCCGTACCGGAGGTCGGCGTGAGAGCAATCGACTTGGGGGGTGTACGGGGTTTCGGCGCCGTACGAGGGTGGGTCGACGCGCGCCGGGCGCGCCTGGACGACCGGGGCTCGGGCGCGGGCGCCGTCATCGTCTTCGCGCTGGTCTTCCTCACCCTGACCGCGTTCGTGATCGACGGCGGCCTGTCCATCTCCAAGCGCGAACGCGCCGCCGACATCGCCGAACAGGCCGCCCGCTACGCCGCGCAGGACCTCGACACGGAGGGCCTGTACGAAGGCGCGGAGGGCGCCCCCATCAACTACGAGAACTGCGGCGCCCGGGTCAAGAAGTTCGCCCGCGAGATGGGCCTGACCGGCCCGGACGTGGCGGCCACCCACTGCGTCACCGCCACCGCCGAACAGGTCGAGGTCGAGGTCCAGATGACGTACAGCCCGGTGTTCACCGGGATGTTCTTCGGCGGCGACGTGACGGTACGCGGGCGGGCGGCGGCGGAGAACCAGGTCGGATAGGCGGCCGCCGAGTTGTCCACAGGGAGTTGTCCACAGGCCCTGCCGGGGCATCGGCACCTTCCGTAACATCGGCCCGGGTACCGAGCACGTACACCGAGCACGTACACCCGAGCACCGAGCACGTACACACGAACCCACACAAGGATCAGGACCAGGACACCCGCCATGGCGCGACGTACCACCCCAAGCTCGACGGGTCCGCGGAACCGGACGCCTCAGCCCCTGCCGGGGCGGCGGCGCTCGGCAGGCGACTTCGTCAAGGCGTTCTTCGCCTTCGTGGCCCTCGCCGCGCTGGTCGTCGGCGTGCCCGGTGCGCTCGCGTATTTCGTGGGGTGGCCGCTGCCCGGCGGTGCGCCGTCGCTGGACTGGCTGCAGCAGGAGATCACCGTCGGCACGTTCATCAACGTGCTGACCGTGGTGGTCTGGCTGGCCTGGGCCCAGTTCACCGCGTGCGTGCTCGTGGAGGTGAAGGCGGCGCTGTCCGGCGTCGGCATGCCGGGGAGGGTGCCGGGGGCCGGGCCGAGCCAGGTGGTCGCGCGCCAGCTCGTCGCGGCGCTGCTGCTCGTCGGCGCCACGGCGGCCGGCTTCGCGCCGGGGCTCTCGCAGTTCGGGCAGTCCCTGGAGGGCAACCAGAAGCCGGCCGCGGCCGCCGCGCAGCAGACGCCGGGCGTGTTCGGCCAGGACCAGCAGTCCGCGGCGGCGAGCGCCGCGGGCGCGCTGGCGGAGCAGGCCGGCCAGGCCGCCGCCAAGGCGGGCAAGGGGCAGGACGGGGACACGAAGTTCTACCGCATCCAGCCCCCCGAGGGACGCCACCACGACTCGCTCTGGGAGATAGCGGAGCGCCACCTCGGCGACGGCCGGCGGTACAAGGAGATCTACCAGCTCAACAAGGACCGCGAGCAGCCCGACGGTTCGCGGCTCTCCGAGGCCAGCCTGATCCGGCCCGGCTGGATCATGGAGATGCCCGCCGACGCGCACGGCGGCGAACTGGTGGAGATGCCCGACGACGCCCCCAAGGTGTCGGAGGAAGTGCGCGAGCAGATCTCCGACTACGCCAAGTCCGGGGACCAGCGCCAGGGCGGCGGCGCCCAGGAGAGCGGCGGCGACCGGCAGGGCGGCGGCGGTTCCGTCGACCAGGACACGGCGCACATCACCATTCCCGAGCAGCGCCCCGGCGGGGCCGAGCGCGGGGACGGCAAGGAGACGGGTCGGGAGACACCCGCCGCCGGAGCCGAGGAGTCGGCGGACGCGTCGGACTCGTCGGAGTCGTCCTTCGGGCTGCCCGAGGCACTCATCGGGGCGCCGCTGCTGGCCGCCGGGCTGCTCGGCGCCCTCGGCCGGCGCCGGCGGCACGCCCTGTGGCAGTCGGCGATGGGTGCCGTGGGCCTGCGCCGCGGCATGGAGCCGCCGACGCCGACCGGCAGCGCGGCCGACGCGCAGGACGCCCTGCTGGTCGGCGCCGACCCCGAGGGCGTGCGCCTCCTGGACCGCTCCCTGCGCGGCCTCGCCGCCGCGCTCACGGAGGAGTCCCGCCCGCTGCCGACGGTGTACGCGGCCTGGCTCAGCCACGGCGACCTGCACCTCCAGCTCGCCCAGCCGTCCGGACGCCCGCCCGCCCCCTGGCAGTTGGGGCAGGACGAGACGTTCTGGACGCTCGCCCGCACGGACGCCGGGCGGTACGGGGACGTGGACACCGCCGCGCCCTACCCCGGCCTGGTCTGCCTCGGCACCATGGACGACTCGCGCCTGCTGCTCAACCTGGAGGCCGTGCCCGGCATCGTGTCGCTCGCCGGCACCGAGGCGGACCGGGCGGCCGTGTTCGCGTCCGTCGCCGCCGAACTCGCCACCAACGGCTGGTCGGACCGCATGACGATCACGCTCGTCGGCTTCGGCGCCGACCTCACGCCGCTCGCGCCGAACCGGCTGCGCCACCTCGAGGACGTCGAGGCGCTCATCGAGACGATGGAGGCCGAGACCCGGCAGCGGCGCGGCGCGCTCGGCGCGGCCGGCCACGACTCCGTGCTCACCGGCCGCACCGGCCCGGCCCAGCACACCCGCTGGGCCCCGCACCTGGTGCTGCTCGCGGACCGGCCGAGCGCCGAGGACGCCGTCAAGCTCGCCGAACTGGCCGCCGACGCGAGCCGCCTCGGCATCGGCTACCTGGTCGGCTCCGACTCCGGCGACCTGCCCGGCGCCGCCTGGGAGATGCAGATCACCGGCGAGGGCAAGCTGCTCGCCCCGCTGCTCGGCCTCGAACTTCAGGCGCAGCGGCTGCCGGACGCGCTGCGGCGCGCTGTGGTCGAGCTGTTCGTCGACGCCGACCCCAGGCCCGGGGGCGGCGGCGACGGCTCGGACGGCGGCGCGGCGGTGGCCCCGCCGTTCCTCGTGGACGTCAGCGAGCAGGGGCGGCCCGCGGTGTACGCACGCCTTGTCGGGTCGTACGAGATCATCGGCCTGGAGACCCCGGACGGCGAGCGCAGCGCGCTGCTTCACGAGGCGCTCGCGCTGCTGCTGCTCCACCGCGAAGGGGTGCACCCGCGGGTCCTCGCGTCCGCACTGTGGCCGCGCGGGGTCACCGACGACGTGCGCGACGCCCTCGTGGACCGGCTGCGGGACTGGCTCGGCAGCGAGCCCGACGGTTCGCCGCGGCTGCGGGCCGACGGGACCGGCCGGCTCACGCTCGCCAAGTCCGTCGTGTCCGACCTGGACGTGCTGCGGTCGCTGTACCACGAGGCGACGCAGGGGCGCGGGTCCGGCAATCGTGCCGTGCGGGGGCGGATGCTCACGGACGCCCTGGTGCTGGTGCGGGGGCCGCTCCTCGCGGACCGGCCGCAGGGGCGGTACGGCTGGCTCACGCACGAGATCATCGACGCCCAACTGCCGTTGCTCGTCGCGGACATCGGGCTCGCGCTGTCCGAGTTCCACCTGGAGAAGGACCGTGCCGAGAAGGCGATCGAGGCGCTGAACGCGGCGCTCGGCTCCGCGCCGGGCGACGAGCGGCTCTGGAACGAGCTGCTGCGCGCGACGCATGCCGTGGGCGATCCCGCGCGGCTGCGGACGCTCGCCGCGGATCTCGTCGCCCGCAGTGGTGCGCGCGGGCTTCCTCCGCGCACGGAGGCGCTCCTTGACGAGTTGCTGCCCGCCTGGCGGGCGGGGGCCGCGTCGGCGGGGTGACGTTTGTCGTGCCGGGCGGCAGCCGTTTGCCGCCGCTGCGCGGCGGCCTTTCCCACCCACCCGCCCGAACTG